>NZ_CP041241.1:644558-966837 GCF_013488225.1 Sinorhizobium mexicanum | reverse complement strand
ACGACGACGATCGAGCCGCCGCCGGCAAGCTTCAGGTGCGGCACGACGCAATGAATGGTGAGGTAGGTGCCGCGCAGATTGACGGCGATCGTCTTGTCCCATTCATGCGGCTGCAGATCGTCGATCGGCGCCCATACGCCGTTGATGCCGGCATTAGCGACCACGATGTCGAGCCGTCCCCAGGCCGAGACGAGCGTTTCAACCGCGCCTTTCATGTCGTCCTCGAGGCTGACATCGCCGGTGAGCGCCAGCGCCTCGCCGCCAGCGGCCTCGATCTCCTCCTTCGCCTTCAGTATCTCGCTCCCGGTCCTGCTCAGCACCGCGACCCTTGCGCCTCGAGCAGCCAGCATGAGCGCCGACGCCTTTCCGATGCCGGAGCCCGCACCCGTCACAAGCGCCACCTTACCTTTCAAATCCATAGCCGTTCCTCCATCCGGACCATGCGGCAACGCTGTTATTGCATTCCGCAACATATGAATGGTTTTACATAACAAAGTTCTCCGTTTCCAGGGTAAGTTTTTGTTTTGGAAAGATTTTTTCACCATCGGCTACGACGTAGCCGACCTATCCACCATAGAGGAGACAGACAATGGCAACAGCCACCCAAACTGCCAAGCCACCGAGGATCATGCACACGATGATCCGTGTCGGCGATCTGCAGCGATCGATCGACTTCTACTCCAAGCACTTCGGCATGGAGGTCATCCGCACGATCGATGTGCCGGAAGGCAACTACACCAACGTCTTCATCGGCTACGGTGCCGAAAAGACCGATCCGATGATCGAATTGACCTACAACTACGGCGTCGAGAGCTACGAAAAGGGCAATGGCTTCGGCCATCTCGCCGTCGGCGTGCCGGATATCTACGCCGCCTGCGAGGCCATGCGGAACGAAGGGGTCAAGATCGTTCGCGAGCCCGGCCCGGTCAAATTCGGTACCACCGCGATCGCCTTCGTCGACGATCCGGATGGCTATCGCATCGAACTTATCCAGGAAAGCAAATAATCGGAGTCTTGACGATGGAATATACCAGACTGGGGAATTCGGGGCTCGAGGTCTCGCGCATCTGCCTCGGATGCATGACCTTCGGCGAACCCGATCGCGGCAATCCGAAATGGACACTCGTAGAAGAGGACAGCCGCCCGCTGATCAAGAAGGCGATCGAGCTCGGCGTCAATTTCTTCGACACGGCCAACATCTACTCCAACGGCTCCAGCGAGGAGATTGTCGGCCGCGCCCTCAAGGACTTCGCCAAGCGCGATGAGATCGTGCTGGCAACCAAGATCAATTCTCCGCTGCGCGACGGCCCGAATGCAAAGGGACTCTCGCGCAAGGCGATCATGCAGGAAATCGATCATAGCCTGCGGCGCCTCGGCACCGACTACGTGGATCTCTACCAGATTCATCGCTGGGATCCGGTAACGCCGATCGAAGAGACACTCGAAGCTCTGACGGATCTCGTGAAGATCGGAAAGGTTCGCTATATCGGCGCCTCTTCCATGCATGCCTGGAAGTTTGCCAAGTCGCTCTACCTTTCGGACCGCAAGGGTTGGGCGCGCTTCATCTCGATGCAGAACCACTACAACCTGCTCAACCGCGAGGAAGAGCGGGAAATGGTGCCGCTTTGCGCGGCCGAAGGTGTCGGCCTCATCCCGTGGAGCCCCCTTGCCCGCGGCCTTCTCGCCCGCGAGGACGGGCATGACTCGCTGCGCAAGGGCACCGACATCCTGCGGCCGGTCCTCTACGGCGATACGGAAGAGGCCGATGCGAAGGTCATCAATGCCGTCGCCAATGTCGCCAGGCGCCATGGCGTGCCCCGCGCCCGCATCGCCATAGCCTGGCTTCTGTCCAACCCGGCCGTTGCGGCTCCGATCGTCGGCGTCAGCCGCGAGAGCCAGATCGTCGATGCCGCGGAGGCGGTCACGATCAAGCTGACGCCGGAAGACCTGAAGGAATTGACGGAGCACTATGTGCCCCACAAGATCATGGGCTTCGAATAGAAGAACGGCCGGCCACTCGGGTGGCCGGCCTTCCGCCAGATCGTGAAAGAAACCGGCCTCACGACCGGCTTTTCGTCAGATGTCTTCGTCGAAGAATGGCTCCGGCACGCCTGCAACCGGTGCCCGCATGGCAAACAGGCTGCCGGATGTGGGGAATTGGGCCATTTCCTCCGGAGGTCTGCGGCTCCCCGCTGTCGTCACGAACAGAGTGCGCCTGTCCGGGCCGCCGAAGGCAGGCATCGTGGGGCACTTCACCGGCACAGGATATTCGGCCATCAACTCGCCCGTCGGCGAGAAGCGTCGGACCAAGGCTGCGCCGAAGATCGCCACCCAATAGCAGCCTTCCGCATCTATCGTGCTTCCGTCCGGCCGCGCCGCCGGGTTGTCGGGTATTTCGATCAACACACGTCCGCCTGAAATCGCACCCGCCGATTTGTCGAAATCATGCGCCGTAACCTTCGAAACGGGAGAGTCTACATGGTAAAGCGTCCTGCCGTCCGGCGAGAACGCAAGGCCATTGGAGGTCATGAGCCCCTCCATCAGCGGCGCAAGTCCATTGCTGTCATAGCGGTATAGCTTTGCCGCTTGCTGCCTGCTCTCATCCACCGTGCCCGCATAGAACCGTCCGTCCGGACCGACGCGACCATCGTTGAAGCGGCTCGTTTCGGTGCCTTCCGGGTTATCCGCAAGCTTCAGGATCGGCTTGCCCCGAGAGTCGAGCCGCCAGATGCCGGATCGCAGGCCGGCAATGAACCCACCGCCACGGACAAGGCCGATACAGCCGATCTCTTCGGACTGCATGAAGCGCTGGAGTTCGCCGGTCGCGGGGTCGAAGCGATTGATCGACGGGCCGCGGATGTCGACGAAGTAGAGCACCTGTTCGGTCTCGCTCCAGACCGGGCTTTCACCGAGTTGCGACCGGCAGTCGCACACCAGGCTGAACGTCCCCTCATCGAGTGTCGCTTTTTCCATGGGAGACGGCCTCACTTCGCGTTTTTGTTGCGCAGCCACTCCTCGTATTCGGGCCGTGCGTCGTCATGTAGCGGGTAGTAACGCTTGAGCTCGCCGCCGGCGAGCAGCTTCTCCTTGGAGAATTCCTCCCATTCGTGGTGGGTCGATGCGCGTCTGATCAGCTCTTCCGCATGCGAAACGGGTACGACGACCGCACCGTCGTCATCGGCGATAATGATGTCGCCCGGCATGACGAACACGCCGCCGCAGGAGATCGGCACGTTGACGCCCCAGGGCATGAGATCCGTCTGGGTGTGGAAGTTCGGCGTCAGCCCGCGGATCCACATACCGAGATCGAGGTGCTTGGCGTTCGGATAGTCTCGCAGGCACCCGTCGATCACTACGCCGGCACCGCCCTTACCCTGGAAATAGGTGAGCATCATCTCCCCGAAGATGCCGCTCTTCATGTCGCCGCGCGCATCCACCACCACAACGTCACCCGGCTGGGTGTGGTATAGGACGTGCCTGTGCAACTGCTTTTCCGGCTGGGCGTACTCGTCCGCGTCCTGAAGGTCCTCGCGCTTGGGTACGAACTGCAGGGTGAGCGCCGGCCCACACATCACTTGCCCTTCCCGGCGGGAGATCGGGCCGCAGATATGCGTATTGCGAATGCCCATCTTGCTCAGCTGGCTGGAGGACGTGGCGGCGCCGATTTCCTTGATCGCCTCGACCCATTCGCGCGGCGGCCGTTTGATGTCCTGTGTCTGAATCATGGATGTTTTCCTGTGTTTCGTCTTCGCCGGTCCGGCGGAGAGGCTGAAAAATGTTCATGCGGTTGAAAATCTTGAAGCCGCGGCATCCCCCGCCGGCGCTCCAGCGGTCGGAACGGCAGGCGCGGCTTGGCGTCGCCATCGAACTATTTCAATGTCATCCCTCCTCCGGACTGGCCCCACCAGTCGCATCCGTTCATATTTAAACTGATATTATTCATTTAAGAATGAATGTTGACAAAGACGGTGTCAATGAGGGAATGGTGTCGGTGATGAAAAAATCGGGTATTGCTCCAAATAGGAATTTATTTCATTCGTAGCTGAATGACGGTGAAGGATATTTGATGAGCGACGAAAACAGCCAAGACGACAAGGACAAGAACGGCGTCCCGGTGCTCGAGCGGATGATGGAGATCCTGTCCTCGCTGGAGCTGCAGCCTGCCGGCGAAACCATTCGCGGTCTTTCCGAGCAACTTTCTGTGCCGCGTAGCACGGTCTATCGTATTCTGAACACGCTGCACGCCCACAACGTGGTCCAGCGCCGGCTCGATGGGACTTATGTCCTGGGGCCACGCCTGCTCAGCCTCGCCTCCAAGGTCCGCTCCGAAGCGACGTTCGATCTCTTGGCCGTAGCGCAGCCCGCCATGAAGAAGCTGGCCGACTTGACCGGCGAGGCCAACAAGCTCTCCGTACTCGACAACCAGGCGGTGGTCGTGGTCGCAGCCTTTGCCGGACAGGGCCAATACGCCCTCAATCCGGCAGTCGGACAGGCCTTTCCTCTTCATGCCGGCGCAGCCAGCAAGCTGCTGCTCGCCCATATGACCCCCGAGGCGATAGCCAAGTTCCTCGCAACGCCGCTCCAGAAGTACACGCCCCGCACCATAACGGACCCGGCCAAGCTTTCGACGGAACTCAACCGCATCCGCAAGCAGGGATGGGCAAGCGACCGCGGCGAACACGGCGGCAGCGTCTGGGCGATCGCGGCGCCCATCACGGCACCATCGGGAAGGGTGATTGCGGCATTGAGCATCCCCTACCTGGCTGCCGACAAGGAAAACGACGAGCGCGACAGGCTGCGCGACCTGGTGGTCGAGTCGGCCGCCGAAATTTCCAGCGGTATTCCGGATATCTGAGCATGCCACCGGCCGGTGGCAGGGGGAGGACGAATTTGAAGATCATCGATGTCAAATGCGCGCTTTTCGGGCGCCACCCGGTCGTGCGGCTTGTCACTGACGAGGGTCTGTCCGGCTATGGGCAAATCGAGTTCTGGAAACCCTACGCCAGGGAACACGTCCTGCTCCTGCGCGATATGATCCTCGGCATGGATCCGACCAACGTGGAGCGCGTCATGCTGCGCATACGCCACCGCGGCGCGTTCAAGCCATGGGGCAGCGCCATCAGCGCCATCGAGATGGCCTGCTGGGATCTCGCCGGCAAGGCCGCGGGCATCCCTGTCTACAAACTGCTCGGCGGCAAGGTGCGTGACAGGGTTCGGGTCTATAACGGTGGGGTCCGCTTTCCGATGGCCGGCTGGGGACCGGAGGATTATGCCGCCGACTGCAGGAAGATGATGGCTTCGCCCGAAGGCTTCACCATCATCAAGCAGCCGATCGCATTCCACAGCCCCATGGCTCGCCAGGTACCGGATTTTCACTACGGCGAGGTCACGACAAAGCCGATGCCTGGACTAAGGGATACTGGCTATCTCACGGAGAAGGGCTTTAATCATGTCGTCGCCTGCGTCGAGGCGATGAAGGAGGTTACCGGTGACAAGGTAGGGCTCGCTCTCGATTGCGGCCCAGGCTGGACGCTGCCGGATGCGAAGAAATTCGCAAAGGCCGTGGAGCCGCTCAATCTAATGTGGATCGAGGATATCCTCACCGGCGACCAGTCGCCCTACGTCGGCGCGCCGGCCTACCGCGATCTCACCACAAGCACGTCGACGCCGATCCATACTGGCGAGCAGATCTATCTGCGCCAGAACTTTCGCGAACTCATCGAAACCCGTGCCGTCAATATTCTCGGGCCCGATCCATGCGATGTCGGCGGCATCGCCGAACTGAAGCGCGTCGCGGAATATGCCGAGATCCATGGGCTGCTGTTCGCGCCGCATGGAACGGCCAACGGTCTGCTTGGACTTGCCGCGCTCGTGCAGGTGTCCGCCACCCTCCCCCAGAACTACATCGCCTTCGAAATACCGATGGGCGAACCGGACTGGTGGTACGAAATCGTTGAAGGCCTGCCGAACCCCATCGTCAGGGACGGATTTGTGGACGTCTGGGACAGGCCGGGAATGGGCGTCGACTTTATCGTCGACAAGGCTGTTGTCTATCTCGCGGACGAGGACCGCAACTTCTTCGAATAGAGCGCCGTGCGTTCGACATAAACGCAAGAAAGTGGCTCTAGCGCTTTGATTCTAAGCATCTTATCGGCTTTCATCGACCCGATTTGAACGCGGGATGCCGTACTGCATGTCCCCTTTGACCGTAGCCGATCAAGGGACAAAAACATGCAGAAAATCAAAGTGCTACAGACCTTTGCGTGTCTGACAAGACGGGCGGCGCTGTAGCGCTCGGGGCTTATGCACAACTCCGCATTTACGTGGTGTCGGTTGGCGCCGCGGCAATCCTCCCTTTGCCCGCGAGGACGAGAACGGTCTCGGGTTTTACCGCAGCCTTTTGCGCCGTCACTTTCTCGCCCGATACCGCTTGACAGATCATAAATCGCAACTCATTCTTATTAGAACAGCAAAAGTTCATATTTGAACGATACGGGGTGCAAAGGAGGAATGCATGCCCATCCGAGTTGGGATGACGCTATCGGGCGAACGGCTGAACCGCGACAACGCCAAGTTTGCGCAGCAGCTCGGCATAGAGGACGTCGTCGTTCATCTCGGCCGTTACAGTCGCGTCGAAGACCCGGCTCCCTATCTTGCCGGTGGCCGACCGGGACCAATCCTCGGCGATTGCAGCGCTGAGACGCTCTGGAGCTACGACTACATGAAGAGCGTCGCCGACATGCTCGGCGAGTACGGCCTGAAAATTGCTGCGATGGAGAATTTCGCGCCGAATTTCTGGTCCGACATCCTGCTGGATGGACCGAACAAGGTGCGGCAGATGGATGGACTGAAAAGGCTCATCGAGGATGCCGCCCGCGCCGGGATCAAGATCATCGGCTATAACTTCTCGATTGCCGGTGTCTGGGGCTGGCGGCGCCTGCCAGTCGGCCGCGGTGGTGCCGTGACGTCCGTCTTCGATACGTCGAGCTTCGACGCGCAGGCGCCGATCCCGGACGGCATGGTGTGGAACATGCGCTATCGCCAGGCCGTCGCGGGTGCGCCACCGCTGACGGTTTCCGACGCGGAACTTTGGCAGCGGCTCGAATGGTTCTTGAAGGAACTGGTGCCGGTGGCCGAAGCGGCGGGCGTGCGGCTGGCCGCCCATCCCGACGATCCGCCGGTGGAGACGCTGCGTGGCACCGCGCGCCTCGTCAACCAGCCATCGAAATACGACCGGCTGGCTTCGATTGTCGACAGTTCCGCGAATGCACTGGAATTTTGCATCGGTTCCCTTCAGGAGATGACGACGGGCAACGTCTACGAGGCGACGCGCCGCTTCGCCCGTGCGAAAAAGATCGCCTATGTCCATTTCCGCAACGTGCGCGGCAAGGTTCCCCATTACGAGGAGACCTTCATCGACAACGGCGACGTCGATATGGCCGAGATCATCCGTATCCTGCGGGACGAGGACTTCGACGGCATCATGGTTCCTGACCACGTGCCGGATGTTCACAGCAACGCGCCCTGGCACGCCGGCATGGCCTACACCATCGGCTACATGCGCGCGCTCGTCGCCCAGGCGCATCTGCTCGGCGCGTCGAAGACGCCGGTTTCCATCTCGGACGCGATGACCAGGGAGGCGGTTTGAGCGTCCGTTTCTGACGAATCTAGGGAGGAGAATAACCATGAAACGCATGAGGACGACACTGGCAGCCGGCTTTGCCCTGCTGCTTTCGCAGGCAAGCCTGGCATGCGCAGCAGACCTCGTCTGGTGGACGATGAACTGGAACGAGCAGAAGGCGAAGGATTACGCCGCCGAATTCATGAAGGAGAACCCCGACGTGAAGATCCGCGTCGAGGCGAACGTCGCAGGCGGTCTTCAGAGCCGCATCCTCGTCGCGCTGCAATCCGGCAGCACGCCGGACCTGATCGACGTTCAGAACGGCGCCAACGTTCCGCTCGCCCAGACCGGTAAGCTCGAGCCTCTGCGCGACAAGTTGACGGCGGCCGGCGTTCAGTTCGACAACATTCTCCCCGCAAGCCTCGATACGGCAACCTATGAAGGCCAGCTCTACGGCCTGCCTTTCCAAGCGGAAGCCCATGCACTGATCTACAACAAGGGCGCATTCAAGGAAGCAGGCCTCGACCCGGAAACGCCGCCGCAGACCTGGACGGAGTTCGTCGACTACGCCAAGAAGCTGACCCGTACGAACAGCAAGGGCCAACAGGTCTTCGGTTATGGGGTTTCGGGCGGTGGCGCGGACCAACCCGGCAATGCGTTGTTCCGTTCGCTGCCGTTCATGTGGATGAACGGTGGCGGCATACTCAGCCCGGACAACAAGGATGTCATCGTCAATTCGCCGGCCTCGGTGGAGGGCGTGAGGCTGTATGTCGATCTCTTCACGACCTACAAGGTATCGCCGCCATCGACCCTGGAAAACGACTCCAACGGCCTCCGCCGCCTCTTCCAGGTCGGCAACGTAGCGATGATCCCGGGTGCGACCTCCGACATCGAGCGCATCCGCGCGGCGGCACCAGACATCGAGATCGGTGTCGGTCTGCTCCCCCATCCAGAAGGAAAACAGACCGCCGCCATACTCGGCGGCTGGAACTTCATCATTCCAAAGGATGCGCCGAACAAGGAAGCCGCCATCAAGCTCGCCGCCTTCATGTCGAAGCCCGAGCGCCAGGCCCTCTATACGACGACGTTCCCGGCCGCCATGTCAGGCCTCGACGACAAACGGTTCGCCGACCCGATTATGAAAGCGCATAAGGAGATGCTGAAACAGGCCCGCCCGCAACCGACCATCCCCCAATGGGGACAGATCGGCCAGATCTACTACAACCACCTCCAGGAAGCGCTGCTGCAGAGCAGCACGGTCCAGGAGGCCATGGATTCCGCCGCAAGCGAGATCGAGACGCTGTTGTCGCAGTGAAGCCTGCCAACGGTCCACATGAACTGAGGTGGAGCGCCCTGGCCGATCTGGTGGGGGCGCGCAACATCCGGAATCTCCATGACAATCCGAAATATCAGCCCCGGCGTCTGGTTCATCCTGCCAACCATGCTGCTTCTTGCAGCGCTAATCGTCTATCCGATGCTGTCGACCGCCGAGCTCAGCGTAACGGACGCGAACGGCGCTTTCGCGGGCATGCGGAATTTTAACGTCGCGATCAGCGCGCCATCGACGAGGCTGATCCTCTTCAACACCGCCTACTATGTGATCGGTTCGGTCGTATTCCAGCTTCTGCTGGGCATTCTAGCCGGCATCCTGCTCAATCAGCATTTTGCCGGCCGCTCACTCGTGCGCTCTCTCATGCTGATTCCCTGGGTCGTGCCCGGCATCGTTGCAGCCATGACCTGGGCTTGGATGTTCCATACCGACTACGGCATCATCAACTATATAATGACCCAGGTCGGCGTCATCTCCGAGCCGATCGGCTGGCTGACCAATCCCAACACCGTCATGCCTGCGCTCATCGCGGTGAACGCCTGGAAGATGTTCCCTTTTGTGGCGGTCATGGTACTCGCCGGCCTGCAATCCGTGCCGGAGGAACTTTATGAGGCGGTCCGTGTCGACGGCGCGAATTTCTGGCACGAGATCTGGCATATCATGCTGCCGCAACTGCGGCCGGTGCTCGTCTCGATCACACTGCTCCTGACGATATGGGCGCTGGATGGCATCACGATCATTTACTCCATTACCGGTGGCGGCCCCGCCAACCGCTCGATGATCTTCCCGATCCAGATCTACGTTCAGGCCTTCGAGTATTTCGAATTCAACCGGGCGGCCGCACTTTCGGTGCTCTATTTCCTGTTCATCTCGGTGATCATCGTACTCTACATGCGCGTCTTCGCGGCGCAGGAAAAGGACTGAGCCATGCGCGACAGACGCCGCACACTTCTTATCTCGCTGCCGGTGGCGATGCTGGTTATCGTCGCGGTCTTCCCGTTCCTCTGGATGGCAGTCTCGGCGTTCAAGCCGCTATCGCAGCTTTATACGATCCCGCCGCAATGGCTGCCCGACCCACCGACGTTCGAGAACTTCAAGAACGTTGTCTTCCAGTCGAATATCCCGCGGTATTTTATCAACAGCCTGATCATCTCGATCGGCTCTACCTTCCTGGCGCTCGTCTTCGCGATCTTCGCCGCCTATGGGTTCGCGCGCTTCGATTTCCGCGGCCGGTCGGCGGCGCTAGCTTTCGTGCTGATCGGCCAGCTCCTGCCGACGGCGACCGTTATCGTGCCGCTTTATATCGTCCTGAACTACCTCGGGCTCATCAATACCTATATCGGCCTGATCCTCGTCTATCTCATTCTTACACTGCCGTTGAGCGTCTGGATGCTTACGGGTTATTTCCGGGGGATTCCGAAGGAGCTGGAGGACGCGGCCATCATTGACGGCGCGTCCCAGCTCGGTGTTCTGTTCCGCATCTCGCTGCCGCTCGTCACGCCGGGCATTATCGCGGTGACGCTCTACTCCTTTGTCGCCACCTGGAACGAGTTCGTCTTCGCCCTCTCCTTCGCCACGGAAAAGGAAATGAAGACGCTGCCGATCGGACTGGCGGAGTTCTCGACCGAATTCGATACGGACTGGGGGGCGGTCATGGCCGCATCGTTCGTGATGACGCTGCCGATAGCGCTCATCTTCCTGGTGATGCAACGCATGTTCGTCGGGGGTCTCATGTCCGGCGCCACCAAGGGCTGACGGATAGCAAAGAATTGGAGGATTGATTTTGGCTCAGGTTGCATTGAACGGACTGGTGAAAAGGTACGGCGCCTATCAGGCTCTGCACGAGGTCGATATGACCGTTGAGGACGGCGAGTTCGTCGTGCTGGTTGGCCCCTCAGGCTGCGGAAAATCGACACTGCTCAGGATGATCGCCGGACTGGAGGAGATTTCGGACGGTACGATCAGCATCGGCGGCCGCGTCGTCAATACGGTCCGTCCCAAGGAACGCGACATCGCCATGGTCTTCCAGTCATATGCGCTCTATCCGCATATGACGGTCCGCAAGAACATGAGTTTCGCCCTGAAACTTGCCGGCACGGCCCAACCGGAAATCGACAAGGCAGTGGAGCGGGCGGCCTCGATTCTCGGTCTCGAGCCTTTGCTCGACAGAAAGCCGAAGCAGCTTTCTGGCGGCCAGCGCCAACGGGTCGCCATGGGGCGCGCAATCGTCCGGAACCCTCGGGTCTTTCTGTTCGACGAACCGCTGTCCAACCTAGATGCCAAGCTCAGGGTGCAGATGCGTGCGGAGATCAAGGAACTGCACCAGCGGCTCGGCGCCACCACCGTCTATGTCACTCATGACCAGATCGAAGCCATGACCATGGCGGACAAGATCGTCGTCATGCGTGACGGCCATATCGAACAGGTCGGCCACCCGCTAGACCTTTACGACCGTCCGGCAAATCGCTTCGTGGCCGGCTTTATTGGTTCGCCAGCCATGAATTTCATCGACGGGCGAATAGGTGATTCCGGTACGACCTGCTTTGTCGCATCCGATGGCACGACAATTCCGATTTCCGGCCGGTCAGGCCCATCGAAGGGCGTCGAAACTGTTCTGGCGATCCGTCCGGAGGATTTGACCATCGTACCGGAAAACCATAGTGGGGCCTTTCCCGCTCTTGTGTCGGTCGTGGAGTCCACGGGGCCGGAAACCATCGTAATCATGGCAAGTTGCGGCACGCGTCTCTCCGTCGTCGTGAAGGAACGCTCCCGCCTGAAGATTGGCGAGAAAATCTGGCTGCACGCTGAGCCGAAGAAAATACATTTCTTCGAATCCACGGCAGATGGCCGTAGGATGAATATTTGATACCAAATTAATGTTCGGTAAGGGCGGATGCTTTCCACCATGGCCGGCTCACGCTGCGGGCCAGGCGGGCTCACCCAAAGGCGCGCCGCCACTGGACCCCGCCTCCTTGCCATTAATGGCTGAGACATGCCATTAACGTCTGACCCGCAAAGCGGCCGCAAAGGAGGCGTTGCAGCGCACGCAGACATTGCAAGGTGGGCAGCAGGGAGCATGCGCCGGTTGTCTCTCCGTTAGGTCGGCCCACACACGTCAGGAGAACTCATGTTTGACCACGTCAAATTCGGCGTCAGCGACTATGAAGCCAGCAAGGCGTTCTTCCTCAAGGCACTCGAACCGCTCGGCGTAGCTGTTGTCTCGGAGGGGCCGCCGACGTACGGTGTCGAGCTTAGCTCTGACGGTAAGGTTTCATTGTGCCTATACCAAACCGAGGAGAAGCCTGCGCATCTTCACGTGGCGTTCACGGCCGAGACTCGCCAGCACGTCGAAGCTTTCTATCGCGCGGCTCTGGAGGCGGGTGGCAAAGACAATGGTGCGCCTGGTCTGCGCCCGCACTACCACGCGAACTACTATGCAGCTTTCGTCATTGGTCCCGACGGGCACAACATCGAAGCGGTTTGCCACGAACCTGAGGCCTAACCCTTCCATCGAGGACCTCTGCTTCCAGCGGGAAAAGCCAGCTCATGTCGCTGCGGCCTGGCGACATAGTCTCCACCGGCACGCCTCCGCGGATCGGCATGGACATGAAGCCGCCCCCGCCAGCTGGTGCCCGGCGACGTTGTTGAACTCGGCACACAGAAGCAGACCTTCAGGGCCGACGTCTGATCGAGATGAGATTTGACGGAAGGGGTGGCGCGTCGCCGCCCCAGCCCCTATCCCATTGCTATTGGCTTTTGCGCAAACTTATAATACAGGTTTCCAAAAGTCATAGGATAGAGAATGAGCGAGACGTTACCGACTACTCCGTCTTCCGGCGACCTCGTCGCGGGCGCGGTCTCGCAGATATCCGCCTTCATCCGCGAAAGTCAGCTGAGGCCGGGGGACCGCCTGCCCTCCGAGGCGGCCCTGACGGAGAGCCTCAACGTTTCCCGCACCGTGGTTCGCGAGGCTCTGCGTTCGCTCGCCGCGATGCGACTGATCGATCTCGGCGCCGGCAAGCGGCCCACTGTCGCCGAACTCGACGACAGTTCCATCGCCATGACCTTCCGGCACGGCCTGTTCACCGACCAGATCGATACCCGCCAGATCTATGACGCGCGCCGCACAATCGAGGGACGGACAGCCGCGCTCGCTGCCCTGCTGCGCACCGATAAGGAGGCGGACGAGATCCTCGGACTTGCTCGCGCCATGCAGAACCGCCTCGACCAACCGGCCGTCGTCATGGAAAACGACCTCGCATTTCATCTGGTGATCGCGCGCGCCTCGAAGAACCCCGTCTTCGCCCTCATGATCGGCGCCTTTCAGGGCGTGATCGTCGAGAGCTGGCCGATCGGCTGGAAGGCCCGCGCGACCGACGACGAACGCGAAGCCATGAACCGGCTGCACCTCGACCTCGCCGAGGCGATCGCCGCCGGCGATCCTGAGGCGGCCTCGACCCTCATGGACCGGCATTTCGACCAGAGCCTCAGGGCTCTCGCCCGTGCCGGCCTGACCTGAACCAACAAAGTGGAGTTCACATGAAAATCACAGGTCTCGAAACCGTGCGCGTCGCCGAGCGCGCCAATCTCCTCTGGCTGCTCATGCACACCGACGAAGGCATAACCGGCCTCGGGGAAACCTTCTTTGGCGCGGAGACCGTCGAAGCCTACGTCCACGAATACATCGCGCCCCGCGTGATCGGCCGTGATCCGCTGGAGATCGACCGCCTCGCGGCCGACCTCGTCGGCTATATCGGTTTCCGCTCCTCCGGCGCCGAAGTACGCGGCAACTCCGCCTTCGACATCGCGCTCTGGGACATTTTCGGAAAGGTAACCGGGCAGCCGATCGCCCAGCTTCTCGGCGGCTTCACGCGCCGCGAGATCCGCACCTACAACACCTGCGCCGGCACCGAATACATCAAGAAGGCGACCGGTCAGACGACCTCCAACTACGGTCTTTCGACCGGCAAGGACTATGACGACCTGAACGGTTTTCTGCACCGCGCGGACGAACTGGCGTTGTCGCTGCTCGAAGATGGCATCACAGCCATGAAGATCTGGCCGTTCGACGCGGCCGCCGAAAAGACGCGCGGCCAGTACATCTCGGTCCCCGACCTCAAGCAGGCGCTCGTTCCGTTCGAAAAGATCCGCGCGGCCGTTGGCGACAAGATGGACATCATGGTCGAATTCCACTCCATGTGGCAGTTGCTGCCGGCCATGCAGATCGCCAAGGCGCTCGCTCCCTTCAACACCTTCTGGCATGAAGATCCGATCAAGATGGATAGCCTTTCGAGCCTGAAGCGCTATGCCGAGGTCTCCCCGGCCCCGATCTCGGCGTCCGAAACGCTCGCCACCCGGTGGGGTTTCCGCGACTACCTCGAGACCGGCGCGGCCGGCATCGTCATGCTCGACATATCGTGGTGCGGCGGGCTCTCGGAAGCCCGCAAGATCGCGTCGATGGCCGAAGCCTGGCACCTGCCCGTCGCTCCGCATGACTGCACCGGCCCGGTGGTGCTCTGCGCCTCGACCCATCTGTCGCTCAATGCACCCAATGCGCTGGTCCAGGAAAGCGTGCGCGCCTTCTACAACACCTGGTATCGCGATCTGGTCACCGCACTGCCGGAGGTGAAGAACGGAATGATCACGGTTCCCCCGGGTCCGGGGCTTGGCATGGAGCTTCATCCCGAGATCGAGAAGACGTTCACGGTCAGCCGCCGCATGTCCGACGCCTCGAGCATCTGACGACGGCAAGCCAGTGGAGCGTCGGCGGCAGCTCTTGCTCGCCGCCTTCGCCAGCGCTCCGCTGCTCGGAAGATGCTGTTCAGGCTGAACGACGCGATAGGTATGCCAAAGCCGGCGCCGGCCTCTTCGGGAGATACAACATAAGAAAGAAGCCCGCAGCGGTCTCCGCTGCGGGCTTCTCTATTTGGCGCGGTGCCGAAGACCGCCGCTACAGCGCCGCGCGTCTTATCAGACGCGCCAAGGACGCTGTAGCACTTTGAATTGCCGCATGTTTCAAATCTTAAATCGGCTACGATTTAAGGAGCCATGCAGTAGGGAGACTACTTGCGGATCTCGGTGAGTTCGGCAAGGACTGCGTCCACCACATCAGCACCGATCTCGTCCATGTGCTTCTGGTAGACAACCATCGACTTCTCGCGGATGCGGGCCTGTTCTTCCGGAGACAGGACGTTCACTTCGAGGCCGGCAGCCTTGATCTTCTCCAGCGACTTCTTGTTCAGGTCGGCGATGACCTGACGCTCGACGTCGCGGCCGACGACCGCGCATTCACGAAGGGCCGCCTGCTCTTCCGGGGTGTAGGTGTCGAAGATGGCCTTCGAGAACAGGAAGAGGAACGGCGTGTAGGCGTGGTTGGTCTCGGTGATGTACTTCTGCACTTCGAAGAACTTCGAGGTGTCGATCGTCACATAGGGGTTTTCCTGGGCGTCGATCGTTTTGGTTTCGAGAGCCGAGAACACTTCGCCGAAGGCCATCGGCGTGGCGTTCGCACCAAGGTTCTGGAAGGTGTCGAGGAAGATGTTGTTCTGCATGACGCGAACCTTCAGACCCTCGAAGTCTTCCCACTTGGTGACCGGACGAACGGAGTTCGACAGGTTACGGAAGCCGTTTTCCCAATAAGCAAGGTTGACGAGGCCGACGGCTGCCAGCTTCTCGTCCATCATCTTGCCGAACTTGCCGTCGAGAACCTTGTAGGCTTCCTCGGCATTGGCGAAGAGGAACGGCAGGTCGAAGACGCCGAGGGCCGGCTCGATGCCGACGAGCGGCGACGACGAGGTCACGACAGCTTCCTGAACGCCCGAACGGAGCGCCTGGGTTGCCTGCAGGTCGCCGCCGAGCGCGCCGCCCCAGAAAGCGGTCAGCTTGAGCTTGCCGCCGGACTTTTCGTCCAGGCACTTCTGCATGGCTTCGATGCCGTTGCCGACCGGATGATCGGCGTTGATGCCGTTGGAAACACGGATGTTGCGGTCATTGAATTCCGCGAATGCCGGAGCCGAAGCCGTGCAGGCGAAAGCGATGGCAGTCGTGGCGAGTAGAAGTTTTCTCATATTTTCCTCCCAATGGATTGCTGAGTGAGAAGGTTGGACGTTCCGGCTGTCAATGCAGCCAGCGCGCCGGTACGATGACCAGGTCCGGGAACAGGACCAGGAGAAAGAGTACAATCGCCTGCGCCGCGAGGAACGGCCACACACCCACCGTGACCTTTCCGAGCGGGATACGGCCGACGCCGCTGACGACATTGAGAACGACGCCGACCGGCGGGGTCAGAAGACCAATGCAGTTGTTCATGATGAACAAGACGCCGAAGTAGACCGGGTCGATGCCCGCCTGCTTGATGATCGGCATGAGTACCGGCGTCAGGATTAGGATTGTCGGCGTCAGGTCCAGAGCGGTGCCGACGATCAGCACCAGGATCATGATTACGAACATTAGCAGGATCGGACGGTCGATCAGCGGTTCGATCAAGCCGGTGATCTCGCCCGGAATGTTCGCGGCGGTGATCAACCAGGCGGAAACCAGCGCGGCGCACACCAGGAACATGATCACGGACGTCGTCTTCGCTGCCTGCAGGATCACGCGCGGAAGCTCTTTCCACGTCAGCTCACGGTAGATGAACAGGCCGACGAAGAGCGCGTAGGCCGCGGCGATCACGGCCGCTTCCGTGGGGGTGACCATGCCCGCCTTGATGCCGCCGAGAATGATGACCGGCATGCCGAGCGCCCAGAGTGCCCGGCCGGTCACATGGAGGCGTTCCTTCATCGAAGCGCGCGGAAGCGCCTCGACCTTGTCCTTGCGCACCACGATCAGCCAGGTGGCGATCAACGCAAAGCCCATCATGAGGCCGGGAACGATGCCCGCCATGAAGAGTTGCGTGATCGAAACGTTGGCGGCGACGCCGAAGACGATGAAAGCCATGGACGGCGGAATGACCGGGGCAATGATGCCGCCGGCGGCGATGAGGCCGGCGGAACGCGGGACATTGTAGCCCGCCTTGGCCATCATCGGAATGAGGATGGCGGCGAGCGCGGCGGTGTCCGCGGCCGCGGAGCCGGAAATGCTGGCCATGATCAGCGCGGCGACGATCGCCACGATGCCGAGACCGCCACGAATGTGGCCAACGCAGGCGATGGCGAAATCGATGATGCGGCGCGACAGGCCACCGGCGTTCATCAGTTCGCCCGCCAGAATGAAGAAGGGAATCGCGAGCAGGGTGAAGGTGTCAGCCCCGGCGATCATGTTCTGGGCGATGATCTGGGTGTTGAACATCCCCATGTACCACATGAGCACGACGCCGCAGAACATTAGCGAAAATGCAACCGGCACCCCGATCGCCATGGCTCCGAGCAGGGAACCAACAAAAACGAAAAGGGTCATCAGCTACGCTCCGCCATCTGTTCGAGAGTGAGGTTTTCGCCAGCGAAAGCCTCAATTTCTTCCTGGGTCACGCGACCGGTGAGGAGACGAACAAGACGTTCAAGCGCTATGATCACGCAGCCGGCGCCGCTAAAGAAGCCGATGCCGTAGACGAAGCCCATCGACAGGCCGGTCACAGGCGCCTTCATGCTCCAGTTGATCGGCAACTGCTTCCAGGTGCCCCAGAAGAAGATCGCCGAACAGCCGATGATCACCAGGTTGCTCAGGATCATGCAGACGATGCGGCCCTTGCGGCCGAGAACCGCGACCAGCGTTTCAACGCCCAGGTGCCCGTGTTCGCGGAACGTCACGACGGCGCCTATGAAGGTTACCCAGACGAAGAAATAACGCGCCAGCTCGTCCGACACCGTAAGGCCGGAATTCATCGCGTAACGCATGACGACGTTCACGAAAACCATGATCGCCATTCCTGACATGAGGACGATCAGCAGGATTTCGAGAACCCTGTAGAATAGATCAATTGCCTTTTGCACTCGTTCCTCTCCCGGTTGCTTTACAAGAGGCCGCGCTTGGCAAGATTTCGAATGAGGGCGCCGACCCCGAAGGTCCATTCCGGGCAGGCATCGCAGCGATCAACCCAGTTCACCAGACGCCCAAGCTTCGGCGTCGATATTTCCACCCGATCGCCCAGTTCGTGCGTGAAGCCCTGTCCGGCGCCACGGCGATCCTTGACCGGCGCGAACATCGTGCCGAGGAAGAGCACCGCTCCGTCCGGATACTGGTGATTGCGATTGCGCAGTTGCGACACCAGGTTTTCCGGGCTGCGGCTGATCGCTTCCATCGGGCTTTCGCCGGCCATCTCGAAACCGTCCTCGCCCTTGACCAGCAGCGAGACGCGAACCTTGCGCAGGTCGTCGATGGTGAAGCTCTCGTCGAACAGGCGAATGAACGGGCCGATCGCGCAGGACGCATTGTTGTCCTTCGCCTTGCCGAGCAGCAGGGCAGAACGGCCTTCGACATCACGAAGGTTCACGTCGTTGCCGAGCGTCGCGCCGAGGATCGTGCCGTCAGAACGGACTGCGAGCACGACTTCGGGCTCGGGATTATTCCACTGCGAGATCGGATGAATTCCGACCGTGTCGCCACAGCCGACTGACGACATGGGCTGCGACTTCGTAAAGATTTCGGCGTCGGGGCCGATTCCGACTTCGAGATACTGCGACCAGAGGTTCATGTCCTGCAGCAGCGCCTTGACCTTCGCCGCCTGCTCCGAACCGGCGACGAGACCGCGCAAGCTGTCGCCGAGCACCGGCGCCAGCCGTTCGCGGATTTCGAGTGCCCGGGAGGAATCGCCCTTGGCCTGCTCCTCGATCACGCGCTCGAGCATGCTGTCGGCGAAGGTGACGCCGGCCGCCTTGATCGACTGAAGGTCGATCGGCGCCAGAAGCTCGCCCGCCTTGCCGGAGAGGAAATCATCAAGAGAGCCTAGATCGGCAAGACCGGTCGCGGATTTCAGCCTGCCGACCAGCCCATCCTGCTCGAACAGGAAGGAAACGGTGGCGGCGATCGTTGTCAGGTCAAGCAAGCGCCCCTCGCGCAGCAGCACCGGGCAAGGGCCATCGACGGCCTTCGACCACACACGCCCGACCAGAACGGCCTGCGCTGCGTCTTCCGGCAAGATTGCGGCCGCGGATAGTGAATGCCTGGAAACCAAGTCCATCCTCCCTTTTCGAATGTCTCCCAGGCAGCGACCTCCCGCTGCCTTGCCTTATTGTCTGGATGTCTGACAACATCGCTCAATCGTTTTAATCGGACTCCGTCGCACTGTCCAGCGTCCAAATGACGGCTTGTTCAGAAAGCCACCACGATTGAGATTCTCACCACCGAAGACTCTCGACCGTTCGGGGCTCGATATTGATAAAATGCGTCCTTAATAGGCCTCAAGCGTCAGGTCGAGTCGCCTCGCCGCCCCCAGTATATGCATCCTCATTGCCTCCCTCGCCCGCTTCGGATCCCGGCTGGCAATGGCATCGCGCACGACGATATGCTCCTCGATCGTCACCTCGACGATCTCCTCAAGAACTGCGACCGCCCGCGCTGCGTCGATCGCCAGACTGATCCGCTCCGCGATGAAGCCAAGGAAGACCGAGAAGTACTCGTTTCCAGTGGCGGCCGCGACCGCGCGATGAAACGCAAGGTCGGCGACGATGCCTTCCGCCGTCCACTTTTCCGCGCCGCTCATACTGGTTAGCGCATCGTCGATACGCGCGAGATCGTCGGCCGTATGGTGCAGCGCGGCCAGGCCCGCAGCCTCGATCTCCAGCGGCACCCGCAACTGAAAAAGGTCGCGGAAACTTTGGCGGTTGGCCAGATCATCCTGCTCGATGCGGATCGGCCGTGCGTGGGGCTCGGTGACGAAGGCGCCGACACCCTGGCGCGTCTCGACCAGTCCTTCGTTGCGCAACTGGGCAATCGCCTCGCGCACCACGGACCGGCTCACGCCCAGTGCCTTGGCCAGAAAGTGTTCGGTCGGCAGCTTTTCGCCGGGGCGCATCCGGCCTTCGGTGATGTCGCGCGCAATCTGAGCCGCAATGCGTGCCGGCAGATGCTCGCTTCGCCTGATATGTCCGAATTCCATCGTCTTTACGCCCGCCTCCTCCGCGTCACGTGGGGTTTGTCTCTCAATCCCTCGCGAAACTCAATTGGCAACCGGGATTCATCCGAAGATCCGGATCGATCGCCGTCTTCGCCGCGGTCAGCAGCTTGCGCCGAACCTCGGACAGACGCGTGTCGAAGTCGGACTTCTTCAAGCGACCGATGCCGTGCTCGGCGCTGATCGAGCCGTGATAGCGGTCGAGCACTTCGTTGATGATCTTCTTGGCCTTGTAGATCCGCGTATCGATCTCACTGCGCGGCAGGTCACCCGGCGGCAGCACATTCAGGTGCACGTTGCCGTCGCCGACGTGGCCGTAGGAGACGCAGACGCATTCCGGAAGCGCGTCGTAGACGGCCTTCTCAGCATCACGCACGAAATCGGCGAGCCGCGAAAGCGGAACAGAGACATCGGTGCGCAAGTGCGGACCGCGCTTCGCCTGCCCCTCGTTCATGCCCTCGCGGAAAAGCCACAGATTGCGCGCCTGCGCCTTCGACGTGGCGACCACGCCGTCGACCACGAGACCGTCGCCCATGACACCTTCGAGGAAACGTTCCATCAGATCCGACACGTCGACCAGCCCCGAGCCCGAGATTTCGAGCAGCGCATAGGCGGTGTGGTCCCCCGACATCGGCATGGCAAGGTCCGGCATCGCCTCGCGCGCAAGTGTGAATGCGAGCGGCGGCATGAACTCGAAGGCCGACAGAAGGTCGCAGCAGTCGCGACGGGCGCGGCGGTAGAGCGCGATCACGTCGTCGAGCGCATTCAATCCCAGGAGCGCGGTGGCCGCCTGATCCGGCATCGGCGTAAGTTTCACCGCGACTGCCGTGATGATCCCGAGCGTACCTTCAGCGCCGATGAACAACTGCTTCAGATCAATGCCGCGATTGTCCTTGCGCAGCGTCGACAACCCGTCGAACACCGAACCGTCGGGCAGGACGACTTCCAGCCCCAGCACCAGTTCGCGCGTCATGCCGTAGCGCAAGACATTGATGCCGCCGGCATTAGTGGAGACATTGCCGCCGATTCGGCAGGACCCCTGCGCACCGAGCGCCAGCGGGAAGAACATTCCAGCTTGCTCGACCTTGTCCTTGAATTCGGACAGAATGGCGCCCGCCTCGACGACAGCGGAAAAATCGTCGACGTCAAGCCGGCGGATGGCATTCATGCGCTCGAGGCTGAGCACGACCTGGGTTTCCGGCGCATCCGGCGTAGCTCCCAGCACGAGGCCAGTGTTGCCGCCCTGCGGCACGATCGCGACGCCGAGTTCGGCGCAGACGCGCACCGCCTTCGAGACGTCGTCGGTGGAGCGCGGACGAAGGACCGCGATCGCTCCGGTGGTCACATCGCCGTGCCAGTCGCGACAATAGCGCGCTATCTCTTCCCCGAGGAGAACCAGGTCCGCCCCGAGGGCTTCCACGAATCTCTCCTGATATGACTGGATGCTCACGCTCACGTGTCCCTCCCGGCCGCGGCGCTCCAGGGACCCAGCCGAAACTGTGACGACCTGTGCGGGATGCCAACTATTCTGTTTTCAAACGCATCATATAAGGTTATCCGACAACCTTACAATGTCTTTTTTTCGGCTGAATGGTTCGCATCTTTGTCGGAGGGTGGGAACGAAAGCATGGAGGAGGTAATCACATGCACATTCTGATCATCGGCGCCGCCGGCATGGTGGGTCGCAAGCTCGCGGCACGGCTTGCAAAGGACGGAAACCTCGACGGCCGCGCCATCGACATGATGACGCTGGTCGACGTCGTCACCCCGGAAGCCCCAGCGGCTTTCACCGGCAAGGCCGTCCTCGAAACCGTCGACCTTTCGTCTGTCGGCGAAGCCGAGCGCCTCGTCGCCAGACGACCGGACGTGATCTTCCACCTCGCCGCCATCGTGTCGGGCGAAGCCGAACTCGACTTCGACAAGGGCTACCGAATCAACCTCGACGGGACCCGTTACCTGTTCGACGCGATCCGCATCGCCCACGGCCAGGACGGCTACAAGCCGCGCGTCGTCTTCACCTCGTCGATCGCCGTCTTCGGCGCTCCCCTGCCCTATCCGATCCCGGACGAGTTCCACACCACGCCGCTGACCAGCTACGGCACCCAGAAGGCGATCTGCGAACTCTTGCTGTCGGACTATTCGCGTCGCGGTTTCTTCGACGGCATCGGGATCCGCCTTCCGACTATCTGCATCCGTCCGGGTAAGCCGAACAAGGCTGCCTCCGGCTTCTTCTCCAACATCCTGCGCGAGCCGCTGGTCGGTCAGGAAGCCGTACTTCCGGTGTCCGAGGATGTCCGCCACTGGCACGCCTCGCCGCGCTCGGCCGTCGGTTTCCTGATCCACGGCGCGACCATCGACGTCGAAAAGGTCGGCCCGCGCCGCAACCTTTCCATGCCGGGCCTCAGCGCCACCGTTGGCGAACAGATCGAGGCTCTGCGCCGCGTCGCCGGCGAGAAGGCCGTGTCGCTCATCCGCCGCGAGCCCGACGAGATGATCATGCGCATGTGCGCCGGCTGGGCGCCCGGCTTCGAAGCCAAACGCGCGATCGAACTCGGCTTCACCGCTGAAAAATCCTTCGACGAGATCATCAAGGTCCACATAGAGGACGAACTGGGAGGCAAGTTCTGATGACCGCGGACAGAGGGACTGCATCCCGCCGCATTGCCTTTCTCGGCACCGGGCTTATGGGCGCGCCGATGGCGCGTCGCCTGCTGAAGGCAGGTTTTCCCGTCACGGTCTGGAACCGTGACGCCTCCAAGGCCGAAGCCCTGGCGGCCGACGGTGCGAGCCTCGCGGCCACGGCCGCCGACGCTGCACGTGATGCCGACATCGTCTTCACCATGCTGAGTGACGGAAACGCGGTCGGCCAGGTTCTGTTCGAAACCGGCGTCGCGGAAGTCCTGAAGGCCGGCGCGATCGTCGTCGATTCCTCGTCGATCGCCCCGCCGGTCGCCCGCGATCACGCCGCCCACCTCGCTGAGCTCGACGTCGCCCACGTCGATGCGCCGGTTTCCGGCGGCGTCGTCGGGGCCGAAGCCGGGACGCTTGCCATCATGGCCGGCGGCCAGGCCGAGGTTATCGCCGGCCTTACGGACGTCTTTGCCGCGCTAGGCCGCGTCACGCATGTCGGTCCTGCCGGCGCCGGCCAGATCTGCAAGCTGGCCAACCAGCAGATTGTCGCCATCACGATCGGCGCGGTTGCCGAGGCGATGATCCTCGTGGAAGCCAGCGGCGCGGATCGCGGCAGGTTCCGCGACGCCATTCGCGGCGGCTTCGCCGAGAGCCGGATTCTTGACCTGCACGGCGCCCGCATGGTCAACCGCACCTTTGCTCCCGGCGGTCCCTCCCGGCTGCAATTGAAGGATCTGGATGCGGTTGCCGCCATGGCCGACCTCCTGGATCTGGAATTGCCGTTGACGGCCATGGTACGCAACGAATTCCGTGACTTCGTCGCCGATGGCGGCGGCGAAAAGGATCACAGCGCGCTTCTCTTGCATCTGGAGAAGGTCAACGGGAGCGAACGGAAGGAAGATCAATGACCGACGACAACAAGGCCACCCGACGGCTGCGCTCACAGGACTGGTTCGATAACCCCGAGCACCTGGACCTGACCGCGCTCTACCTGGAGCGCTTCATGAACTACGGCACCACGCCGGAAGAGCTGCGGTCCGGCAAACCGATTATCGGCATCGCGCAGTCGGGCAGCGACCTTAATCCCTGCAACCGCCACCACCTGGAACTGGCGAAGCGCCTGCGCGACGGCATCCGCGATGCGGGCGGCATTCCGATCGAATTCCCGACCCATCCGCTGTTCGAGAACTGCAAGAGGCCGACCGCCGCGCTCGACCGCAATCTCGCCTATCTCGGACTGGTCGAGATCCTCTACGGCTATCCGCTCGACGGCGTGATCCTGACCACCGGCTGCGACAAGACCACCCCGTCTGCACTGATGGCCGCCTCGACTGTCGACATTCCGGCAATTGTCTTCTCCGGCGGACCGATGCTCGACGGCTGGAACGACGGCGATCTCGTCGGCTCCGGCACCGTGATCTGGCGTTCGCGCCGCAAGTATGCCGCCGGCGAAATAACCCGCGAGCAGTTCCTCGAAGCGGCCCTCGATTCGGCTCCCTCGGTCGGCCATTGCAACACCATGGGCACGGCGTCCACGATGAATGCCATGGCCGAAGCGCTCGGCATGTCACTGACCGGCTGTGCGGCGATTCCGGCAGCCTACCGCGAGCGCGGCCAGATGGCCTATCGCACCGGCCGCCGCGCCGTCGAGCTCGTATTGGACGACGTCAAGCCGTCCGACATCCTGACGCGCGAGGCATTCCTGAACGCGATCAAGGTCAACTCCGCCATCGGCGGCTCGACCAATGCCCAGCCGCACCTGATGGCAATGGCCAAGCACGCGGGCGTGACGCTCAAGCCGGACGATTGGCAGGTTCATGGCTATGACATACCCCTCCTCGCCAATGTCCAGCCGGCGGGTGCCTATCTCGGCGAACGTTTCCACCGTGCCGGCGGTGTGCCCGCCATCATGTGGGAACTGCTCAGGGCCGGCAAGATCGACGGCGGCTGTCCGACGGTGACCGGCAAGACCATGGCAGAAAACCTCGAAGGCCGCGAATCCGACGACCGTGAAGTGATCAGGGCTTTTGGCGAGCCGCTGCGCGAACGCGCGGGCTTCCTCGTCCTCAAGGGTAATCTCTTCGACTTCGCAATCATGAAGATGAGCGTCGTTTCTGACAGCTTCCGCCAGCGCTACCTGCAGGAGCCGGGACGCGAGGGCGTGTTCGAGGGTCGCGCCATCGTCTTCGACGGGTCAGAGGACTACCACAAGCGGATCAATGACCCCTCCCTCGACATCGACGAGAACTGCATCCTGGTGATCCGCGGAGCCGGTCCCAAGGGCTGGCCGGGCTCGGCCGAAGTGGTCAACATGCAGCCGCCGGATCACCTGCTGAAACGCGGCATCATGAGCCTTCCGACGATCGGCGACGGCCGCCAGTCCGGCACGGCCGACAGCCCGTCGATCCTGAACGCCTCGCCCGAAAGCGCGGCCGGCGGCGGCCTCGCCTGGGTACGCACAGGCGACACCATCCGCATCGACTTCAACGAAGGCCTCTGCGACATGTTGGTGGACGGTGCCGAGATCGAGCGCCGCAAGGCCGAGGGTATTCCGAAGGTACCGGGTGACGCCACCCCCTGGCAGATGATCTACCGCCAGACCGTGACGGAGCTCGCCGACGGCGCGACGATCCGGGATGCGGAGGCTTTCCGCCAGATCTCCAAGACCCCGCCGCGGCACAACCACTGACGATCTCGCGATCGCACGGGGCACCCCCCCGTGCGATCGCCACTTCCAATCGACACCTTTTTTTGCTGTTTGTCTTGCCCGGTGGACACCCCATCTGCCAATGGCGCCTCAAGCATGAACAGCGCCGGGCGAGGATACGGGTAATTCCTAAAAGCGTAGCACGAGCCCGAGAACAGGTCCCTGCTGGACGACATCGAAGACGAATCCGTCATCGCTGTAATCCACTCCTAATGCACGGTAGCCGGCAACGGCGGATACGCTGTTGCTGAACCGATAGCCGACCGCTGCGGCTACGTCCCAATCGAGATCGGCGCCACCGGCACCGACGAGCCCCCATCCGGTGAGGTAGATTCGGGTGTGAGCGAATAGGTACCGCGAAAGCCGGCCAGACCGTCCACCCAGGTGGCATCGTCTTTTCTGGAGCGCCCATCGAGAATACCGCCGTGGAAGGAAAGCTCACTCTCAACGGACCACACGCGCAGGCCACCGACGATGTCAAACTGCGCTGCACCGCTCTCGAAGACAGAGTATCCTGCGCCGAGCAGCCCGGCGAAGGTCTCGGATGTGAGCTCGACGTCCGCGGCAAGAACGCCTGTTGGTGTTCCGTCCTGCCCTGAAATCTTCGTATAGATCACATCACCGAAGATGCTGTACGGACCGTTGCGGGCTTCGCCTGTCGCCATCGCACCGAACTCGAGATGGTCGAAGAGGTCGCTGAAGCTGGCATCGACATCCACCGCCGGCAGCCCGAACTGCGCTACGTCTCCTGACAATCCGGCCGCCCAGAAATAGGGAGCAAAGGAAAAGCTCCATCCGCTTTCGGTGGTCGTCTGCTGAACCTCCGGCGTCATCGGGGAATAGATGTCCGCGGCCCTGGCGCTTCCGGCAACGAGGCAAGTTCCAATTGCGGCGAGCGTACGAATGACGCAAATCTTCATGATATCTCCCAATAGCGGTCGCTGTCGCGACCGATCTCGCTTCGCGGCCCCGGTTCAGACCCGGTTGAGGACCGCCGGTTGGTCAAATGCACAATGGATGCCGTTTGCTGTCGGGCTATCGGCTACAGTCTCCAGACGTCGCACTGCTTCTTTTCCGGCACTCGCTAGCGGCCATGTTTGCTCCCATCGGCGGGGCCGACGAGTGCCTCGATATGGTGAGCGTAGTTCTGCCGGGTGTTTTGATCGACTATTGCAGCCGGCGCCGAAACCACCAGGCCCGCGGCGGTTCCAACGGTCTGCGCAGCCCCGGCTGTCGCGGCCACGATGTGATCGCCAAGGCCGAGCCTGCTGTCGGTCAAAGTCTGGCCGTCGGAGAGACGGTTACCAATCAGTTGGACGATCTCAGGCGATTCCGCGAACTTGGTGTGATGGAGACTGTCACCCTCCTTGATCTTGGTGAGATCGATGACGGAGATGTTGTTCGCCGCCAGTTCCTCTTTGTAGGGCGATTGCTCCGGATCGATCGCTCCCAACCGGGAGACATTGCCCCAGACGCGACGAGAAACTGCGAGCGCACGGTCGTCACGAGAGACGAAGAGCGTAAAGCGCGGTCGTCGCTTGCCCATGTCGGCAATCTGCGATCTGAAAACGTCGACGTCGACGTCAGGCGCTGCCAACATGACGTTCTTGAACTTGGCCGGAAGTCCGTCATTGCGGATGGCCATCTGGCGCAAGGATTCCAGCGCCAGCCAGTTGCCCATGGAATGGGCCAGAATCGAGACTTCCTTGACCTCGGAATCATGAGCCAGGTACTGGAACAAACGTTCTACCGCGTTTCGCGTATAGTTGGTGCTCTCGCGATCGTAGCCATAGGCAAGCAGACTCCCGCGTGACGGCCACGTCGCGAGCACCGGCACACTGTGCGCGCCCGAATCGTGCATGATCTGCGCGAAACGGAAGACTGCATCCTCGAAATGGTTGTTGAACCCGTGGATAAAGACGAGGACGCTGCCGTCCGGGCTCTTGCGCACATGACTGCTCAACCACTTCTCGGCGGCAATGCGCTCGATCTCCTCGGCCTTGACCGTCGCGAAATCCGTCGCGGCATTAGGCGGCAGCTTGCGTGGCCAGGCGACTTCGCCCGCCTTACGGACGGTGCCTGGCGGAATCGACACCGTGATGTCCGCGAAGGTCGGGCTGGGCGCGCGCTCGCCGCTGAACATCTCGCCCGGTGTTTCTGCCCGGCCTCGGGTCGTCGTGACCAGCATCTCAACTTGTGCGGCTGATGGAACGGCCGCTACCGGCTCCAGCACCCCAGTCGGTCGACCTGCGCATGCAGCGAGCAACGCCAGGCTCAAGCCCACGACACCCGGCAAGTGCAGCCATGCCCCCATAGAAGAGGCTCGGCAAGCGGTGAAGATCGTGCCTACGCGGGTGCGTTCGGCAGCGACTGTTTCCGAAGTCGATTCCAGAGTCACGCTTCCCCCTGACCCTCACGGCCACAACGCTCGATTACAGCGTTACAGGAAGCGCAATCGCGTCGCTTGCCATTTGATGCCACGCCGGCTTCCGAAATCCGCCAATTCAAATCATCTGCCCAACCGTGGATAATCGCAGGAGCCGATCGCTGCAGTTCTCCCCGCCTTCGTCAGCCCGGACTTGGCGTTGCGGTCGTTCCTGGAAGCTGACGCGCCGCGAGAGCGGCGGCTGTGTCCTTGTCATCTCCGCTGACTTGGACCGTCGGCTGGGCGAAGTCGATCCCGTTGTCACGGAAGGCCTGCATCAGCATTGCGTAAGCCTTTCGACGGATCATCGTCTGTTCTCCTGGCTTGCAGGTAAAGGCTACGCCGAGTTCGATGCCGTATTCGCCGATCTGCTCCACGCCCTTGAGCTTGAGTGGCTCGATAAAGAACGAGCCGAATTCCGGATCCCCCTGCAACTGCCTGCCGATATCCTTGATGAGTTGGCGCACGCGATCGAGGTCGGTTTTGAAGGGGACACGGATGCGGAACTTATCGACGGTCCAGTCGCGGCTCGCATTCTTGATCGCACCAAGCGAACCGAAGGGTACGGTGAAGATGGGGCCACGGTGGTGTCGCAGTCGCACGGAACGAAGGCTGAAGGATTCCACGACACCCGTGTAGCTTCCCGCCTCGATGTATTCGCCGACGCGGAATGCATCATCCAGAAGGTAGAAAATGCCGCTGACAATGTCCTTGACGAGGGTCTGTGAGCCGAAGCCGATTGCAACGCCGAAGACGCCCGCGCCTGCGATTAATGGGCCGATTTCAACCCCCATCTGCGAAAGCACTGTAAGAACGGCTACAGAGAGAAGCCCCGCCGCCAGGCCGTTGCGGAAAACGGGCAGCAAGGTGCGAAGCCGGCTTTGTCGTGCGGCCTCATTCGGTGTGAGCGCTGCTTCATCGCCGCGATCACTGAGCTTGCGGGTAATATAAGCATTCGCCAGTTGCCAAGAGAGGTCGATGAGCAGCAGGATGACGATGCTGTTGAATGCCCCGCCGATGATCGTCTGGGCCAGGGTCATGTGACCGGCGAGGAACTGGAAATTATGTCGCCAGACGAATCCGACCCAATCGACCGCCGCGATAATAACGATCGCCCGCGTGCCCCGCGCGAGCAGCACGGTCTTAGGGTCTGAAGCACGCTCTCCATCTCCGCGTGATGCCGCCCACACATGGACCACACTGTCGGTTGCCGACAAGGCGCGCGGCACAACGATGAGCATTATTCCAAGCCAGAACAGCGCCACGAAGCCACCGCACCAGAGCAGCCAGAGCAAGACGGCTCCGGTGATCCCGATTGCACGGGCGGCGCGGCTCTGCGGGGGCTGTCCGTCGTCCGGGCCGTTGCGCCAAATTCCGTCGATGGAGATCAGCAACAGCAGGACCGAAAATCCAATTGCCAGAACTGAACGGACATCGGGGTCAACGCTGAGTCGCTCGCACACAGCCGAGAACGCCACCGCCACGAAGGCCACCGCAGCGAACATGCGGACTCGTGAATAGGCCCGAGCCGATAGTACCGACATAAACAATGCGAGCCGGCAAAGCACGATCACGAATCGATAGGCGATCATTGCGAGGAGAGCATGGAACACGACCACGCGTGACAGCGGCGGCCACGCGAAAAGGAGAAAGAGGACGGCAACTGTCGCCGTGAATGCCAATAGCGGCAAGAACTCCGCGTGGACTCGCGTCAAAGGGCGCTTGGGCAAAGGGGAGTCTCGCACTGCGCGGCGGACGAACCACTCAGCGCCAAAAGCAATGCCTGCAATGATGCCGAGCATGAGTACTGCAGGTGCCAGACCGCTGCTGCGCGCCTCTTGCCGTAGCCCGGACGCGACGCGGGAGAGTTCATTGCCTACGCGCGGCACTGCAGAGAGCAGTGCGTTAAGACGGCTACGCGAGCGCCCTTCCCACTCTTCGATCAGCAGCACTGGAGCCGCATTCTCGAGAGCTTTCTCTGTCGTTACTTGTGCACGCAATGTTGCCGCACCAGACAGACAGAAACACAAGACCAGCAATGGCAACAAGAACCGAACGAAGGACATAGAGCTTCACCGCAACGGGATGGCAGACCTGGAGATGCCAAGGTTGATTCAAGCTCGACTCGCCAGTGGCGCAAGCTCGATATTCCGAGACTCTATAGGTAATCCCTTCCTCTTGGCAGCCGGTGAGGCATGTGACCTGCGGCAGAGACATGATCTACCGCGTTCGCCGGCGCGCAGAAAAGCCCGCGAACGAGGCGGTTAGGAGCCGCCTCAGTTCCCGGGTGCAACTGATCATCCAGAGTGGATGCGGACCTTCTTAGCGATATCAGCTCACCTTTCTGACTGGCGGTATCGTCCAGGACCCATCGATGATGGAGGGATTGCTCTCGTTAGGCCAATACAGGCGCATCATGAGGATAAAATTTCCCTTGGGCGCTGGCAGCCAGTTTGATTCCATGTCCGGTCCGGGGGATTCATGCTGGATCAACAGGTCGATCGAGCCATCCGGATTGGCCTTGAGCGGTTGCCTTGCGCTGATCGAGTAACGATTCAGGGGATTGTCGACAAAGAAGTAGTCCGCATCATACATGGTCAAAGACCAGAAACCTGCGACCGGCGGTGTAAGACCCTTCTTGAATGTCAGTGCGTATTTCTCGGATCCATTGTATGCCCGCTTGATCACGCCGCTGTCGGCTTTCCGCGAGGTGGGGTAGATCGCATCCTGCGGCCGGTTTGCCCCGAGTCCGATCGCGGTGATCAAGGCGCGCTGGACATAGTTGGTGCCGTAGATACCGGTCTTCGTCGTGAAGCCCCAGCCATCGATGTCCTGAACGTCGCCATCGCTGAATTTGAAATGCATCATGATGCGGGCAAAGCCGACCTGCGGCACGCGCTTCGCAAAGGCTGGATCGAACTTGGTCCTGTCGAAGTCCTGGCCAGGAACAATGCCCAATTCCGCGAGCTTGGCGACCACAGGCGCATCCGCTGCGGTAGGCGGATTTCGTTTCAGGAGCTCGGCGAACAGCGTAAAGTATTCGATGGCATCCATATTGTTGACTTGCTCGCGAACGGCGGTCTTCATGTCGATCGCCGGATCTGCCTTGCCCTTGGGTGCCGTCCAGTCCTTCCCCCATGCGCTCAAGGGATAGAGCTTCACTTCATCCTGCAGCTTGTGGACTTCGGCGTAGTCTTCCGGGGTACCAGTGCAGTAGATGCGCCCAAGCAACCAGACGATGCTTGTCGGAGACTTGTATTGCTTAACACCCTCCGGGAGCGTGCCTTCCCATCCGGGACCTGTGACCACGAAAGTCTGCGCCCCTGTGCCCGTCGTCCGCTTTCCGGGAACGTCGAACACGGTCGTCCAGCCATCGAGCATCGGAAACAAGGCATAGCGATCTTTCAGGTCTGGCAGGCTAACCACCCAGGGCTCATCACCCACGTCAAAGAAGGCGGTCGTGTAGAGCGTATCGGCATTGGGCGCCGTCACGTCACGGAACTTGGCGTCCGGGTATTGGCGCAGCTTGATGACGTGCCCCATCGGGCCGCGGCTTCCTTCCGGCTCGGCGACGTTGGTGATCACGCGTCTGGTGATCTCCATTGTCACAAGAGGATAGGCATAGATGTAGGCCTCCACGGCCAATGCGAACTCGTCGAGACCCTCTGGCAAATTCGCTACCAGCCCATCGCGGGCGGTCGCCGGCGAAACTATGGAGCCAGCTGCCATCAGGCCGAGACCGGCCACCGTCAAGTCACGGCGCGTAATGTTCATTCTATCCCTCCGAAAAAATCGATTTGTGACGAAATGCGTCCAGTTCAGTCGATGTAGACGACGACGTAACGGTCGCCATAAGGTTGGTAGTAAGCCCCGCCACAACGCCACACGACAGCGCCGCTGACGCTGGTCCTGACGCAGCCGGCAGGAAGAGCGGCGACATACACCGAGGAGCGGCGGATGACGCGGCGCGTGGTACGGCGGGCGACACCAGCAACGCTGCCGGGTGTTAATGGTCGCCCGACGATCGCCTGCGCCTCGGATACGAACGAGCCGAATTGCATGGGAATGAGATCGCCTGCCGCGAGCATGGCTAGACAAGCTATTACAACTGAAAGGGCTTTGCGGTGCAGCTTGCGCATCTTCATTGGTCAGCCTCCAGCGAAAGTTCGCCGGTTACATCGGCGTGACCGTGTTCGAGCTTGGCGGCGTCCGCTGGCGGCGTGAAGTTAAACTGGGCGGCTTCGAGCCCATCCCACTTCCAGTTGCTGAGCCGCAGCGAATACTGCGGCGCCCCCGTCACCCATTTGGTCGTGATGACATATTTGAGGGGCAACGGTTTACTGCCTTTGCTGATCCAGATTTGCCAGTCGACGAGATCCGCTCTGAAGGCGAGATGGTCACATTCGACCCGTTGACGAAGGCCGTTCCAACTACGGTTCCGTCGGTCACGCCGTCGCTGAGGACGGCATAGGGGTCGCTCGCCAACAGATCGGCCCCCGGAGCATCAAGTCCGGTAGCGGCGCGAAGCTCCTCCGTCGCGTCTTCAACGCCGGGACCGGGACTTTGCAGTTGCGCGTAAGCGTTCCCGACTTTGTCATGGAGCGATATGGTCTTGCCGTCAAATATCACCTCCGCCTCGGCAAAAGGCCCCATGCGCTTCATCCGGAAACCCTTCGCGCGGTCGAGTACAATGGAGCCGGATGCGCTGTACTGGATCTTCTGGCCCTGAAGGTTGAGGACTTCCTGATCCGCATCGTAGTCGACCCGAAGTGTCGGCATCGATTTGAGATTTTCGCTCATCGCAGCCAGAATCCGATCGGCCTCCGGATCGATCCTGTCTTGCGCGGCAGCCGTCCACGCAGCCGCGCTGACTGCGACCGTCAGAACTAGCATGCACCGGCGCCGTGCCGCACCAGACCATCTCGGTATGGGTCCACTCATCTGCTCACCTAAAGAACCAAGTTCTCGCACCGACCCAAACGCCGGAGAACACTTGCTAGCTACGGACAACTTTATCGCGAAGACCTTCCAAAGAAGTTGCATACTGCTATAGTGCGCGAACTTCGTCTTGCCTTTTCATGCCAACTTTGTTCCCCGGATGTTGAATCCCGCACCCTCGATCAGAATCAGGACGTTCCTGACAATTGCGCCCTATCTGGCTAAACGCGACGTCTCGGCGATCGAGTTCTGCGAACGCGTCGGCATCTCGCCAAACGTGTTCCAGAACGCGGATGGCTGGCTTCCCCGCGCCGAGTGTTTTCGTATGGCAAACGAGTTGGCGAATGTTGCGGGGGACCCGTTCGCGGGCGCGCATGTCGGCTTCATGACCGAACTCTGCGATCTCGGCGTGTGGGGGCAATCCGTTCTGGCAGCAGAGAACGTGGCCGCTGCATGCGCGGTCGCAACCGCCAACGCGCCGACGATTCACCGCGGATCGGAGGTGCGCTTGCTTGCAGAAGGCAAAACGGCTCGAATCGTCTTCCGCTTTGCTGACCGTTACGAGTTCGATCCCCGGCAGTTCATCTTCGGGAGCCTCGCGGTACTACGAAAAGTGCCGCTCATGGCGGGCGAACCCTCCGGAATAAGGGTTCGATTGACGGCGTCGAAGACGCAAGAAACCCAAGCGCTTGAGGAATTTCTGGGACCCAACATCGAACTGGGATGCGAGCATGACATGATCGAATTTGACCGTGAGTTGCTCGATCTCCCTCTCAAACATGCAACAAATCGGCCTTCGAAGGTGACAACCGCGTTAAACACGACGGTCGAGGCGGCAAAGCTGCTCAGCAGCAGGCTCTCCGATGATCAGGAACTTAAACTGGCTGCACTTGCACGAAGCGTTGGAGTATCGACCCGGACCTTGCAGAGGCGCCTGAAGTTTTGCGGCGTCGATTTCGAGGAGTTGCTCGACGAGACTCGTCGCAGTGAGGCGATCCGATTGATCGGCGAAGGCGTTCATAGCATGACCGAGATCGGCTTCAGGGTAGGCTACAGCGATCCCGCCCATTTCACGCGCGCGTTCAAGCGCTGGACGGGAATATCGCCATCCGGCTTCCGAGCAATGAAACGTCGGTAGCCCGATTCTCCGGTGCATTCCGCTGATGTCACAGCCTCCTCCGCAAATCGTAACTCTATTCTTGACAGATCAGTCCAATATTCCTAGATGACGTCCATGGCACGGACCAAGGAATTCGACAGAGATCGCGCACTGGATGCAGCAATCGGCGTGTTTCGCGAACATGGCTTCGAAGGCACGTCCACGGAGATGCTCGTCCGGGCAATGAAGATCGGCAGGCAGAGCCTCTACGACACCTTCGGCGACAAATGGAAACTCTATTGTCTTGCCGTGGAACGCTATTCGGCCGGAGAGGTCAACGCTCACATCGCCATGCTGCGCAGCCAACCACACGCCCTGGATGGTTTAAGGGCGATGATGGAGCGCGTCGCCGAAATTGCCGCGCAGGCCTGCCTCGGTGTCAGCTCGATCTGCGAATTCGGCCAGAGCCGGCCGGAACTGACGGCACTTCAATATGCCGCAGACCGTCGACTGAAGGAGGCCGCGCGCGAGCGTATAGGCGAGGCCCAGGCGACGGGGGATGTGGAAAAAACACTGTCTGCCGAGGAGGTCGCGAATTTCCTCTTTGCTAGTATCGCTGGCATGCGGATCGCCGCTCGCGGCGGGGCAAGCCGCGAGCATTTGCGATCCCTTGCGCGGCTGGCCCTTCGCGCAATCACATAGGCGAAAAAATTTTGACCGTTTTTGGAATGATCCGTCAAGAAAGGAGTACGCAATGAAGGCCGTGGTTATGAATGAGATCGGCGGACCCGACACGATGAAATATGTCGATCAGCCGGAGCCGTTAGTGACACCGGGACATGTCCTGGTCGACATCGCCGCTGCCGGCGTGAACTTCATGGACATAGGTGTGCGCCAGGGCATGGCCTGGAATGACATGCCGAATCCAAAGATTCTCGGTGTTGAAGGTGCCGGTCGGGTGCTCGCCATCGGCGAGGGGGTGAACGACTTTACAGTCGGCGACCGCGTCGCTTGGGTCTATGCGCCGGGAAGCTATGCGGAGCGCCACTCGATACCGGCGACGTCCCTTGTGAAGGTTCCCGATGCCATCGATGATAGGACAGCCGCGTCGGTGATGATGCAGGGACTGACGGCTAGCCATTTCGCCACCGATTTCTATTCCGTGCAGCCGGGCGACATCGCTCTTGTTCATGCGGCCGCCGGTGGGGTTGGCCTGCTGCTAACGCAGATCATCAGGATGCGTGGCGGTCGCGTGATTGGTCGGGTTTCGTCCGAAGACAAGATCGCGGTCGCCAAGCACGCCGGCGCAGAGCATGTCATCGTCGATATCAAAGGGCAATTCGCCGATCAGGTTCTGCGGCTGACCGGTGGCGAAGGAGTTAACGTCGTCTATGACGGCTCCGGCCCCACAACCTTCAACGGATCGCTGGCCGCAATTCGCCGCTCCGGCACGTTTTGCTGGTATGGGCCGGTGCTCGGCGGTCCAGGACCGCTCGACATCATGAGCCTGCCGAAGAGCATCAAAATTGGATATGCGACCTTCTTCGATCATATCCACACGGCCGAACTCTTCCGCGCTCGCACGCACCAACTTTTCCGCTGGATCGAGGAAGGGTCGCTGAAGGTGAGCATCGGCGGGATTTACCCTCTTGCCGACGCTGCTCGCGCCCATGCCGACATGGCCAGCCGCGGGACGACCGGCAAGTTGATCTTAACCCCGTGAGACGGGGCTATGCCAAGTCGCCTGCGGCCGCCCCTTTAACCGGTCAGCGGTGCGCGAACTGGTTCCGGCTACGCCTTCGCCTCGTATGCCCATTGGTTGGGTCGGGGCTCGGCCCTCTCCCCTCTAAAGGGAAAATCCAGCCTCCCCGCCCTTCCGTCGCTTGCCTTCAGTTCACTCGTGCAGTATCGACGCGGATCCTCATGCGCGGAGGTTGAGCCGGGCTAAGCGCCACTGTGCAGAAGCAGGTAGCAATAAACAGGCGCATGTAAGCATCGAGGAGCCGCGCGGAGACAACTCCGCGCGGCCGAGTGGAATGCCGACCGTGGCGGGTCGGCACGTCGGTTGAATATTCTAGTCCTGGACTTTGAACGCGGACGTCTCTCCCGAGAACGTGCAGGTGGCGGTCCAATCCATCGCAAAAGTTCCTTCTTCAGGCGTCGCCGTGATATGGTATTTGTCGCCTTTCTTCGGGCGCTTCTCCGAGCCGAATTTTCCGCAGGCGAAATCTTTCTCGCCGCCGCTTCCGGTCCCATCTTTCAGCAGTTCGTCTCCGCCGTTGGCAGTCTTAACGGAGACGTTTTCCCAATTGGGCATGATTCCTACCTCCATCTGGTATCGACTATGACGTGGATTTGCAATGCCGTGGACCCCCGGCAGAAACGGTCTTGGTGCGCCCTATTTTCCGTCGCGGGCTTCGACCCAGGACCTGTCCGTCGGCGGCGGCAAGGGACCTTTGGGTTTGCCGGTCTGGCCCCAGGCGGTCATCTTCGGAAAGCTTGGTCCAATCAGCTTCTTATAGGACTGGACAAAGCTCAGGCCGCTGGCGCCCGGAGCCGCCGAAAGGCAGGCATAGACGTAGACGCCGCCGGAGTACCCTTCGGAAAAGATCGTCAGGTTCTTGTTTAGATCGCGCGCGGTCAGGTAGAAGTCGTCACCCTTGCTGCCAATGACGGGCTGGCCTTCGTCCCCGAAGGCTGCGCCGTGGGCCACGATGAACAGATCCTCGGTCGGGTGAAGATCAGGAATGTCCTTGTCGAATACTTTGTACCATTCGCCGAAAACATGGTGATTGCCTTTGGCGGCGTCACGGGCAATGTCCTCGACCATGGGATCGTCAGTGCAGGCTGCAATAATCATCGGTATCCTCCATTGACTTGGATGTTGAATGGGTCTGCGGCTCAGAGGGAGATGCGCAGGTAGTAGGGCTGGTCGCTCGGTGGGCCGTAGCCGCCGAAAAGCTCTGCGATCCTGGATGCTGCTTGCTTGTCCGACAGGTTCAGTGATGCCGAAAGGAAGGTCGAAGCGATGCTGAAATTCTCCGAACCTCGCCCCTCAGCCACGTTCAGGCAGGTCAGGTAAAGGTGGATCTCGGCGGGGTTGCCTTGATCCAGGATGAGGCAGTTGAATGCCGTCGGTTCCCCATACTTGCTGAGATAGGAACTGATCGGCTTCGCCAGACCGGCCTGGGCCTTACCTCCACCTGCGGCATTGGCGCAGATCGACGCAAGGGCGCCGGGCAAATCGCCAACGGGCATTGTGCGGTTCAGCGTTTGCGACGTCGTCGCGCTTTCCACCTGGTTCGGTACCATCTGCACGGCATTCTGCCATGTGCGAGGGTCCAGGTTTCGAGACGGGTCTTCAGACAGTTTTTGGATCAGGGCAGAGCAGATCCTCTCCGCTTGGAGTGGATCGCTGCTCTTGGGTCCGATCACCGAAAAAAGACCCGCAGCTGTTTTCGCGAATGGGTTCATGTCGGTTCCTTCCGGGGACGGCAGCGAAGAGCACCAGGCAGCGCGACAGAGCATCGGCACCCAGCAGAGTTTTGCCGGATAGCCTCATCGCCTTGGCGAAGCGGGGGCGCTTCGAACCGCACCGTGGTTCGATGAGCTGCGTTAATCGCGATTGAGGTCCGAGCTCAGACCTGCGGCGTGATGTCGTTCTGCGGAGTCGAGCCGCCGTTGAAGAAGTTCTTGGCCTTCTTGAACTGCTCGGTGGAGTTCTTGTTCACGAGCTCCTGGAAGTTCTTGTAGTCTGGGCCGTCCTTGCGGATGCGACGGGTTTGAACGATGTTGGTGATCTCGGTATAGTCCATGTCGACATTGACGTATTGTGTCGACGAGCAGGAGGATTTCAGCTCGAGGAAGTACTCCTTGAACTCGATCTGCCGCAAGACGATCGCGCCGTAGTCGAAGTATCCGCCGGCCCCGTTATCGAGAAGATAGCTTTGATAGGTGCATGTCAGCGCCTTGTATTGCTGCGCCTTGCTGCTGGCACTGAAGGTCAGGTTGCCCATTTGCGTCAGGAAGGACTGGAAGTCCGTCAGCAAAGATGCACCGTCCGAGATGAGCGCCTTGGCAATCAGGGACAGAAACGTGCCCGAAACAGACGTGCCGACAAATTTGTTCGAGTAGGCTTTCTGCTTCTGCGCTCCGATCGAGAGATCGGGAATGTTACCGACGACGTCCGACCAGGTGTTTATGTCGAGTTTTTTCGAGTCGATATTGGGATAGTGGGTATGCATATAGTCGTGGATGAGGCCGCCCATCGCCAGCAGATTGTCCTGGTTTTCATTCATGATGCTGCTCCACTTCGAGTCATTGGTTTTCTGGCCAATGAGGTGGAACTGGACTGTGCCTTGGTCGTTGGCGATCTGCTCGTCGCTGGGCGCCTGAGCATCGGTCTGGGCAAGCATCAGAGGCTTGGCATAAAAGAAGGTGCGTGCTGCGTCGTAGCTCTTGTTCGAATAACTCTGTTCATGTTCCTGGACATTCACTGCGGATACGCTCGGCATACTTGCCTCCTACGGTGAGATTTGAACGTTGCTCCGAGAGTCTCCGGGTTTCCCCCATAAAACTAATGGGTGTATTAATCCCTTCGAATGCTCTCATTAGCTGTATATCAGGTTGTTTCGGTCTCCACCTTTGCCTCAGACAGGCTTTTCTCTGCGGAATGCCATTTTGCGGTAGAGGAGCGGCGGGAGGCCATGAACGGACTTGAACGCCGTCGAGAAGTTGTTGCTGTTCTCGTAACCCAGCGTTTCGGCAATCTTGCTGACGCTTTCGTTGCCGCTGCGCAAGCGCCTGGCCGCCTCGGCCATCCGATAGTGGCGTAGCCAGGTGATGGGCCCGCAGCCAAAGGAAGTTTCAAAGCGGTTAACGAGCGTTGTCCTGTTGGTGCCGACTATCCGCGCCAGCTCGCTCAACGGAATCTGCCGAGCGACGCGCTGCACCAGCAGATCACATGACTTCTGCACGAGCGGGTCGGCGGAGAAGAACAGCGCAGCAGACCGTCGCTCGATCTGAGCGACGCAGGCTCCAAGCCGGCTTACCACTTCCTGCTCTATCAGCGGCCACAGCAGGTAGTCCAAAAATCCGCTGGCGAAAATCGCGCTGCGATGCAGGCCGGTTTCAGAAACGAGTGCCAGTTGCATGAGTTCGGGAGGGAGTTTTAAAGGCTGGTGCTCGTGTTGATGCGGCTGGCGGCAATCGACGATAAGGATTTGGGCCGAACGCCCCGGTCGCAACATTCGGTGATCGATCACATCGACCTGCCGCAATGAATTTGCGATTTGCGACAGAGAATTTGCCGCTCCTGGATCCGAGCCAAGATACGCAGCCAAAAAGGAAGCATGCACCTCGAAGAGCACCTTGAGAATGTGGCCTGCCGAAGGCTTGACCCAGGGCTGATTGGACGGTCGGGGGCGCCGGAGCCCCAGCTTGCTTGGAGGGTGTAAGCGCGGAGATACGCCGGGATCTTTGCAATCGAAGCGTCTGAGATGGAAGAGAATATCAACCGTTGGGTGAACAAACCAATACGCTACTTGCGCGCCTGTCTCGGCGATGAGATTGGAGCCGCGTGGTAAGGGTGGGCAAAAGGTCCGGTAGCGCCGATTACGCGGAAGCCGTCAGCCAAGGCTCATCAGGCGTCACTACAGCGCCGCACGTCTTGTCGGACCTCCAAGGGCCGCTGTAGCACTTCGAATTTACTACCTGTTTTTGTCCTTAAACCGAGGTCGGCTTAAGGAGACATGCAGTAGAACTGTAATCATCGTATAGCGGCAACGAACTCCGCGCGCCGGCGCGGCCTCGCTCGGGGACGCGGGCAAGCGTCGTCGAGTTGCCCCTGAAAGGATACACCTTGAGCTGGGGACTGCAGCGCCGCCAGTGCCCAACGACACGCGCGACGATCAGTGCAACGCGCCGCAGCACCAGCGAAACCGCAGATGCGCCGTCCGGGCCTCCTGCATGTTTCCTTAAATCGTAGTCGATTTAAGGATAAAAACATGCAGCAATTCAAAGTGCTACAGCATTCTTTGCGCGTCTGATAAGACGCGCGGCGCTGTAATGACAGACATTACGAGGCGTGTCAGGTGGGCGTCGAACCCATGACCAAACCTTCAATATCATGCTTCTGCGTGACCGGGATCAATTCTTCGACAACCCTGCAGACCAGGTGTTTCTTCACCGTCTCCGGCAAGGTGTCGTAATAGTCCTTGGTCACCATCATGTCGTGCAATTCCGCGTGGCCTGCGCCGGGAGCATCGGCGCCGAGAACCAGGACGGGGCGGGCGATCGGGGAACCGTGTTCCGTCCCGCGATGGATGGTGAGAGCGGAGCGGCACGAAATATCGCCGAGCTTCGGGTATTTGCGGGCCGCGAGCTCCTGAAACTCCGGCCACCTCTCCTTGGGCGGAAACATCTCGTGTTTCCATTCCCGACCGTCGAGCCACTGTGTGCCTGGAGCGATCTCGAACGGGCCCATGTCCTCGGTGACGTCCACGCCCGTCAGATTGAAGGCAAGCGAGGTGATGCGGCGCTCGACATAGGTATCGGGCGGCGAAGGGAAGTCGCGATGCCACGGCTGGTATTTGGCGCCCTGAAACGGCACGTCGAAACCGATCTCGACGATCTGGTAGTCGGGGCCGAGGACCGTTTCGCACATACCGACGACCCAGGGATGGGTAACGAGATCGACGAAGCCGGAAAAATCCTGCGGATGGATCTCGACATACCAACGTCGCGGGCCGCGACCGACGGCGCCGCCTGGCCGCTGGATGGCAGACCAGAAAGCCGTCATCATGTCTTCGCGCATCGCCTCCGCCCATTCGCGCGAGAAGGCGCTCTTCAGCGCGGTGATGCCGTCCCGCTGCAGGGCCTCGACGCAGGCGGCGAGGTCATAGTCGGCGCCTCGTGTAATTGCCGTTTGCATTGTATCTCCTCTTCGTTTGGACCCACCCGACACGGGGGACATCGGTGCCGATTACATCTCAGGCCCTTCCTCGCGGCGCGACATCAATCGTGCCTGAAGCACGACGACGATGAGCAGGAACCCGCCACGGATGACGGATTGCCAATAGGCCGAGAGCGAAATCCAGCCGAGACCGTTCTCGAAATTCAGGATGTTGAACACCATCGCCAGCAGCAGCGCGCCGGCCAGCGTCGCTCCGACGGAACCGGATCCACCGGTCAGCAGCGTGCCGCCGACCACCACGGATGCGATCGCAAAGAGTTCCCAACCGACACCCTCAGTCGGTTGGCCGGCGCCGAACTGCGAGGCAAGAATGACTCCGGCAAGGCCGGCAAGCGCGCCGGAGCCGAGATAAACGGCGATGAGCGTTCGCCTGACCTTGAGACCCATCAGCGCCGCCGTCGCCTCGCCGTCTCCTATCGCCAGCACGTGGCGGCCGATGGGCAAGCGCTCCAGCACCAGCCACCCCGCGACATAGGCGAGAAGGCCAATCCAGGCCGGGATGGGAAAGCCCAAGAAATCGCCTTGGCCGATCTCCGTGAAGCCGCTGTCGTAGGAAACCGAAACCGACTGATTGCCGGCAAGCAGCAAGGCGGTCCCGTAGGCCGCGAGCATGGTCGCGAGCGTCGCGATGAAGGGCTGGATGCGCATGGCGGTGACGATGAAGCCGTTCAGCGCGCCGACAGCAAGACCCGCCGCGATACCGCCGACGAGACCTGTCGCCCAGTGATGGGGCGACAGAAGCGCCGCGATGACGCTCGCCATGGCCGCCGTTCCGCCGACGGAGAGATCGATGCCCCCGGTCATGATGACAAACGCCATGCCGAGCGCGATCAGGGCGAACATCGAATTGTAACGCAGGAAGCTCAGGATGTTATATAGAGACAGGAAATTGTCGTAGCGCAGCGCCCCGAACAGGATCAGGCCGAGCAGCGCCAGGACGACGCCGAGGCGGGCCATGTCGCCGGGGGACCTGAGCGCAAGAGCCTTGAGCAACGCGTTCACCCACTCCTCCTTCACGACTTGCCGGCGCGCTGCTGGATGAACACCGCGAGCACGATCAGGGCCGCCTTGACGATCAGTGCGGCGGCATCAGGGACACCGTTTGCAAGCAGGGTGTAGCGCACGAGCTGGATGACCAGCGCGCCGATCACCGTACCGATGATGTTCGCCCGGCCGCCGGTCAGTAGCGTGCCGCCGACGGCGACTGCGGCGACCGCATCGAGCTCCATGCCGAGGCCTACAAGGTTGGCGTCGCTTGCGGAATTGCGCGCGACAACGATCAGGCCGGCCACTCCCGCAAGCGCGCCGCTGATCATGTAGACGAGCAGCTTGACGCGGTGCACGGGCATGCCGGTCAGTCGGGCTGCCTTCTCGTTGCCGCCGACCGCGATGATCTGCCGTCCGAAGACCGTGTAGCGGATCGCCGCCCAGGCGATCGCCGCGATCGCAGCCATCAGGATCACCTGCGCGGGAATGCCGCCGATCCGCCCCATTGCGATGAACTGGAACCCTTCGTTTCTGAAGACCTGCAGGTTACCGTTGGTCATGACCTGGGCGATGCCGCGCCCGGCGATAAAGAGCACGAGGGTCGCGATGATCGGCTGGATTGCGAAACGGGTGACCAGGAACCCATTGAACAGGCCGAAGAGTCCGGTGACGGCGACAGGTAGAACGAGCGCAAGTGCCGCGGCGACCGGCATGTTGGAAACCGGAAAGAGCGTTCCCATGAAGATCATCGGTGCAAGGGCGCCGGCAATCGCCATCAGCGAGCCGACGGAGAGATCGATGCCGCCGGTCGCGATCACCAACGTCATGCCGATCGCGACGATCACGATGGTCGCGACCTGGGTGAGATTGACGTTGAGCGTCTGCAGCGACAGGAAGTTCGGCGTGAAGACGGCGTTGAACAGGATCAGCGCCAGGAAAGCGACGAACGTGCCGTAGCGCCCGGCCAAACTGAAGAAACGTTTGCCCGAGGGGACGGTGTTCGCGCCGGCCTGCGTCTCGATCGTCGTCATGCTATTCCACCTGGTGCGCCATGGCGGCGAAAAGCGCCGCCTCGCTCAAGTCCTTGCGTGGGAGGACGGCGACCGAGGCTCCGTCGCTGAGGACGGTGACCTGGTCGGCTGCGGCCAACAGTTCCTCGAGTTCCGACGAAATCATCAGGACGCCCAGCCCTTCATCGGCGAGCCGGCGTAAGAGGCGAAGGATTTCGGACTTGGCACCGATGTCGATGCCGCGGGTCGGCTCGTCGACGATCAGGAGCTTCGGATCCGTGCAGAGCCATCGGCCAAGCAGGACCTTCTGCTGGTTCCCGCCGGAGAGTTCCTTGATCGGCTGGTCGGGGGAGACGCATTTGATCCCGAGCGCGGAGATATAGCGCTCGACGATTGCTTCCTGGCGCGCACGGTCGATGATGCCGGCGCGGTTCAATTTCGGCAAAAGCGCGAGTGTCATGTTTTCGCGGATGCTCATGTCGGGGATGATGCCGTCGACCTTCCGGTCTTCGGAGACAAGCCCGATGCCATCGGCAATGGCGTCCGCGGGCTGGCGATACGAGCGCGGTTCGCCATTGTACCGGATTTCGCCCCGTTCGATCCGATCGGCGCCGAAGATCAGATTGGCGGTTTCTGTTCGGCCGGAGCCGAGCAAGCCGGCAAGGCCTGAGATCTCCCCTTCGCGAACGGTAAGACTGACATCCCGGACACGGACGCCTGAGCCGGCATGCTCCACCGACAATCGCACGGATCTCTGCGTGCTTTCGTCGGCGTCCTTCGCGATCGCTTCGAAAGCCGCGAGTTCTTTTCCAAGCATGTGCCGCACCAGGGCCAGCTTCGGCATGTCCGCCATTGCGCTCGTGGCGACGGTCTTCCCGTCACGCATGATCGTCACTCGGTCGCAGATCCGGTAGAGCTCGTCGAGGCGATGGCCGATGAAGATGACCGACACGCCGCTGCGTTTCAGCGTTCGGATCGTGTCGAAAAGAATGGCCACTTCCCGTTCATCGAGGGACGAGGTTGGCTCGTCCATGATGACCAGCCGCGCGTTTTGCGTGACGGCCCGCGCGATCGCCACCATCTGACGGGTGGCGGCGCTGAAGCGTGCGACTGGCGCCTCGACATCGATCTCCAGATTGAAGGTTCGCAGGACCGCAGTCGCACCCTCTCGCATCGCCCGGCGATCGATTAAGCCGTACCGGCGCGGTTCACGCGACAGATAGATGTTCTCCGCAACGGATCGTTGCGGAGCGAGGTTGATCTCTTGGTAGATGGTCGCAATGCCCTGGGCCTGGCTCTGCGCCGGCATGGAGAAGGAGACCTCGTTTCCGCCAAAGAGAATCGAGCCTTCGTCCCGCCGGTAGGCGCCGGTGAGAATCTTGATCAATGTCGACTTGCCGGCGCCGTTCTGGCCGACAAGCGCCATCACCTCCGCCTGCCCCACCTCGAGCGACGCCGAGCGTAGCGCGGGAATGCCGTTGAATGACTTGGAAATGCCCTGCATGGACAGAAGCATTAGTCCCTCCGGATGCCACTCTGTCTTCTGCCGCCGACCGTCGATAACTGCCGCCTGGGCATAGCTGATTGTATCACGCCGAGCTTCCATTACACCTCGCCAATGGCAGGAGCGGCGTTGCCGCCCCGGCCAGAGAAGGCATGTGTCAGTAAGCGTTGGCGAGTTCGGCAGCCGCGTTGGAGGAGTCGTAGAACTTGTCCTCGTTTATGACCCAGGGATCGATCTTCTCACCCTTGGCAAAGCGCAGCATCGTCTCGAAAGCCTTGGGTCCGAAGCGCGGGTTGCACTCGACGACCGCGGCGATCTTTCCGTCGATTACGGCTTGAACCGCCTCCTTGCCGCCGTCGATCGACAGGACCAATACGTCCTTGCCCGGGACCTTGCCGGCCGCTTCGATGGCGGCAATGGCGCCGATCGCCATCTCGTCATTATGTGCATACACGATATCGGCATCCGGGTGCGCCTGCAGCAGGGCTTCGGCGACCTGTCTGCCCTTGTCACGTGCGAAGTCGCCCGTCTGAGAGGCAACAATCTCGAAACCACCTGCCGCCTTGATGGCTTCGTCGAATCCTTTCTTGCGGTCATTGGCGGGTGACGAGCCGGTCGTCCCTTCAAGCTCGATGATCTTGGACTTGCCATTGGCATTCTTGACCAGCCACTCGGCAACGCGCTTTCCTTCCTCGATGAAATCCGAGCCGATGAATGTGACGTAGTCCTCGCCGGCCTTGGCAAGGGCCGGGTCGACGCTGCGGTCGAGCAGGATGACAGGAATGCCGGCCTTCTTGGCGGCCATAACCGCCGGGATCAGGGGCTTTTCTTCGCGCGGCGCGAGGAAGATCAGATCGACGCCTTGGGCGATCATCGAGTTGACGTCGGCCACCTGCTTGGCGGCGGATCCCGCGGCATCGGTATAGACCAGTTGATGGCCGAGCTTCTCAGCCTCCGCTTTCATGCTGTTGGTCTGGGCGATGCGCCAGGGATTGTTGGACTCCGTTTGTGCGAAGCCGACCTTGTAGGTCTCCTTCTGTGCCAGCATCGGCAGTTCAGCGAAGGCGACCGTGCCGGCAACGGCAATTGCGCCGGCCGCCGTAGCGGCAAGCATGAAGGCGCGACGTGAAATCCTGTTCATCGTGAGTTCTCCTCCCGGTTTGCCGGTACTCCTCTACCGGATGCGAGCACTTTGTGCTTCACATGGGCAAACCTTGCGCTAATAATATTAGCAGTCAAGGCTAAAGTTATTAGCACTTGCAAAAAATCAATGCGGCGCTGCAGCGCCGGCAGGGGACCGAAATGGCAAAAGACAACGGACGCAACGTGACGCGGAAGGAAACGAGCGGCGGCCGGCCGACGATGACGGACGTGGCGCGCATCGCCGGCGTGTCGCAGTCAAGCGTGTCCCTTGTCCTCAACGACATGTCTGGTGCCCGCATCTCGGCTGAAACCAGGGAGCGTGTGCGCGAAGCGGCACAAAAGATCGGTTACAGGCTGCCGAGTACCCGTCAGGACCCGGCCCAGGCACCGGCGATCGAGAAGGACACGATCGCCTTCATTGTCGACGAGATATCGACGAGCCCGCATCCGGTGGTCAGTCTCGACGGGATTCGCGACTATGCCTTCGAGCAGGGCCTGCTCGTCTCCGCCCATGCGACCCGATCCAATCCTGACCTGGAGAGCGCGGTGCTCCGCGCCGTCCTGCGCGACCCGGCGATCGCTGGCGTGATCTACGCAACCATCTTCACCCGCAAGGTGAGCGTGCCGCCCGAACTCGAAAACGTTCCGACAGTGCTGTTGAACTGCTACGCCGAGCCGCGCCAGCATATGGCGATAGTACCGGGCGAGGTCGCCGGCGGCTTCGCGGCAACGGCGCATCTGACGTCACTGGGGCATCGACGTATAGGCTTCATCAACGGCGAACCGTGGATGGACGCAGCGGTCGACCGCCTCAAAGGCTACAAGCAGGCGCTTGCCACGGCCGACATCGCCTTCAATGAGACGTTGGTGCGCGACGGCGACTGGCTGCCGCTGCGCGGTTACCAGGCGGGCCTGGACCTGCTCGCCATGGAAAATCCCCCGACCGCGATCTTGTGCGGTAATGATCTGATGGCGATCGGAGTCCTCGAGGCAGCTTCCGAGCGCGGCCTCCGCGTACCCGAGGACCTGTCGGTGATGGGCTATGACGATCAGGAACTCGCGCGCTACACGCATCCGCCGCTTTCGACACTGGTGCTGCCGAACTACGAGATGGGTCAGAGGGCAGCGGAAATTCTGATCGATATGGCGATCCACGGAAAAAGGCCGCGTCCCATGACGATCAAGGTCGATGGGCCGCTGGTCCAGCGGGGGACGACCGCGATGATCTCGCACGTGGCTGCACGCCGCCTCTGACGCAGCCGAGCCGGACGTCTGAGTCACGCACAGCTATCCTCCTCCAGGCCCATGACTGACGCACGGACTTTGCGGATTTCGGGCGCATGACGGTTTCGCTTCTTCCACCTTGGACGCGGACAACATCCGTGCCGGACGACCGCCGGCGGGAGTTCCCGCCGGCGTAAAGTTCCCTGGCAAAAATCGAAGCGGCAGTATGGGCCGGCAACACGGCCTTGCGCAGCGGGTGGCGTGACCGTTTCAAGTCGCCGAGTAAAAACCAAGCCGAATTCTGGAGTTCGTTTTTCCTACCGATGGGGGTCGTTTTTATATCCGGCAAGGTAGAGCGTTCACTCTACCATTGGCGGCATGAACACGACCAAACAGAAGATCGCAAGTGACCTCGACCGGCAGTTTGCCGAACAGGGTTTTGCCGAGCAAGGCGTGGAAGCGCTGCGGGCGGGAGCCGACGTGTCCCTGAGGACGCTCTACAAGTATTTTCCAAGCCGCGAAGCCATGGTGGTGGGAGCGCTGGAGCACCGTGACAAGACCTATTTCGATTGGCTCGCGGGTGGGCCTGAGAACGGCATCGATCATGTCCTTTATCCGATCATCCGTCTCGGAGACTGGTTGAGCGAAGTGGCCAACACCGGTTGTCTTTTTCTGAATGCCTTGGCAGAGCATCCCGACAGCGTCGCAATCCGCGCGATCGTCACGGATCACAAGGCACGGCTCGCCGATGAGTTTCGGGTACGCCTCCAAACCATCGCGCCCGACAGAGATATCGAGCAACTCGCCGAAACACTGTTCCTTCTTCACGAAGGCATGACGCAGACGGCACGCCTGCACGGGCGGGATCGGGCAACGGCCGCGGCCCTTCGAGCGGCGAAAGCAGCCCTTGCGGCCGAAGATATCGCCTGAATTCCTTTCCACCAACTCTGAGACCGTGGGAGCCAGACATATGAAGATCAAGGAAATCCATATCTATAGTCACGACCTGCCCGTGAAGAACGGCCCCTATACGATGGCGAATGCAAAGGTCTGGTCGTTGAAGACGACACTGGCCCGCCTCGTGGGCGAAGATGGAACGGAAGGTTGGGGTGAAACCTGCCCTGTTGGCCCGACCTACGCCGAATCCCATGCCAGTGGTGCGCTCGCCGCACTCATAGAAATGGCTCCGGGACTGGTAGGCTCGGAAGTCTGGCCGCTGTCTCTCCAGCGCAAGATGGACAGCCTGCTGAACGGGCATAACTACGCCAAGGCAGCGATCGACATGGCCGCCCACGATCTCATCGGTAAGAAGCTCGGTTTGAGTGTTGCCCAGCTGCTGGGCGGTGTGGCAACCGATAAGGTGCCTTCCTATTACGCGACAGGTGTCGGCACTCCGGATGACATTGCCCGCATTGCCCGCGAAAAGATGGAAGAAGGCTATCCGCGTCTGCAGGTTAAGGTGGGCGGCCGTCCGGTCGAGGTTGATATCGAGGTCGTCCGCAAGGTGTGGGACGTTATCAAGGGATCGGGCATGCGCTTGGCGGTCGACGCCAATCGCGGCTGGACCACGCGCGACGCGCTTCGCATAAGCCGTGAATGCCCGGATGTTCCGTTCATCATGGAGCAGCCGTGCAACACGATTGAAGACCTCCAGAAAATCCGGCCGCAGGTGCACCACGGCATCTACATGGACGAAAATAGCATCAACCTGAGCACCGTGATTACAGCGGTCGGCACCGGCCTTGTCGACGGCTTCGGCATGAAGGTGACACGCATTGGCGGGCTGCACAATTTCGCGACTTTCCGTGACATCTGCGCTGCCCGCAACCTTCCGCACACCTGTGACGACGCCTGGGGTGGGGACATTCTCGCTGCCGCCTGCGTACAGGCAGGTGCAACCATTGCCCCCAAACTCTGCGAGGGTGTGTGGATCGCGGCTCCTTATATCGAGGGCAATTACGACAGCAAGAACGGTATCCGTATCGAAGGCGGTCACATTGCGCTTCCGAAGGGCCCGGGCCTCGGAGTGACACCCGATGCAGGCATCTTCGGTAACCCGGTCGCAAGCTTCTGAACCAGTGGAGTGTAAGATGAGATTTTCTGGGAAGATCGCTCTTGTAACCGGTGCCGCCGGTGGCATCGGCGCTGCCATCGTGAAGCAACTTCGAGCCGAGGGAGCTCGAGTGGCCGTTGCCGACCGGGATGTGTCTGGCGTTGAGGCCGATGCCAAATTGCCGGGCAACCTGCTGGAAGCAGCCTATGCCGACGGCTTGCCGCAGGCGGCCTTCGACGCGCTCGGCGGCCTCGACATCGTCATCAACAATGCCGGCGTGATCACCCGCGGCAAAGTGACGGAAACGGCCGATGCCGACTGGGACCTGTCGGTGGGCGTCAATGTCCAGGCGCCGTTCCGGATCTGCCGCGCCGCGATCCCGCTGCTTGCCGCCCGTGGCGGTGGCGCAATCGTCAACACCGCTTCCTGCTGGGGCCTTCGCCCCGGCCCGAACCATGCGGTCTATTGTATGACCAAGGCGGCAATCGCCTCCCTGACCCAGTGCATGGGCATGGACCACGCGCACCAGAATATTCGCATCAACGCCGTCTGCCCGAATGAGGTCAATACGCCTATGCTGCGCACCGGCTTCATCAAGCGCGGCTTTGATCCGGATACAGCGGTTGCGGAACTCGGCAAAACCGTGCCGCTCGGCCGCATCGCCGAGCCGGATGATATCGCCGATGTCGTGCTCTTCCTTGCTTCCGATGCCGCGCGCTACATGTGCGGCTCGCTGGTTGAGGTCAACGGCGGAAAGGCGGTGGCCTGATGCGGTTCGAAGGTAAGGTTGCGCTGGTTACGGGTGGCCGTTCCGGCATCGGCCGGGCGATCGCGTTCAGGCTCCGGGACGACGGCGCTCGCGTATTCACCGCCCAGCGGGGAGCGGACGTGGAATTCGAGGGCATTCCGGCGGATTTCGCCGATCCGGGTTCCGCCGGAATGACCGTGGAAGCTGTGGTGGCCAAGGCCGGGCGGCTTGATGTGCTCGTCAATAATGCGGGCATGATGCAGGAAGCACTGGTCGAGGACATGTCGCTTGCCGACTGGGAGCGGAACATCGCCGTCAACCTCACCACTCCCTTCATGCTGATCAGGGCCGCGATGCCGCATCTCAAGGCGTCAAAAGGCGCCATCGTCAATATCGGCTCCATCGAAGGGCTGGGATCGAACCCGAAGCACGCAGCCTATTGCGCGTCGAAGGCGGGCCTGCATGGGTTGACCCGCGCTGTTGCTATCGATCACGGGGTCGAGGGCGTCCGCTGCAATGCAGTCGCCCCCGGCTGGATCGACACGGACCTGAACGTAGATTTCATCGAGAGCATGCCGGACCCGGCGGCCTTCCGTCGCGAGATCGGCCGGATTCATCCGGTCGGACGCACCGGCAAGCCAGAAGAGGTCGCAGCGCTTGTCGCCTGGCTCGCCTCGCCGGAGGCAGGCTTCGTCACCGGCCAGGTCTGGACCATCGATGGCGGTCGCCTGGCAAAGCTCAGCCTGCCCTGAACGGATTATGGATGACAGCGAAAGCCATCATCGTCTTGAACGAATTCAACGCAGGATATCAGTGACATGAATGAGCTCGGCAAAGAGGGTGCGGTCAGCAGCAAATCCGAAATTCCCACCACCATGAAGGGTGTGGTTCTGGTTGGCCATGGTGGTTTCGACAAACTGGAATTCCGCACCGACCTCCCGGTTCCGACACCTGCTGCGGGCGAAGTGCTGATCCGGGTTTCTGCCGCAAGCGTCAACAATACGGACATCAACACCCGCATCGGCTGGTATTCGAAGGCGGTCACAAGCGGCACCGATTCCGGTGCAAGGCAGGGCTTTGCGTCTGCCCAGAATGATGACGCGAGCTGGTCAGGCGTTCCGCTTGTGTTTCCGCGCATCCAGGGCGCTGATTGCTGCGGACATATCGCCGCCGTCGGCGAAGGCGTGAGCCCTGATCGCATTGGCGAGCGGGTCATTGTTCGAAATCTTCTCCGCACCTATGTCGATTACCGGCCCTTCGAGTGCTGGACATTCGGCTCGGAATGCGACGGCGGGTTCGCCCAGTACACCAAGGCCCCATCGCGCGAGACGTTCAAGGTCGATTGCGACTGGAGCGATAATGAACTCGCGACGATGCCTTGCGCCTATTCCACGGCTGAAGGACTGCTGCATCGGGCAAACGTGCAGGCTGGCGAGCATGTCGTCATCACCGGCGCTTCCGGCGGTGTCGGCTCCGCAGCCGTTCAACTGGCCAAGCGGCGTGGTGCCTATGTGACTGCAATTGCAGGACGAGAGAAGGCACGGTTGTTGCTGGAACTCGGCGCGGATCAGGTCGTTGGGCGTGACGAAGACCTGGTCGCCAACCTTGGCAAGGAGACGGTGAATGCAGCGATCGATGTCGCGGCTGGCCCCGGCTTCCCGGCTTTGCTGGATGTTCTCAAGAAGGGTGGCCGTTATGCCGTTGCTGGCGCGATTGCGGGCCCACTTGTCGAACTCGACATTCGCACTCTTTATCTGAAGGACCTGACCTTCTTCGGCTGCACTTTCCAGGAGGACATCGTCTTCGAAAACCTCGTCTCCTACATCGAGCGTGGTGAAATCCGTCCCATTGTGGCGAAGACCTATCCGCTGGAGCAGATTGCCAAGGCTCAGCAGGAATTTCTATCGAAATCCATCGTCGGTAAGATCGTGCTGGAAATCCCTGCCTGACGGTCGAATTGCTGGCTCGCCGTTCGCCACGGAAAGATTGAGACAAGCATGATTGACGTGCGACGGAGGCGCAGCCAATTCCGGGACGCGCGAGGGGTCTCGCCTCGAAGGATATCTTTGAGAATTCTCCGGTTACGACACTGAAGCGTGAGAGCGGGAATTGGACCTGCAGTATCACTGCGCGGCAGCGTCACTGTCCCAAAGCTATCCTTGCCTCATACCAGTGCGGAGCTACCCCCGTTGGGACCGCCAAATAAGGACAGTGACGCTGCCGCACGAATGCGACAGCGTTTAGGCCATTAGTTCGTGGCTTTGGCTTCCGCGATCCACTTGTCCCAGTCGGCCTTGTGGGCGGCGATCCAGTCCGTGGCATGCTTCATGATCTGCTCGTTGGATTTTTCACCGTCGGCCACCAGCTTGTTCTCGGCGTTGATGTCCTCGACTGGGATATGAACCAGCTCGAAGAACCTCTTGGCCGACGGATTGGCGTTCACGAAGGCAGTGTTGGCGATGACCATCTGGTCATTGACAGGGAAACCAAGGTTACCAAGACCTTCGACCGTGGTATTGCCAGTCTGGCCATCGGGAAGCGACGTTTCCTTGACATTGAGCCACACGACATCCTGACCCGGCTTCAGCACCGCCGAGACCCAGAGGGGCGTCCACGTGTAATACAGCACAGGCTTGCCTTCCTTCACCCGCTCGATCGCATCGGGGATGATCGTGAAGTAACCACCCTGCTGGTGTTCCACCGTGTCTCGAAGACCGTAGGCGTCGAGATGGTGTTCGATGACGCGCTCACAGCCTCAGCCGGGCTCACAGCCGTAGAGGTCTGCCTTGCCGTTGCCATTGGTGTCGAAAAGCTTCGCTTTCGCCGGGTCTTTCAAGTCCTCAAGGTACTTGATGCCCTCAGCATTTGCCGTCACCTTGTCGATCAGGTAGCCCTGGAGACTGTTGGATGAGAGCTTTCCGAGCCGGACAAGCTTCTCGTCGCCGCCGGCTTCCTTCCAGAAGGCTTCATGCAGCGGCTCCCAGTGGGCGGCATAGAATGAAAGGTCGCCGTTGCCGACGGCAATATGCGCGAGCTGGACCTGGGTCTGGGTCGGCTCGGCCACGTCGTAACCGAGTTCTTTGAGGCCCTCCGACACAACAAAGGTCTGAAAAAGTTCTTCCGTGATGCCGTTCCAGGCGGGTTTCACTTGATCAGCCGCCGACGCGACGCTCGTCATCGCCAGTAACGATGCGACAAAAGCGGCATTAGTCTTAATCGCCATGATGTCAGTTCCCCTTTTTGATTGACGTTCACCTCCGAAGCCGCACAGCGCTCACCGTCTCAACGCCCTGCGTCAAGCCTATCCTCCCGAGGAATGTTGAGATTGGTAACACATGTATTTCAAACGCCACGCCGCAAAAAAGTAGACCGTCGGGTGACTTTAATGCACTGATCCGATTGAGTTGTTGCGCCCGAAATCACGCAAGGCGACAGCCTCGCGCATTCGCCTCGCGGCTGCCCTCGGACAGGCATTTTCATTGCACTCGCAACCAAGTGCCCCCGCGGCCGTTACCTAGCCGTGGTCCACGCGTTTTCACACAGACTCCGCGTGCCGCGCTTTCTTCGGTGACCACATTCGCTTCATACGTGAAAGCCTCGTTCGGGTGGGGCTGCACCCGAATTGAAGGCGGTAGCATTTTGCGAAGTGAGTGGCCGAAACAAAACCGCAGGCCACGGCGATTTCGACGATCGGTTTGTTCGTCGACTCCACGAGCTGCCTGCCGCGGTCAAGTCTCAACTTGACATAATACTTGTGGGGAGAGGTACCGAGATAGGTATCGAAAAGGCGCTCCAGCTGCCGCCGGGAGATCCCTAACGTATCGGTTATTTGCTCGAGTGAAAGCGGCTCCTCTAGATATCTCTCCATTAACTTGATCGCCTGGGGCAGCTTGTCGCTCGTACAATATGCGTTCCAGGGAAACCAGCCGGTCTGACGATGCGTGCGGTCCCTGGCTCCTTCCGCAACATTGCGTTTGCAGATCTCCGTTGTCAGGTGTGGACCGAGGGTCCGCTCGAGAAGCGCTATCGCGAGATCGAACGACGAAGTTTCGCCGGCACAACTCCAAATGCCGGCATCACCAGTATAGATGGCGTCAGTCACCCGCGGCCCGTTGAAGGTCTCTGAAAAGGCAGCCATCCTCTCCCAATGGATCGTGCACTCGGTATTCTTGAGCGCACCCATTTCGGCGAGAAGCCATGATGCCGTGCCAATGGCGACCACCGGAATGTTCTGCCGGATGCAAAGACGTATCGAGCCAGCCAATTCCCGCGGCGCGCCAGGCTCGACGACGCCGTCAGCAACCATGACCACCATCTTCGTGCTGTCGGAGAGCGGTATTTTCGGCATGACCTCCGAAAAGCTTAGGGGGGCAGGCATCGCCAGTCCAAGGCTGCAGATTTCGGAAACACCTGACCTGCTGGCAAACGTCCAGCGAAACCTCTGCCTGCCCAATATCGCATTCGCCTTCTCGAAGGGCGCGAGAAAGGAAGAAAGACTTAAGAGCGAGAAGCCGGGAAACAGAAGTATCGCGATCGCCCCCGTTTCGTCGCGGTCGACCGAAGTGGATTCGCTTGGGGTGATCGCCCGGTCCGCCGAGTGAGCAAACACCCCTTCCGTCCATTCCTCATATGCCATTTCTCTCCTCACCAGTCACAGCGCAGCAGGGGTTTGGGCGACGCTTCAGTGATCCTCATTCAGCGCGTCGACAGCGGGGATCTCGCGACTCCGGCGTTCGATGTAGGCGCGCAGCTCTTCGTCGACAGCTTGATCGAGCTTGGGTTCCTGGTACTCGGATAGCAGATAGCGGGCCTGCTCAAGTGCGCGTTGCTTAATGTCCTTGGAGCCGTCGGCGATCCACTGTTCGATCGAGTTGTTGTCGAAGAGCTTCGGGATGAAGAACGCTTTTTCGAAGTTCGCCTGGGTGTGCGGATGACCGAGGTAATGGCCGCCGGGACCGACATCACGAATGGCGGCGAGCGCTTCATCGAAGTCATCCCACTTGATGCCTTCGGCCATGCGGTAGCCCATCGCGCAAACTTCCGAGTCCACCATGAATTTTGCGATGGAGCAGTGCATTCCGGCCTCGTTCCATCCAGCCGAATGCCAGATGTAGTTCGCCCCGGACATCAGGACGGCCATCATCGTCATGGCACTTTCATAACCCGACTGCGCGTCGAACATTTTCGCGCCGCCAAGCAGGTTCGAAGTTCGCCAGGGAACGTTGTAGTGCCGGGCCATCTGGCCAATCATGAAGTTCATGAGAGAAATCTCTGGCGTTCCGGCCATAGGGGCACCCGACTGCATCGAAACGGTCGACAAGTAGTGCCCATAGATCGCGGGGCAGCCGCGGCGCACGACTTGGGTATATGCGAGCGCGGACAGGGCTTCAGCGTTGAGCTGCGCGACGGCGGCGGCCGTGGACGCAGGCGTGTTTGCGCCACCCAAGACGAACGGAGAGCAGAGAACCGGCTGGTTGCGGCGATTGAACGCGCGCATGGCTCCCAGCATGGTCTGGTCCCACACCAGCGGAGAGTTGCCGTTGCAGTTGCCGGTGGCGACGGCATGCGTTTCCAGGAAGTCCGCGCCGAACAGGATGGCGCACATGTCGAGCACGTCCTCGGCATTCTTGGGCGACGTCGTCATCCCCATGAACATCTTGTCCGAGTACTTCATCGATGAATAGGTGATGTGAAGATGGCGGTGAGCCACCACGATGTCCATCGGCTCGACAATGTGATGTGCGGACGAGTGCAGCGCCGGCATCATGTGCGCCAGCTTGTGGAAGGTGCCGAGGTCGGCGATCGTCGGCCCGCGGCGGACATCGTCGAGGTCCCGCATATACGGCGCGCCTGTCATTGGTACAAAGATCGACTCCTTGCCTCCCAGTTCAACGTTGTTGTCGGGGTTGCGGGCATGATATTTGATCTCCGGCGGGATCGTTTTGATGAGATCCATCACGAGCGCCCGGTCCAGATGGACGCGCTCGCCACGGACGTCCGCGCCGGCGCGCTTCCAGTCCTCCAGCGCGATCGGATCGCGGAATACGACGCCGATTTCCTCGAGGATGTCCATGGACGCGTTGTGAATGCGCTGGATCTGCTCCTCGTTCATGGGCGCCATATCGGGAAGCCCACGTTTCAGGGTTGGCAACATCTGGAATTTCGGGGTGGTCCGAAGTACACGACGGGCGTCTCGACCGCCCCTTCTTGCCGCGTTCGCTTGCACGTTCATAGCGCCTGTTCTCCCTGCAATGTGTGATGTGCGGAAAGGTCGACGTCGCGCACGGACTAGACTAATGACCGAGCGGTCTGGAATAACCAAATGCAAAAGTCTCACGCGGCAGTTGACTATTATGCTAGCGTGCGGCGTTCCTGCCGATCCGGGAGTTGGGCCAAAATGGTTCGTAGGTTCTACGACCTGCCGTCACTAACAACGCTTGCCGTCTTCGAGGCGTCGGCGCGCCATTTAAGTTTCAAGCTGGCCGCAAGCGAATTGAACGTGACGCCTGGCGCGATCAGCAGGCAGGTGAAGGCGATCGAAGAAGAGGTTGGCGTGCCTTTGTTCGCGCGGAACGCAAAGGGCGTCGCGCTCACCCCGGCAGGGGAAGAGCTCTACAGTGTTTTGGCGAGCGGTTTCTCCAAAGCATCGGACGTCGTACGCGCCATCAAACGCGGCGACCAGGTCCGCAATGTAACGATTGCCTGCAGCGATGCGTTCGCGACCATGTGGCTGATCCCGAGAATGCCCGACTTCTGGCGGCGATACCCGGACATTGCTGTCGACCATCTGATTTCCGACAATTCCAAGGATTATCGGCGCGCCGAGGTGGAACTGCGGATACGCTACGGTTTCGGTGCATGGCTTGACGAGACGGCCGAGCTTCTGTTCGACGATGTGATTTACCCGGTCTGCGGGCCGGGATTTGCGGCGGAACATGAGGGCGTGACCGCCGTAGAGCTCGGGGAACTGCCCCATTTGCATGTGGATTGGGTTGATCCGGATTGGGCGGGATGGGAAGAGGTGCTGTTGCGTGCTGGGATTCCACATGCTCTGAGCAGCGGTCGCAGGTTCAGCAAATTCAGCGTCGCGGTGCAGGCTGCCATGGCAGACCAAGGCGTCGCTGTAGGTTGGGATCGTCTGGTCCGCCACCTCATTGACGAGGGGAAGCTGGTAAGGCTCACGGAGTTGGTGATCCCGGCACCAGGTGCGTACTACCTGACGGCGAACAACAACCGCGAGCTATCGGCCGCGGCTTGTGTTCTTCGGGATTGGCTCGGTGAGATGGCCGCGCAGGAACGTAAGATCGCGCCCGACGAAATGGCGCCGGCCAAACGACAGGGTTGGTGAGCCAAGCTTCGACACGTCAGAAGTGGCTCTTAGGCTCGACCGATTGGCACCTTGATACACCCTTCATGTGGACCGGATTTTGTTGTCATCGTTGCCGTCGATGTAGGCGCGGCGATCCACGTTCCCTCGAACCTGGTCGGAGCGACGGTCGCACCGCCGGCATCGCAAAAATCTCGGACGGTCCTCGATGCCGAGACGCCAACGACGTGAAGAGAGTCGAGCACCCGCAAGTGTCATGTTGTGATGTTGACTGCGGTCAGCCTCATCTAAGTCCTCCATCTTCACTCGACGGTCCGAACTTAAAGCGCCGCCATCGCGCGATGGCAGCCGAAATTAAGTCACCTGGGACGCTACTTTTTTGCGCCAGGTAACGTGGTTTCGCTGTGATATTCAGGACCATAAGCAAAAACTAACAAACGAGGGAACCGATGGCAGAATGCGGAATTCTCGATCCCTTCGCGTGTGGAAAGCTTCCGCTTGCGGATTGGATGACCGACGGCCTGCGATGGGCCGTCGACAACTACCGCCCGTTTTTCCAGGCTGTGAAGGCACCAGTCGATTCAATGTTGCTGTCCTTCACTGCCGCTTTGGGGGCCGTGCCTCCGATGGTGGTGATCTTGATTGTTGCGCTCGTGGCTTGGCAGATAGCCGGGGTCCGGCTCGCCCTCGGACTTGCCGCCATCTTGTTCTTTGTAGGCTTCATTGGCGTGTGGCCGGAGACGATGCTCACTTTGGCTATCGTACTGACGTCACTGATTTTCTCGCTCGCATTGGGGATCCCGCTCGGCATATGGGCCTCAAGGTCGGACGTCCTTTACGCGATCCTGCGGCCACTCCTCGACGGTATGCAGACCATTCCGGCCTTCGTCTACCTGGTCCCGGTCGTGATGCTGTTCGGCATCGGCAATGTGCCCGGCGTTATCGTTACCGTCATTTTCGCCATCGCACCTGTGATCCGCCTGACATATCTCGGAATGAAGCAGGTCCCGGGAGACGTGGTCGAGGCAATGCGCGCCTTCGGGGCCACGGAATCCCAGCTCTTGTGGAAGGCGCAGTTGCCCCTGGCCATGCCCACCATCATGGCGGGCGTCAACCAGACCCTCATGATGTCCCTTTCGATGGTGGTGATCGCTTCAATGATCGCTGTCGGCGGGCTTGGGCAAATGGTGCTTCGCGGCATCGGTCGGCTCGACATCGGCATCGCGACTGTCGGCGGCGTCGGGATCGTCGCCCTCGCGATCGTGTTGGACCGCCTGACACAGGCGCTCGCCAAGCCGCAGAAGAAAGGCGAATGGCTCAGCAGGGGGCCCATCGGGCTCGTGCGCTCGGTAGCCAGAACGTCCCGAACGGATACGGCACAACAATTGCCGTCGTCGGCCATCAAGAACTGAGGAGTCTGGCATGACTGAGCCCGTCATCGAATGCAGGAACGTATGGAAGATTTTCGGTGATAAATCGAAAGAGGCGCAACTGGCGGTCACCGAACGCGGCTTGAGCAAGAAGGAAATCCTCGAACAATATCGCTGCGTCGTCGGCGTTGCAGACGTCTCGTTCACCGTCGGACAGGGGGAGATCTTCTGTATCATGGGCCTTTCCGGATCCGGAAAGTCTACGCTTGTTCGTCATATCAACAGACTTGTCGAACCGACAGCGGGCGTAATCCGCGTCGCCAACCAGGACGTCAATGCTCTGCAAGGCCCGCAACTGAGACAGTTGCGCTCCCAAAGCGTTGGTATGGTGTTTCAGAATATGGCTCTGCTGCCGCACCGGACCGTCATCGACAATGTCGCACTGAGCCTCGAACTGCGCGGGATGGCGGTCGCTGATCGCCATGATATCGCGGCCGAAAAGCTCCGTATGGTGAGCCTGGACGGCTGGGGTGACCGTTACCCCGATGAGCTTTCTGGCGGAATGAAGCAGAGGGTGGGACTGGCCCGTGCGATGGCTGCCGATCCCGAGATACTTCTCATGGATGAACCATTCTCGGCGCTCGACCCTCTCATCAGGCGGCAGCTTCAGGAGCAATTTCTCGACCTCTCGAAAGTACTCAAGAAGACGACGGTCTTCATCACGCATGACCTTGACGAGGCAATCCGATTGGGAACGCATATCGCCATCATGAAAGATGGTCGGTTCGTGCAGGTGGGAACCGCCGAGCAAATCGTGACCGAACCCGTCGACGATTACGTCGCCGATTTTGTGAAGGGAATCTCCCGATTGGAGCTGATTTCCGCCGGGAAAGTGATGCAACCCCTTGCCGCCGGACAGACCTCAGCTGTCTCCGGTCCCTCCGTGCTTGCGACAGACAAACTGTCAAAGCTCCTGCAGGTCGCGAAAGAACACGATGGAGTCATCACGGTCTCCGATGGCAAACGACCCGTCGGCGTAATTTCACGATACGATCTCCTAAATGCGGTCAGCGGGTGAACGTAGCGAACTACACGCTGCACATGAGCCATTCTCCAACTTGTTGGGTCACTCCCCCGGCAGGTACCTCGCTGGCAATGACGGCATCATTGCCAGCATCTTCTCCAGATCAAGCTAGCCGGAAGCCGCTTCCAGGCTTTGAAGGCAACGGTCTGCTCTGGGGGACGACGCGTGATCGAAGTACCCAACATATCACAACCTGGCTGGACCTTTCCGACGCCGAAACTGCGGAGCTCCGAGATGACGAACTTCCCCTTCCCTGGCCTGAACCTCGCAATCACTACGCCTTTCGACGCGGAAGGGCGCATTGATTTTCTCCGGCTGGAAGAAAACATCGAGCGGTATCTGGCTGCCGGCGTCCCCGGCTTTGTCCTCAGTTCCGGAACCGGCATGCATGTTTACCTGTCCAAGGAAGAATCCAGGCAACTCGTTGAGCGCGGTGCAAAAATCATCAACGGGCGTGCGAAGGTCATAGCCCAGACTTCCGCGCTCCTCACCGACGAGGTTGTGGAGCGTACCCGGCACGCGGCCGGTTGCGGCGCGGATGGGGTCATGGTCCTGCCGCCGTTCTTCGAGGGGCCTACGGACGATCAGGGCATCATCGATTTCTATGCGGAGGTCGCGAAAGCGGGTCTCCCCATCATCGGCTACAACGTGCCGCAAGCCGTCGGCGTCGCGGTCACCCCGTCGCTTCTGAGGGAGCTCTGCGCCATCCCCGGCTTCTGCACCGTGAAAGATAGTAGCGGCGATCTCGGCAAACAGGCGTCGCTCATACGCACGGGTCTTCCCGTCATGAACGGCGCTGACCACCTCGTGCCTTACGCGCTCTACGCGGGCTGCAGCGGCCTCATCTGGGGTGGCGCGAACTTCGCCCCGCGAACGTGCGTTGCCCTGGCGGCGGCGGCTTCGGCCCAAAAGTGGGAAGACGCACGCGAAATCTGGTCCGCGCTCGAGCCGGTCATGTCCCTGCTATGGGAAGGCGACTACGTGCAATCGGTCTACGCGGCAGCCGAACTGACGGGCTACGGCGCGGGCAGCCCTCGCAAGCCTTTGAGGGGCTTGTCGGGGGACCGGATTGAAGCATTGCGGGCAGCCCTCGGGGACCTCGCCAGCCCGGAAGCGAGATCATTGTGAGCGGGAATTCAAAGAAAGTGTTCGTTGCCTCGAGACTCCCGAAGCACACGGGCGTTTCGGGCTGGGTTGCGATGCTTCCGGCTCGCGTCGAAAGACCTCGACTTGAAGGGTCTATTGCGACCGACGTCGTCATTATCGGCGCGGGTTTTGCCGGGCTGTCTGCAGCAAGGCGGGTCTCCCAGCTCGACCCCAATATCCGGGTCGCGGTTCTGGAGGCAGGCGTTGTCGGCGAAGGCGCTGCCGGACGTAACTCCGGCTTCATCATCGACTTGCCGCATGAGGTCTCATCCGACGACTACGGCGGCGACTCGGCAAGCAAGAGCAAGCAGGCGATCTTTATCAGTCGCAGTGCCATTGCGTTGGCTAAGGGGATGGCCGAGGAACAAGGATGGGGCGGGGAGATTTTCGACCCTTGTGGCCGATACAGCGTGGCGATCAGCAAGGAGGGTGATCGCCACCTCGTCGGCTATGCCGGACAGCTAGAAAAGCTTGGCGAAGAACATAGGCTCCTCGATGCACAGGAGATTGCCGCGATAACCGGCAGCCGTTCCTATACGTCCGCGCTCTTCACGCCCGGCACCGTCATCGTGCAGCCTGCTGCATACATTCGAGGTATGGCGGATTGCTTGACGCAGCCTGTCACGGTGTACGAGAAGACTCCGGCAGTGGCGTTTGAGAGCACCGGACAAGGATGGCTCGTCAAGACCCCTGCGGGCTCGATCAGCACCGACAGGATCGTCCTGGCCAACAACGGACACGCCGAGAGCTTCGGCTTCTTCAAAGGCCGTCTCTTGCACATATTCACCTATGCGTCGATGAGCCGAGAGTTCGACCCCGGCCGCCTGCCCGGCGAGAGGAAGTGGGCTGCCACCCCTGCCCTGCCAATGGGCACCACGGTTCGTCGCGTTCCCGGGCAGCGGGGCGATCGTATTCTCATTCGCTCCCGCTACACATACCACGCGGCTCAGATCGTCAGTGAAGGCGCACTCAGGCGTGCGGGCGCTCTGCATGATCGCAAGTTCAAGGCGCGGTTCCCGGGCCTAGACGATGTCAGCATGGAGTACCGGTGGGCCGGCGCCATGGCGGTGACCTGGAACTCGGTGCCGGCATTCGGCGAGATCGAACGTGGCGTGTTCGCCGCCTGCGGCTGCAACGGGGTCGGCGCCACGAAGGCAACGGCTTCAGGCATCGCCACCGCGGAATTGATGTTGGGCCACAGCACTGAACTTACCCAGATCTACCGGAGCTTCGAGGCGCCGAAGGCCCTTCCGCCTCAACCCTTCACAGCAATTGGCGTAAAGGCGAATCTGACGTTTCGCGAGTGGAACGCGGGTGACGAGTAGGACGCTGAAGCGAAAGGGGTTCCGTGGCCTCGGACCGGATCCCCTTTGGAGTCATGATCAGCGTTGCCAATGAAGTCGGCGCGATCCGCATCACGTGGGATCCGGCGCAGACCCCACATGTCCATGAAGATACTGCTGGCCTCTACCGGTATGCCATTGAAGACGGTGGGCCATTTGCTCGAGGGCTCGAGTACGGTTTAGATGTAACACGTCAATAGGTTAGAGATATCACTTTAAGCTTTTGTTTGGCGCGATCTCATCCGAAAGGTCTCCTACTTTTCGGTAGATGTGCCAGTGACGGCTCCCTCGGACGAGGTCCATTCGAGCTACGAGAGCGAACGCACCTGACTTCATCACAAAAATTCCACTCAACTTCAGGCCGAATTCATTTGCCTGCGAGCCGGAATAGCGGAAAATTCAAGGGAAGCTGCCTGCTAACCGAGCGTCGCAATGGGCGATACCGTCAGCTGCCCTTTGAGGGAGGAGAACATGGCCGGTAACCATTCACAGCCAAGCGGACCCGATCTCGCCCTCGGCATTGCGCTTGCCGATCTCCCCGATGGCGGCAAGCTGGTCGGCCATCGCGACGGCGAGTCCGTGCTTCTGGTGCGCCGCGGAGCGGAGATATTCGCCGTTGCTGCCGCCTGTTCGCATTATGGTGGGCCGCTGGTCGACGGCCTCGTCGCCGACGACAGCGTCCGCTGCCCCTGGCATCACGCCTGCTTCGACCTGCGCACCGGAGAGGCCCTGCGCGCGCCTGCCCTGTCTCCGCTCACCTGCTGGTCGGTCGAGCAGCGCGGCGAGAGGATTTTTGTTGGCGAGAAACGCAAGAAACCGTCGCCGGCCGCGCGCGAAAGCGATGCCGGGGCCTCTCCCGAAAGGATCGTCATCGTCGGCGGTGGCGCGGCCGGTTTTGCCGCCGCCGAGAGACTGCGGCGTGAACAATATCAGGGCGACATCGTCATGATCAGCGACGACGAGGCCCTGCCCGTCGATCGCCCCAACCTTTCGAAGGACTACCTCGCCGGCAAGGCTCCCGAAGATTGGGTCCCGCTGCGCAAGGAAGGCTTTTATGCCAGGAACGGCATCGACCTGCGCCTCGGAACCAAGGTTGCCGCCATCGATGTCCGTGCCAGCGAGGTCGTGATCGCCGACGGGGCACGGGTCGCCTTCGACAAATTGCTGCTGGCGACCGGCGCAGAACCGGTGCGACTGACGGTACCCGGCGCCGACCAGCCTCACGTCCACACGCTGCGCTCGCTGGCCGATTGCCGCAGGATCATCGCGCAGAGCGGCGCGGCGCGCCACGCCGTCGTGCTCGGCGCCAGTTTCATCGGCCTTGAGGTCGCCGCCTCTCTTCGCAGCCGCGGTGTCGAAGTGCATGTGGTGGCGCCCGAGGAACGGCCGATGGAACGGGTGCTAGGCCCTGAGATGGGCGACTTCATCCGTGCCCTGCATGAGGAAAACGGCGTCGTCTTCCACCTTGGGGATACCGCGGCCAGCATCGGCGCGGGCGAGGTCATGCTGAGCAGCGGCAGTGCGCTCGCCGCCGACATGGTCGTCGCCGGCATCGGGGTACGGCCGCGCGTCGATCTCGCCGAGAGAGCCGGTCTCGCCACCGATCGGGGCGTTCTGGTCGATGCCTATCTCGAGACCAGCGTGCCGGGAATATATGCTGCCGGGGATATCGCGCGATGGCCCGACCCCCACAGCGGTGAGAACATCCGGGTGGAGCACTGGGTGGTGGCACAGCGGCAGGGTGCTGCCGCTGCGCTCAACATGCTCGGACGGCGGAAGAAGTTCACCGACGTGCCGTTCTTCTGGAGCCAGCATTACGAGATTCCGATCAACTATGTCGGACACGCCGAGGGATGGGACGCGATCGAGATTGACGGCGACGTTGCCGCGAGGGATTGCCTCCTGCGCTTCAAGCGCGGCGGACGCGTTCTGGCGGTTGTCACGATCTTCCGCGATACCGAAAGCCTCGAGGCAGAACTGGCGATGGAGCAGAGCGAAGCCTAGCGCATCGGCCCGAAAATCGGAATCGATTTTCGGCAAGCACGATGCGTAGATTCAAAGACTTACAGCGTCCTTTGTGCGTCCTGATGGACGCACGGCGCTGTAGAGCATGGTGGGATCATGCCGCATGACCTCGGTCGGCAAACTGGCAATCCGAACAAACTTCAGGCGATGCGCGGAGCTAATGCACGGTGGACCGCGGCGTTCCACCTGGAAACAGCGAAAGAAGCGCGATGCCGTGCTGCAAGAGAAGCTCAGCCGCAGGCAGGTCGCTTGTCACGACGTCGCCAGCGCAGCCGCTTATGATCCTTGCCAGACTGATCGAGTTCGCCGCAAACCTGTCATTCCCCATCTCGTGCGCCTTCTCGGCCGTCGCCTCGAGCGCATCAGCGACTGACATCATCAAGTCCGACCGTTCGCGGAGTGTCATTGCATTGAGGGTCTTGGCAGATTCCCGCATGGCTACCTCTCTGTTCGTCGGGTGGGAATTGGTCGTCCGCGGCCGGGTCAGCCCGGGACGGACGTCTACCACCTTGATTGATCGATTATTGGAGTCCGGGAGCTCCAAAGCTGCTTCCCACCTAAGAGATCGGGGTTCGGGACGACTAATGCAAGGAATGGCTACTATGCGCATTCTGCATGCCGTGCAGTCCACACGTCTGAGAGCTTGCGTGTAAGCAGCCGCATCGCGAGGGCCACTTTTCGCATTTTGATCTTGCTATCATATATCCATGGTCTTTTAATGTTGAGAGGCCTGTCTGGCGACCAACTGTCAGAGGAGGGTCCGCCTTCATGAAGCCAATGAACGAAGAGCACCTCGCGATTCTGCGCAGGCACATGGTCGAGGTGATTGCAATCTATGCCGACCTTGAAAGCGAAGAACTGGGCAAGGCGGCGCTCGATGAACGGGTTATGGCAGCGATGCTGCGGGTGCCCCGCCACCTCTTCGTACCCGCTGCGGCTGCGCCCTTCGCCTACCAGGACATGCCACTGCCGATAGGCTTCGACAAAACCGTGTCGCAGCCCTTCATGGTCGCCCTCATGACCGATCTCCTTGCTCCCCAACCGCATGAGGCAGTGCTCGAGATCGGGACCGGCCTGGGCTACCAAACCGCAATTCTCGCGGAACTCGCCGGGCAAGTTTGGAGCGTCGAAATCATCGAGGAGTTCGCAAGCCATGCCGAGACTCTCCTGCAGGGCTTCGGCATTTCAAATGTCGGCATTCGTATCGGCGACGGAACACGCGGCTGGCCTGAGCACGCCCCATTCGACAAGATTCTGGTCACGGCGGCGGCTGAGGAGGCGCCGCCGGCTTTGCTTGAGCAACTGAAGCCGATGGGTCGTCTGGTTCTTCCTGTGGGATCTGAAGAACAGGTGCTGACGATCATCGACAAGGATTCGGCAGGACAACTGGAGGCGCAGCAACTCATCCCGGTCCGGTTCAGCCGGCTCGAGGCGGCCTAACGCGCGCGTGGACCTCTGGCTCAAGAGCCATCACGGACTCCCCACGCCGGCTCCGATATTGCCGCGGCGACATGCCCGTCACCCTTCGGAACATGGCGCTGAATCCGCTGTCCGTCGCAAATCCAAGTTCCATTGCGATGCGTGATATCGGGGCGTCACTTCTACGCAGCCGGGCAGCTGCCAATCGTACGCGCCAGCGCGCGAGATACTCGATAGGCGACAGCCCCACACGGGCGCGAAATCTGGCGGCAAATCCGGAGCGCGATTGCCCTGCGATACGCGCCAACTCGCTTACGGTCCAGGCGCGCATCGGCTCGGCATGAATGGCTTGCATTGCTGGCGCCAGGTTTCGGTCGATCAAGCCGTGCGGCCATCCAACCCCCTCACCGAGTTTCGCCAAATGAGCGCGCAACCCGTGAATGAAGGCAAGGCGCATCAGGTCGTTGCTGGCCAACCGAGCTCCCGGCATGCCGCTGTTCCATTCGCGGTCTAACTGTTCCAAAAGCCATCCGACCGGTGCCATTTCATCCGCTCGCATGACCACGACCGAAGGCAGTACACCGGTTACAAAGAGACTATCGACGGCGTCGAGTTGAAGCGTTCCGCCGAGGACAGCGAAATCCGGCGTGTCGCCAATTTGTGCGATGCCGCCTGTCGCAAACAGCTCTTGCGCGGGGATCGCGGGTGTATCCGGATCACTGGCAAGCTCATACGGCACACCTGCCACGATGACGCAATCACCGGCACCAATCCGCACTGGTTCGGCGTCCGAAAGGCGCAACCAGCATTCGCCGCGCCGGACCACGTCAAACTTGACTACCCGCGGGAGGGGAAAATGGATGGCCCATCTTCCGGCGGCCTCCAACCGCATCGAGCAAAGCGCACGCGCGTGCAAGCATTCTAGAACGGACGAAAGTACATCTTCTTTAGGCTTTTGGACGATCACGACAGTAACTTGGCGTTTTGACGATGGAGCCTCCAGGCTTAGTGCCGATATGTGGGCGGCACAAGCATCACGGAGATATCCATGCATAGTCAGCATTCCATTGCGACGCGTTTTGGCATCGCCAGCACCGCGAGCGAGGTGGTCACCGGGCTCGATCTCAACGGGACCACTGCGGTCATCACCGGCGGCTATTCGGGCCTTGGACTCGAGGCCACCCGAGCTCTTGCTGGCGTCGGCGCCGCTGTAATCGTTCCCGCCCGTGATCGATCGAAGGCCGAACGCAATCTCGCCGATCTGCCCAACGTGACGATCGTCGATCTCGACCTCACCGATTCTGGCCAGATCGCAGCATTCGGAGCCGGGCTCGTCGCCTCTGGGCGGCCGGTATCGATGCTGATAAACAGTGCCGGCGTCATGGCGACACCATTGTGGCGCAGCGCGGAGGGTCACGAGGGCCAGTTTGCGATCAATCACCTCGGCCACTTCCGGCTGACCGCTGCGATATGGCCCGCGCTTGTGCGCGCCAACGGCGCGCGCGTCGTGAGCGTTTCCTCTCGGGCCCATCAGGCGGGAGGCATCAATTTCGAGGACATTCATTTCTCGCGCCGAGCCTATGACAGTGTGCTCGCGTACGGCCAGGCCAAAACGGCGAACGCGCTGTTCGCAGTTGAGCTCGACAGGCGCGGCCGCGACGTCGGCGTGCGTGCTTTCTCGCTCCACCCGGGTCAGATTCTGACGGATATCGTCAGATACCTGACACCCGAGCACCTGGCACGCTTTGATGCATATGACGAGCTTGGAAACTTGCGCATTGATCCGGCGAACGGACGCAAAACCCCTGAACAGGGTGCTGCGACCATGGTCTGGGCAGCAGTCGGCTCTGAACTCGATGGTCTTGGAGGCTACTATCTCGAAGACTTCGACGTCGCCCAACTCTACAGCGGCGAATTGGGCAGTAAGGGAGTTGCCAATTGGGCAATCGATCCTGACGTCGCGCGGCGCCTCTGGGAGGTTTCAGTCTCCATGACGGGAGCCTTCGCCTGATCCTCACAGGTTTCAGAACGCTATGCCTCACGAAATCGCCAACAGCCCTAGCAGCACGACCACATAAGGGGCTGCGATAGCGCTCTCGGCTGGCTTGCCCACACCGTTGCGGCCTAGCGATCGGCCCGATTTCAAATCCTTTCGTTCCCAAAGATTGGGCGGCGCACGGTGCGCCGCCCGTCTTTCCGGATATCCGTTCAAGCTTTACTCGCCAGAGGGGCCATTTGCTGCCCGCGAGTGCATGCCCAAGCCGTGGTTGCAATGCCAAAGAGTGCCGGCAAGCTTGCAGCCGGAAAATCGCGCTGGGACTGACTTGGATAGTGCCAAAGCGAGATAATTGAGAAGCTCGACAAAAGAGCGAGCGAGCATCAAAGCCGTTTTCCAGGTGCCGATAAACGGGAACGGTCCATATCGTGCTACGACGTGAAACAAACCGGCTCGCAGTTGGCGGCAAATCGACCGCCGGCGGTCCTCTTGCCCGCCCTGACAAACACGGCCAAATAGGACGACGGGGAACAGATGAGGATTGAGATTATGGGCCGTTTGGAAGCGGAATTGACGCGAGCCGATTATGAGTCGCTGGCGACGCTTCGCTATACCTTGCGCAAATTCCTGGATTTCAGCACTTCGGCTGCCCAGGAAGCGGGCCTACCGCCGCAGCAGCATCAGGCGCTGCTGGCGATCAAGGGCCTTCCCGTCGGCGAGACCATGACTGTGGGGATGCTTGCCGAGAAGCTGCTCATTGCACCGCATACAGCAACGGAACTCGCGACCCGTCTCGTGAAGGCAGGTTACGTTTTGCGCGCGACGGACGCTGCCGACAAGCGGCGGCAAACTCTGAATCTGACCGAGAAAGCGGAGGCGAGCCTCCGGCACTTAAGCGCCATTCACCTGCGCGAGATCAAGATCATGGCACCAGAGTTGATCGCGTTGCTCGCGCGACTGAATGACAAGGCCTCCGCCCAAGAGTGACGGCGGCGTACTCGCGCCATACTGGCTCTCCCCTCGCCTTATGAATGGCACAGACGACGTCGGCCTCCGCCCGCGACCCTTGCCAGATATATCGTATTACGATATAAATTGGCTTGATCGGAAAGGGAGAAATACCTTGGACAATGAAATTCAGCATGCAGGAGCCGAGAGGAGAGCTCTGAATAACGACTTGGCCGGTTTCCGCAGTGCCGGAAGGTACGTTGCGGCCCTGTCGTTTCGGTTGTGGAGTGGCGACGCTCGGTCGGATGAGTTGAAGCAGAGGGTCGAAGCGGAACTTGCGTCTGGCGGAAGGGGCTGGCGCCTGCTCAAATTGGAGTGGCAGTACGATCTGGCGATCCTGATCGACAACTTGCGTGCGTGGATGAGCCGCCTCGACCAAGAGTTTAACAAGGCAGCTTAGATCATTTCATTGTTTCATATGAAACAGTAAAATGATCTAACTCTTTGAAACTACGCAATTCCGGACGAAAAACCGTTACGCACTTTTCCTGGAATTGCTCTAGCCAACGCATGCCACCGCGTTGATACACGACCCAACAGCCGCTCTACGGCCGCCATCCTCGCGGTTCCCATCACCATGCGACGTTTTGAGCGCCGCGAGACCTCGGGCGGAGGGGCGACCGTACGCTCGCACCTCCCCCGCCGTAAGGCTGATACGCCATCGACAGAAAGGTCCCCGGGAACACGCTCCGGCTATTCGCGGGCCTCATCGGCGTAGGCAACGCCAGAAGCGAGCCAGGAGTTGACCTGTTCTTCCGCAAAGCCGTATTCGCGCAGGATCTCGCGGGTGTGCTGTCCTACCAGTGGCGCAGGTTTACGGATTGTCGGCGGCGTCTCGGAGAGGCGTACCGGGGGCGCTATGACCTTGACGGTGCCCGCTCTGGGATGCTCGTAGCTCGTTACCAGCTCCATGTGGCGCACCTGCGGATCCTCCGCTGCCTGAAGATGCGATTTTACTTCGCCACACCAGATGTCTGCCTCCAGCAGGGCCTCCATCAGCGCCGCCGACGTCCATTTCCCGGTCTCCGCCGCCAGCTTGCGCCAGATCTCGTCGCGTTGCGCGAAGAGCTTTTCGGGGTCGTCGTAGACGAGCAGGTCGTCATTTCCAAGCACGCCCACCAGCGTGCGATAGGGGCTCATCGCGATGGTGACCCAGCCGTCCTGTGTCGGATAGGTGCCGAACGGAGCATCCATGCCGGGATGGCCGATGCCCGACCGCGGGCGCTTGAAGTCTTCGTTGAAGTTCAGCGCCATCACCATTTCCTGGTTCTGGTGGGCGAGCATTCCCGCCAGAAGGTTCACCTTGACCTCCTGCCCGAGCCCGGACTTCTCGCGCCAGTAAAGCGCCGAAAGGATGCCGTAGACCATGTTCATTGCGCCGATCTGGTCCGAGAAGCCGGCCCCAACCGGCGTCGGCGGTGCATCGGCCTGCCCCGTCGCCGCCATGATGCCCGTGAGCCCCTGCACCAGCATGTCCTGGCCGGGTCGGTCGACATAGGGGCCGTCCTCGCCATAGCCCGAACCGGAGCAATAGATGATGCGCGGATTGACGGCGCGGAAGTCCTCGTAGCCGTAGCCGAGCGCCTTCAACACGCCGGGGCGGAAGTTCTGGACCACGATATCGGCGGTCTTCGCCATCTCCATGATGATCGATTTCGCTTCCAGCGATTTGAGGTTCAATGCGATCGAGCGCTTGTTGCGGTTCCAGGCAAGGAAGTTCGGGCTCTCGCTGCCGCCGACCCATTTGTTGCGAAAGGTCAGCGAGCGGAACAGATCGCCCTTGCCGGGACGTTCGATCTTGATGACATCCGCGCCCATGTCGGCCAGGAGCTGGGTGGCGAAGGGCCCCTGCAGCAGATGCGAAAAATCGAGAATGCGAATGCCGGCAAGGGCGGCGGGTGCGGGGCTCTGGGTGTCGGTCATGTTCATCCTCTAACGTCGTCGAGTTGTCCCCTTGCCTCGCGGCGCGTGCGGCGCCAGAGGGTGCGAAGGGCGACAAGGGTGGTTTCGGGATCGTCGCGCTCATCGAGCGCCATGCGGATCCGTGCGGCCGCGGCCGTCTGGAAGGCGATGTAGCCGTCGAAGCGGGGGCGCAGGAGCGCGGTCTCCGCGGTGGCAAGCGTGTTGCGATAGAAATCGCCCCAGTTGCGGTTGACACCTGCATCCTGCCAGGCGGAGCGCGCCGACGGCTGGCCGCCAAAGGCAGGGAAGGTCTCGATCTGCGTCGATGCCGAGAGCAGCGACGCGATATGCGAGAGCAACTCCGGCGTCGGCCTGCACCGCCGCGAGAAGGCGATGCCGGTGCCGCCGATCACGCCTCCCTGCCCTCTGGGCGCCCGGATCGTGTCCGAGAAGGTTACGATCCGGGGCGCGTGCCCGCGAGCGGCATAGGTGACATAGCCGAAGACCAGCGGGATCAGCGCGATGTCCTCGCTCCGGGCCATGGCCTCGAGAAGGGCGATGGGATTGAGCTGTTCGCTGCCGGCGGGCCTCAGCGCGTAAAGCCGCTGCATGGTCTCGAGCGCTGTCGTCGCTTCGGCCTGTGGCAGGAAGTTCTCGCCGCCGACCGCGGCGCCGGCGCCTGCCGCCATCGACATCAGGCTGAGTACGGCATGCGGTCCGGCGAGCGACTGTGCCACCGGCAGGCGTGCCGCAAGTTCAATCAGGTCGTCCCAATCGGCCGGCGGCGCCGCGATCCGATCCGCCCGGCGAGCCATAACCTGCGTCGCCACGTCCAGCGGCAACGCCCATGTCCCGCCGTCCCAGCGGTAGCTGGCGGCCGAAGGGCCGATGCTGTCGCGGCGCCAGGCCTCAAGCAGTGAGGGCGGATAAAGCTCCTCAAGCGGCAGGAAGCAGCCCTCGGCGACAGCCTCGCCGATATGCGGGTGGTCCATCACCAGAAGGTCGTTGCGGTCCGCCAGTTCGGCGATGGGTGCGCTTTCGAAACCTTCGAGGGGTTGCTTGTTCCATTGGATCAGCGGCTCCGCGCGTCCCTGATTGATGCGCCGCGCCGTTTCCGCAAGCGCGTTGTAGCCGCGCGGGTGGTCCCAGGTCAGTCCGATGAAAGTCATGCGGTCGCCTTCCAGAGAGGGTCCGCGCCGATGTCGCAATCGATGGTCGCTATGTGCCACCGGCCGAGGTTGGCCGCGAACAGCCTTGTCCCGTCGAACGCGATGTTGGTCGGATGGCAGAGGACATGCGCGGTCGGGTCCTCGGCCAGCACGCGGATGACGCCATCGGCGCCGACGCGCAGGATGCGCGAGGGCTCATAGAGCGAAACCAGGAGGTTGCCCGCCTCGTCGAAGGCAAGTCCGTCCGGATAGCCCGGCAGGCCGGTAACGAACGGGTCGACCGATCCCGCGCTGCCGTCCGGCTCGATCCGGATCCGCGATACGCGTTGAGCGAAGGTCTCGCAGACGTAGAGCGCGTCGTCGCTAGGCCGCATCGCAAGGCCATTGGCGAAGGTGAAGTCGGCGCTGCACCACAGGCGGCCTGTCCCGCCCGACAAGTCGAAGGACCAGATGCCCGGTCCGGGCCGCGCCGGCTCGTGGCTGTCGGAGACGAGAAGCCGCCCCCGGCGCCCATCGACGACGGGATGGTTCGGAATGCGCAGGCCCGGCGCTTCGAGCCGCTGAAGCATGCGGCTCGCAAGGTCCAACCGGAACACCGCCGCGTGTTTCAGGTCGCAGGCGTAAAGCACCCGGTTTCCGTCGAAGGCGAGGCCGAGGATGAAGCCGCCGGTCGAGGCAACGCGCTCGATGCGCCTGCCGTCGGGCGCGATGCGGCAGATGTCGCCATCCTGGTTGCCGCACCAGATCCAGCCGTCAGGTCCGATCGCCACGCCTTCCGGGTGGCTGAGCCGCGGCTCGCTCCAGATACCGTCGAAGAAGACCTGCATACGGTCCGGCGATAGGATAGGCGCGGCCATCATGCCTCGCCCCTCCGCTCGCCAGTTTCCGTGTCGAAGAGATGCATGCGCCCTGTCTCGAATTTCAGGCTGACCGGCCTGCTCATCTCAAGCCCTGCCTCCGGCGGAAGCTTGGCTGCGATCAGCGCGTCGCCGGATTTGGCGGTGAGGATGGTGCAGTCGCCAAGCAGTTCCGAGGCAAACACCGTGCCGGTGAAATGGCCGGCTCCGTCGGGCGCGAGGCTGACGTGTTCGGGGCGAATACCGAGCGTCAGTTCGCCCCCGGCGTGGTCCAGCCGGAACTTTCCACCCTCGCTCTCGAACGATCCGCCCTCGACGCGTCCGTGCAGGAGATTCATCGGTGGTGAGCCGATGAATCCCGCAACGAAGGTATTGGCGGGACGGGCGTAGATTTCGGCCGGTGCGCCGATCTGCTGGATCACCGCCTTGTTCAGGACGACAATACGATCTGCGAGCGTCATCGCCTCGACTTGGTCGTGGGTCACATAGATCGTCGTAACGCCGAGGTCGCGCTGCAAATTTTTGAGCTCACCGCGCATCACCGTGCGCAGCTTGGCATCGAGGTTGGAGAGTGGCTCGTCCATCAGGAAGACCTGCGGCTTGCGGACGATGGCCCTTGCCAGTGCCACGCGCTGTCGCTGCCCGCCGGAAAGCTCGGCCGGACGCCGGGTCAAGAGATGCAGCATGTCCACCCGCTTTGCGGCGGCCCGGACCAGCTCTTCCCGTTCGGGTCGCGCGACCTTCCGGAGCTTCAGCGGATAAGCGATATTCTCGCCGACGGTCATATGCGGATAGAGCGCATAGTTCTGAAACACCATGGCAAGGTCGCGGTCACGGGCGGGCACGTCGTTGACGCGGCGCCCGTCGATCAGGATCTCGCCGGAACTCGGTTCCTCGAGCCCGGCGACGATCCGCATGGTCGTCGACTTGCCACATCCGGAGGGGCCGAGCAGCACGAGGAATTCGCCGTCGCCGATGGCAAGGTCCAGGTCGCGGAGCGCGGTATAGGCACCGAAATGCTTCGAGAGTTTGCGCAACTCGATTGCGGCCATGTCAATTCTGTCCTTCCAGGAAATCGCTGCGCCAGGGCAGCACCAGATGCCGCCCGGCTGCGTCCGCGATCGTGAGCCAATCGCCCTCGGCGGAGATCGCGGCTATTTCGGTCCAACCCGAGGGGCGCGGCACCGCACCCGTCACGTGCCGGACGACGTGGCGGTGCCCGTCGGCGAGCGCGAGGCCGGTCGCCACACCCTCGGCGGAAATCGGATTCGCCCGCGCAGCCGCGGCTTCTCCGGCAAGCCCGGGGCAGCAGCCGTCCTCGATGCCGGTTACGCCCAGATGCCGCCCGTTCCACGGCGCGTATTCGCGCCCGCCATTCGAGAACCACAGCATCGTAACCGGGAGGATTGCAGGATCCTTGAGGAAGAAGACGATGTCGTCCTCGTCCTCGCGGATCACCGCCGTCCAGCCCACGGCGGCGCCCGGCGCCTCGACGAGCGTCACGAAATCCTCGTTGCGACGAGCGATTGGCCACCGCGTCAGGTCCACCGTGCCGCCCTCGGCGCCGACCGCTTCTGTCAGGTCGACCGCGCGCATCGGATACGCAAGGCAGGACCGCCCGGGCTCAAGCGGCTGTTCGGGCGTGAGGATGGCGCGCTTCTTCGAGGTGAAGAATCGCCCTCGCCCGGAGAGATGCACCATCGGATGGTGGGAGACCGGCAGGATGCCCTGTCCGCCTTCGATCACGTGCTCCTGATAGAGGAGCGGTGCATCCTCGGCGATCCCGAGGTTTTTCGTGACTGTTGCCCCGGAAACGTCGCGGGCAAGGGCGAGACGCACGCGCCCCGCCTCGTGCTCTTCGAGAAGCCATGGGCTGTTGGCGGTCCAGCCATGGGCGGGCACGGCTGGATCGGCGGCGGCCGCGAAGGGAGCGCAGAAGAAGTCGCCCGCCAGCCGTCGTTCAGCGGGGGAAAGCGCCGGATCGGCCTCGATGTTCGGCTCATTCCTCCAGGGAGCGGCATGCAGCGGCTCGATCCAGCGCTCCGCCCAGTGAAAGCGTAGCCGGGGAATGTTGCCGACAGCCGGATCGAACTGCAGCGTGCCGCAAGCGCTCGTTATGGCGATAAAATCCTGCATTATTCTCCCCGGATGGCGAGGCCGCCGTCGCAACGCACGATTTCGCCGGTGATGAAGCTCGCCTTGTCCGAGGCGAGGAAAGCCACGAGTTCGGCGACCTCCTCCGGCTGGCCGAAGCGGCCGATCGGATGCGCCCGATTCCAGGTGTCGATCAGGGCCTGCGCGTCCTCGACCTCGTCGAAGATCTTCTCGTTCATGGGCGTCATGATCGTGCCTGGCGCCACGGCGTTGACGCGGATGCCCGCCTTGGCGAGGTCGATGGCGCATTGCCGGGTGAGTGCGATGATCGCGCCCTTGGTCGCGGCATAGGCCGGCCAACCCTGAAAGCCGATCAGGCCCTGGACCGACGAGAGGTTGACGACCGCGCCGCCGCCGCGCTTGCGCAACAGCGGCACGCAGGCTTTCAACGTCCGCCAGCAGCCGGTGAGGTTGGTGTCGATGACGGTCGTCCAGCGCTCCTCGTCGATCTCGTCGATGACGCCGTTGAGCGCAACCGCCGCATTGTTCACGACGACATCCAGTCCGCCGAAGCGCGCCTCGGCGAGCGCCGCCATGGCCTGCATGTCCGCCAGCTTTCGCACGTCGCCGCGAATGAAGACCACGGCGTCGCCGAGCGAAGCGGCGAGCGCCTCGCCGCCCGGCTCGTCGATGTCCGAGAACACCACCTGGCCGCCCCGCGCCGCGAACAGCTCGACGCAGGACCGGCCGATACCCTTGGCGCCGCCTGTGACGGCCACGACTTTACCCTTGAATTCCATCGCCTATTCCATCCTGAACTGGGGGTCACGCTTCTCGAGGAAGGCATCGATGCCTTCCTGACCGTCAGCGGTCGAATAGAGCCGGAACAATGTTTCCTGCTCCAGGCTTTTGGCCGTCTCGATGCCGGCGTCCGCACCCTCGCGCAGCAGCCGCTTCATCTCCGCCGCGGCAAGCGGCGCGATCTTCAGGCAGGCGCGCGCCCGGCGCAGGATCGCCTCGTCCATCCCCTCCGCGGGTGCGACTTCGGCGGCAATTCCGAGGGCCAGCGCGCGCTCGGCCGACATGCGCCAGCCCGCAAGCAGCAGATCGGAAGCGGCATATTTGCCGACCGCCCGCAGGAGCCTTTGCGTGCCGCCGCCGCCGGGGCACAGCCCCAGACGCCCCTCGGGCAGGCCAAGTTGGGCGGTTTCGGAGAGGAGGAGGATGTCGCAGCAGAGCGCGATCTCGAAGCCGCCTCCGAGCGCGAAACCGTCGATCGCGCAGATCACCGGCTTGGCAATGCGCTCGAGCCAGTCGAAGACGCGGCGGGAGTTGAGCTGGTAGGCGATGAACTCCGCCCGCTTGTGCCCCTGATATTCGGCGATGTCCGCCCCGGCGACGAAGGCCTTGCCGCCCGCACCGCGGAGCACGATGACCCTGACGTCGGGATCGGCAGCAGCCTCCTCCAGCGCGGATTCGAATTCGCGCATGAGTGGCGTAGACAGCGCGTTCAGCTTGTCGGGCCGGTTGAAGAGTATCTGCCGGACGCCGGGAATGAGGTCCGAGGGTTCGATCAGCGCCATAGCCTATCCTTTCACGGCGCCGGCGGTGACCCCGGCGACGAAATAGCGTTGGAGGAAGAAGAAGACGGCCATGACCGGAAGCGACACCATGACCGAGGAGGCCATGAGTTCGCCGTATCGGATGCCGTATTGGCCGATGAAGTCGTTAAGGCCGACCGGCAGGGTGCGCATCTCCTTCGTCGACGTGAAGGACAGCGCGAAGAGGAACTCCTGCCAGGTGACGATCAGCACGTAGACGGAGGTGGCGATCAGTCCGGGACGCGACAGCGGCACGACGATGTCCCAGAACACCCGGAGCGGCGTCGCCCCGTCGATCGCGGCGGATTCCTCCAGTGCTGCCGGAAGCTTGAGCAGGAAGCCTCGCAGCATCCATATCGCTACCGGCAGCGTGACCGAGACATAGGCGAGGATCAGCGACCAATAGGTGTTCAGGAGATCCGCGCTTCGCATCATCTTGTAGATCGGGATGATGATCGCGGAGTGAGGGAACATCTGCGCCAGCACCACCAGTCCGACCAGCGCCGAGATCGCGACGATTTGTGCTCGAGTGAAGCTGTAGGCGGCAAGCAGGCCAAGCGTCACCGTGATGACCACAGTGGCGAGGGAAACCACCAGCGAATTCATGAAATAGGTGCGGAACTCCGGCCGGAAGGCGGAGACGTAGTTTCCGACCGTCGGATGGTCCGGCCAGAGCCGCGCCGGGATCGCGAAGGGCTCGGTCGGCGGTTTCAAGCTGACCGATACCATCCAGAAGAAGGGCAGCAACACGACGAGCGCCAGCAGCACTTGCATCAGCGTCAACACGAGGCGGGTCGATCTCTTTTGCTTCATGCCACCACCCTCCGGCGGTTGGCCCGACCCTGAACGATCGCGTAGAGCGCCACGAGCACGGCCAGCACGAGAATCGAGAACACACCGTAGGTCGCGGCCTCGCCGAAGCGGAACTGGCCGAAGCCGGTCTCGTAGATCTTGGTCGGGAAGATGTGGGTCGCCGACTGCGGGCCGCCGCGGGTCAGCACCCAGATGATGTCGAAATAGTTGAATGTCAGGATCAGGGTCAGCACGACGTTGACGACGATGACGTCCCGGATCGCAGGCAGTGTGACATCGAGGAGCCGTCGGGTCGGGCCTGCACCGTCGAGCGTCGCCGCCTCGATCTGGCTCTGGTCCACGTTCTGCAAGGCGGCGAGATAGATCAGCATGGAGAAAGGAAAGCCCTTCCAGACTGCGGCGACGATCACCGAAGCCATGGCCATGCGGCTGTCGGCGAGCCAGGCGACGCTGTTCTCGATCAGGCCCATCTGCAAGAGAAGCGAGTTCACGAGGCCAAGCTGCGGATCGTACATGAAGCGCCAGAGGATCGCGGCCACCACGCCCGGAAGAATGAAGGGCAGGAGCACGATAGCGCGCAGGACGCCCTGCATGGGCAGGTTCTGGTTCAAGAGAAGTGCGGTCAGGAAGCCGAGAATGTTCTGCAGCAGCACGACGCCGAAGGTCCAGACGATCGAATTTACCACGACTTCCGCGAACGTGCGGTCGGCAAGGATGCGGCGATAGAGAGCGAGTCCGGCGAACTTCGGGTCCGGGCTCAGAAAGCTGGTTTCGTGAAAGCTCTCATAGACCGTTCCGAACATCGGATAGTAGAGCATGACCGCCATCAGGATGAGGGCGGGGGCGAGAAGAAGCCAGTGAAGCCGGCGATCTTTGCGCATCGGGAAAACCTTGTCCTATCGCCGCACCCCGGATCCCGGGGTGCGGCAGGCAGTTGGATCAGTCGAGAGCGTTGATGGCCTCGCACGCCTTTGCGGCGGCCGCGGCGGGATCGCCACCGGCGTAGATCTCCTGGAACATGGCGATCTGCGCATCGGCGAGCTCGAGGTAGCGCGGGGACAGGGGGCGCGCCTTCGCGTTCTCGAGATGCGCCATGATTACCTTGGGATCCTTGCGGTTCTTCTCGAGGAAGGCCGTGGCGGCTTTCTTGTTCGCGGGAATGAGGTCGACCACGTCGCCGTTTACGTCCTCACGCACCATGAACTGGATGAATTTCCAGGCCGCGTCCTTGTTCGGCGAGGACTCGAAGATCGCGAGATTCCAGCCACCGAAGGTTCCGACCGGCGTCTTGCCCTCGGGCGCCGTTCCGTTCACGAAAGCCCAGTCGAGCTTGCTTTTCTGCAGGGTCGGCTGTTCCAGCGCCGGCCAGAATTCGATCGCCAGCGAGCCGTTCAGGAACAGTTCTCGCATGTCGCCGGAGGAAGCATTGAGGATGCCGCCCGGCGCGAACTTCGATAGCTGCTGCAGATAGGTCAGCGCCTCGACGGCTGGAGCCTCGGTCAGGCCGCAGCTGCCGTCGTCGTTCAGGATCTTGCCGCCGTTCGAGAAGATGAAGGAATCGCCGACGACGACCGTATCCTCGCCCTTGTGCCCGAACAGGCCGACACCGAACTTGCCGTTTGTGGTCAGCTTCTCGGCGGCAGCCTTCAGACCGTCAAAGGTGCTGAGGTTGGCCGGATCGATCTTTGCCGCGTCGAGCAGCGCCTTGTTGTAGTAGCTGAACTGCCAGACATCGACATTGAACGGGATGCCATAGAGCTTTCCGCCAAGCACCGCCGAATCCCAGGCTCCGCCGAAGAAGTTGTCGCGTGCGAGACCCGCGGCACCGGCCTGCTCGGTAAGGTCTGCGACGGCACCGGCCTTGGCGAAGGCGCCAACCCAGATCTGATCCAGCGTGGCAATGTCGGGCGCATTACCGCCCTGGACGGCCGTCAGCAATCGCTGCTGATATTCGGGATAGGGAACGGTGGTGACCTCGATCTTGATGTCGGGGTTTTCCTTCATGAACCTCTCGACGGCGGCTTTCTGCACATCCGAAAGGCCGCTTTCGGTCTGCTGGTTGTCCCAGAATTGCAGGGTGACCTGCTGTGCCAGAACCGAACTGGTGCCAAGCAGCATTGCCCCCATCGTGACGGCCGTTAATAATGATCGCTTCATGGTTCTCCTCCCTCGCGATTGAATTGTTTCAGGGTTGGTTTCGATAATTCCCCACCGTGTCGACGGCCGGTTCGGGAAGCACTTCGCCCGCGATCAGCACGTCGACGCCGACCGACCGGAAACGCTGGCGGTCCTCGGGCAAGGCGCCGTCGTCAGTCAGCACCGACCGGATCTGCGCGGCTCCGGCGATGCGGTGGTTCGCATCCGAGCCGAGCGCCACGCTGTCCGCCAGAACGATGCTGACCTCGGCCGCGTCGATGAGCCGCTGGGCAGCAAGCGCCCGCCTTTCGTCGAGCGACGAGAGGCCGAAGCCTGGTGTCGCGCCGTCGACCGCGATGAAGGCGAGATGCGGGCGCACCCGCTCGAAGATCGCGCCAAGGCTCGGTCCGACAAGGCAGCGGTCGGCCTTCTGGTATTCACCGCCCGTCAGGATCACCTTGACGGTGGGGATTTCTTCGAGTGCGTTGAGGACGTCGAAGGAATTGGTCACGACGGTAACGCCCTGCAGGCGCTCCGGCTTGCTGGCGGCAAGGCTTCTGAGCTCTTCGGCAAGGAAGAGGCTCGCCTGCCCCTCGTTGAGCGCGACCACCATGCCCGCCCGTACGAGCAGCGTCGCGCTCTGGGCGATCTCGCGGCGCAGCCGGGCGATCTCGGCCGAGATCCCGTGGTGGGGTGGCGAGACCACGAGCGTTGCGCCATAATCCTGGCAGCGCGCCTGCATCGCGCTCGCCATGCTGCGATACCAATCATGCGCCGGGTAATGCGGCAGGAAACCAATCCGTCGTGAGCGCAGAAGCTTCGCATTGAACCCGAGCCGAACGCTGCTCAGCCGATCGAGGACATCTTCCTTGAGGCGCCACCCGTCCGGGCCGTCCTCGAAATAGTCGCCGAGGGTCCTCGGGGTGATGATCGCATGCGGCGTGACGGTGTCGGACAAGGACTGTCCAAGGATTCCGAGTACGGCCATGTCGATGCCGAGCCGGCCGACGACTTCGGGAAACAGCGCGCCGACCGCCTTGAGCGGGCCGGATTCGGCAAGCCGCGCCATGAAGCCCGCGCTCTCGCCTCCCATCGAATAGACGGCAACCTGCCTGTCGAGACGCTGGGCAGCCTCGATGCCCGCGATGGCCGCATGATCGTTGACGGCGAAGACGAGGTTGATCGTCTCATCGGCGACGAAGGCATCATGGGCAACGCGCAGGCCGATCCTGTAGCTGCCCTGGCCGTTGACCCGATGGATCGCCGCTGGCTTGACACCGGCCTCGGCGAGACCAGTCTCGAAGCCCGCCACGCGCTCACGCGTATTGGGGAGTTCGGCCACGCTGATCACCAGCATCGAGAACGGCTTGCCCTCGACCTCCCGCGCCGCCAGCCGGCCGAGTTCCACACCCGCGGCAAAGTTATCCGGGCCGAGATAGACGCCGCCCGGCTGGGGAGCGCTTTCCGCGATGAAGGGAATGCCGCGACGGATGATATCCCGCCGCAGCGCCTCGCTCCCCCTGCCCGAGATCGGTGGCAGAATGACCGCATTCAAGGAAGCGAGATCGGAGGCCAGCGGGCTGGCCTCCGCTCCCGGTAGTGGGCCCTTGGAGCGCACCAGCGACTCGTCCGGCAGCACGGCCCCGCCGTGACGTCTCCGGATCGCGCCGAGTTCGTCCAGCTGCGCTAGATCGCGTCTGAGCGTCACCGCGGCGACATCGGGCATGCAACGGCGCAGTTCTTCCATGCTCACGACGCCTTGCTTTCGGAGTATTGAGAGAATTCTTGCATGTCGCTGCTCTCTGATCATTCGATCTCCTTTCAATCAGGTTTTTGCGTAGTTTCGCTGGCGCATCAACAGCCGATGGGTTCGTAGCACGCAGCGAAACGGATCATTCGAAGTAAAGCGATCAAAAACGATCACGCGCCCTTTGGCCGTGCGCGGTTCGGCCGCAGACCGGTCGTTGCGCGGTCGGCAGTGCTAAGAAGAAAATTTGGTTGACTAGGAAACCAAATCGTGTAGTTTCCTAGTCAAGCAAACGAGGTAACGCCATGCCCTCCGTCTCGGACCTGAGCACGCATATCGGTTACTGGATGCGAATGGTTTCGAATGCCGTATCGCAAGACTTCGCCCGAAAGGTTATGGCCGAGGGGGTGACCGTCGCGGAATGGGCGTTCATGCGGGCGCTCTATGATGAGGACGCGTTGGCACCTTCGGCTCTGGCCGAGAAAATGGGCATGACCAAGGGTGCGATCAGCAAACTCGCCGACAGACTGTTGGCCAAGGGCCTAGTCGGACGAGTCGAAAACGAGAAGGATGGGCGCGCGCACAGCCTCTTCCTGACCGCAAAAGGGCGAGCCAATGTACCAGTTCTGGCTTCTCTCGCCGACATGAATGACGCCGAATACTTCGGCGTGCTGACGGCGGCGGAGCGCGAGGCACTCGTCCGGACATTAAAGGTGCTCGTAGAAAGACGCGGGCTGAAGAATATCCCGGTGGACTGATCGTCCTCCGGGGAATCCCGACACATCAACACGAAAGGAAAGCCGCCATGGACGCGGAACGCATTTCCACTGCGCAAGCCTGTCTGAACGCTGCGCATCACGGGAGCCTCAGCTTTCCGGAAATCGTGGGCAAGCTGATCGCTGCCGGTTTCGAAGGCTATACGGTGGATTACCGTCGCAACACCCAGGCATATTACCTGCCCGATGGCGATAGCGTAATGCTGGACATGCCGCCATCGGTGGGGCTGGTTGCGGCAGCTTTCGACGCGACCCAAGTCGAGCGGTTGGTGAGGTGGGCGCAGGCGAATGGGCCCGACTACAGCTACAGATCCTTCTGCGAACGGGCGCGGGCGGCGGGTTGCGCAGGCTATCTCGTCTCGTTCCTGGGGCGTCGTGTGGTCTATTTCGGGCGCACCGCCGAAACTCATATCGAGCATTTCCCTAAATAGTCGGAAGATGCAGAATCTCTGCCGGTCATGAACGCTCGGAGTTGTCTTGTCGCAGAAGGAGTTGCATCGTCGCTACTGATAAAAATATGCAGCAATTCAAAGCGCTACAGCGTCCTTCGCGCGTCCGATAAGGCGCGCGGCGCTGGAGTGCAACCGCGCCGCGCGGCAAGCGCCGAGCGAACATCCCGGAGGAGCCCCCCATGTTCGACCTGATCATCCGCAACGCGAACCTTCCGGACGGTCGCCAAGGTGTCGATCTGGGCCTTAAGGGCGGCAAGATCATCGCGATCGAGAAATCCATTTCTGCTCCCGGCGGCGAGGAGATCGACGCGACCGGTCGATTGGTCAGCCCACCGTTCTGCGACCCGCATTTTCATATGGACGCGACGCTGTCGCTCGGCATGCCGCGAATGAATGTCTCCGGCACGTTGCTGGAGGGCATTGCGCTTTGGGGGGAATTGCGCCCAACGCTGACGAAGGAAGCGTTGGTCGAGCGGGCCCTGCGCTATTGCGATCTCGCCGTCAGCCACGGCCTTCTTTACATCCGTAGCCACGTGGATACGTCCGATCCGCGTCTTGTGACGGCCGAAGCACTGCTGGAGGTCAAAGAGAAGGCCGCGCCCTATATCGACCTGCAACTGGTCGCCTTCCCGCAGGATGGCTATTACCGCGCCCCCGACGGCGTCCGCTCGCTCGAGCGTGCCCTCGATATGGGCGTCGGCATTGTCGGCGGCATTCCGCATTTCGAACGGACGATGGAAGATGGCACCCGCTCGGTCGAGGCGCTGTGCCGGATCGCTGCCGACCGCGGTCTGCCGGTCGACATGCATTGCGACGAAACCGACGATCCGATGTCGCGCCACATCGAAACGCTGGCTGCCCAGACGGTGCGCTTCGGCCTCAAGGGGCGCGTTGCCGGTTCGCATCTCACCTCTATGCACTCGATGGACAACTATTACGTTTCGAAGCTCATCCCGCTTATGGCGGAGGCTGAGATCAACGTGATCCCCAATCCGCTGATCAACATCATCCTGCAGGGTCGTCACGACACTTATCCGAAGCGGCGCGGCATGACGCGGGTGCGGGAGTTGATGGCCGCCGGGCTCAACGTCTCCTTCGGGCATGACTGCGTCATGGACCCGTGGTACTCGATGGGCTCGGGTGACATGCTGGAGGTCGCCCACATGGCAATTCACGTGGCGCAGATGGCCGGCATCGAGGACAAGCACAAGATCTTCGACGCGATTACGGTCAATTCAGCGAAGACGATGGGGCTCGAAGGTTACGGGCTCGAAATCGGCTGCAAGGCAGATCTCATCGTGCTGCAGGCGGCCGACGTCACCGAAGCGCTAAGGCTGAAACCGAACCGGCTGTTCGTCGTCAAGTCAGGCAAGGTGATCGCAAGGACAGCGCCGCGCATCGGCGAGCTGTTCCTAAGCGGCCGTCCGGCGTCTATCGATATCGCACGGGATTACCTGCCGCCAACGCCGCGGCACTGAACGCCATCTTCGTACGGCTCGCGCCGGGCCTCGATTTCGTGGACGAGGTCATCGTCACAGGTGTCGCTTCTCATCGGCCCTCGGCAGTTCGCACGTACCCGCCTTGCGAATATCAGCCGCGGGTGTCTACCCTTCCATGACGGCCAGGCGTTCACGCTATCAGCCTACGCAACAGCAGGCATCGCCGCGGTTACCGAGCGCGGCGGTGGCAACGTCGGCTGCCAATGGTAGGCGCTGTAGTGGGCTGCAGTCGATTATACAAAAGATTGGATATCATTAGGTCCGAATTTCAATCTTCATGGGAGATCCTGGAAGCATTACAGTCATGAAGGTCGCTGACTGGCGCCTTCATGAATACCTGAAGGCTGTAGCAACAATGATTTCCCTCGACGTGACGGCGACGCAGAAGTCCCATCCCTTCGGCCACCTCTATGTCCAGGTGATAATCGCAATTATCGCCGGAATATTGCTGGGGTATTTCCATTCCGAAATCGGCAGTAACTTAAAAATACTCGGAGATATGTTTATAAAGCTGGTGAAATTGGTCATCACGCCAGTTATATTCCTGACCGTCACAACCGGTATCGCCGATATGTCCGATTTGCAGAAGCTCGGCCGTGTCGCGGGCAAAGCGATAGTATATTTCCTTACGTTCTCGACGCTTGCCCTGGTGACGGGCCTCAGCATTGCCAACCTGATTCAGCCCGGGGCAGGCATGCATATCAGTCCGACTTCGCTGGATGCACAGGCGATTGAGGTTTATGCGACAAAATCTCACGCGATCAGCTTCATCGGCTTCCTGATCAACATCATACCGGACACGATCGTCGGAGCGTTTGCCCAGGGTGACATCCTGCAGGTCCTGTTCGTCTCGATACTGTTTGGAACTGCGCTCGGACTGGTGGGCGAACGGGGCCGCCCGGTGCTTGATTTGCTGCGCGCGATGTCGTTTCCCATCTTCAAAATGACCGCGATGTTGATGAAGATGGCACCGATCGGTGCTTTTGGCGCGATGGCTTTTACCATCGGCAAGTACGGCATCGCCACGATAGCGAACCTCGCCGTTCTCGTTGGCACCTTCTACTTAACCTCCGTCCTTTTTGTCGTGATCGTCCTAGGTGCGGTGGCGCACTACAACGGATTTTCGATCCTCAGGCTTATCCGCTATGTCAAAGAAGAACTCTTGCTCGTCCTTGGCACGTCGTCGTCTGAAGCGGCACTGCCCGGATTGATGGCAAAGTTGGAAGCGGCCGGCTGTGCGCGCCCCGTCGTTGGGCTTGTCGTCCCAACTGGTTACTCCTTCAATCTGGATGGTACCAATATCTACATGACGCTCGCGGCGATGTTCATCGCCCAGGCAACAGACACGCCTCTCAGCCTCAGCGACCAGGTCCTGCTTTTCCTGGTCGCAATGTTGAGTTCAAAAGGTGCTGCCGGTGTGACGGGTGCAGGTTTTATAACCCTCGCCGCGACGTTGTCGGTCGTGCCTTCAGTGCCGGTCGCCGGCATGGCGCTGATACTCGGAGTGGACCGTTTCATGTCCGAATGTCGCGCGCTAACAAACCTCATGGGTAATGCGGTCGCGACCATTGTCGTTGCTCGTTGGGAGCGTGAACTCGATTTCGCGAAGCTGGAAGCTGCCCTCGAGGGCAAGGGCGATAGTCCCTGATCTGCCGCGGGTTGCTCCAGATCGGAGGAGAGTCCGGGCCTGCAATTTGGCTGCGCTGTTCACGCCCCTCGGACGGCAATCCACGCGACCAGTCAACTGCGCCGCCAGCACACAAGTCTACTTCGTGACGATCACTTGATCAGGACCTGACCTGACGTGACGCGTGAGTTCCGTACACTATGCGAAAGTATAGACAACACCTTCGTACAATAGATTTCTCTCCAGACTTGATTGATCCTTGCCATAGCATCCAACTATCCAGATGCGTTCAGTGGAAAGGAAATCGTGTCATGAAACTCTCGTTTCTCATCACGCAGGTTCCGTCGAAGTTTCGCGAACTCGTCGCGTTTCTGTCCCTGGTCGCCGTATTTTTCGTCGGTGCATGGGTACTGCTCATAGCACCGAATGCCAGGGCGCATGACGCACTGCCAACCGCCGCACAACCGCATGGGTGGTCCTATCCCTTGTCCTGTTGCTCCGGCTACGATTGCCGTGAAGTCGCATACCATGCCGTCGCAGAGCGGCCCGAGGGCTACGTTATCAAGGGTACGGGGGAAGTGATCACCTACACCGACAGCCGCATCAAGAACAGTCCCGACGGCCTCTTTCACTGGTGTTCGGCGGCCGGGGCGAAGGACGGGCACACCATCTGCCTGTTTGTACCGCCGCATGGATATTGACCGCCACAACGGCTCGCCGAGGGATCACGTCCACACCTCTTCGGCACCAATCAATTACTTGGCTGATGGCGAAAAGTTCGCGGGCACCTCGATCGAGGTGCCCGCTCTGGCGTAAACTAAAGCTGTCATTTTGAGCTGCCACCAGCGAGGATGACCACGCGTATTCGGTTGACTCCCGTTGGCACCTGCATGTGCGCTGGACGGGCCAGGAGCGTTACATGACCCCCCGCTGCTTGTTGCTGCTCATCTTTGCTTTACTGATGCCGTTCCAATCAGCAATGGCTCAAGCGGCCCTCGACCCGGCCGCGCAGCCGGCATCCGTTGCTGCACCACCTGCGGAAGACTTGCGAAAGCTCGTCGACCTCTTGCAACGCCCCGACATTCAAGCATGGCTTCAGTCCCAAACGGCGAGCCGCCAGGTCGAAACGCAGGGTTCGGCCGAGTTCGCCAACGCCCGCGAGATCATCGTTGGCCGATTGAATGCTGCGCGCGCCTTCGTTCACGACATGGCGACCGTGATCCCGACACTGCCCGCCGAACTCGATAGAGCGCGTGTGGCATTGATGACGGAGATGAGGGACCAGGGATCCTTCGCTGCCGTTCTGCCGCTGATCTTTTTCTTGACGCTGGGGTTCGGCCTGGAGTGGCTCTATTGGCGCGCCACGTCCGGCTTCCGCAAGCGCATGATCGCGCGACACTTGGATACCGTCGACGACCGATTGCGCGCGGCGGGATCGCGTATCCTGTACGGTTTGGGCGTCCTTCTGGCCTTTGCAGTCGGAAGCATTGGCGCCTTCCTGCTGTTCGCTTGGCCGTCGCTCCTGGAGCACACAGTGCTGGCATATCTTCTCGTATTTCTGGCCGTGCGTTTGACGTTGGTTGCGGGGCGGATCGTGCTCGCTCCTGGCGCGGAACGGTTTCGGCTGATGCCTATGGCGACACGTACCGCTCGCTTCTGGTTTTTCTGGTCGGCGGTGCTGGTCGGCAGCTTCGCATTTGGGCACTTCACCTTTCAGTTGCTGCCCACGCTCGGAGTAGGACGCGAGGCCAACTACATTGTTGCGCTCGCATCCGGTCTGATCCTGTTCGGTCTGGCCATCGTCGCACTTTGGCGCTGTCCAACATTCGATGGTCTCGATCTGGTTAATCGCCGACACCGCGTCGGCACCGTGCTTGGGACGCTCTATATAATCGCCAACTGGCTGGTCGCGCTCGCCGGCGTCGCCGCCACGTTTTACATTGGCGTTGTACTTCTGGTTTTGCCGATCGCGATTTCGTGCGTGAATCTTTCGGTGCACCACATCATGCGTCCTCCGGGCACAATCGCCGCCGATGAAGGTGCTCCCTCGCTCACCGGGGCGGCATTGGAACGCGGCCTGCGCGCTCTGCTGCTGATCGGAGGCGCCTACCTCATTGCGTCGCAGCTCGGACTCGACTTCGGCGCGTTGGCCGCCAGGGACACGATGGTGACCCGTTTTATTCGAGGGCTCCTGAATGCCTTTGTCGTGGTCCTACTGGCCGATTTTACATGGCGGATGGCGAGCGCATGGATAGATCGCAAGCTGATGTTGACAGAGGGCGACGCCGACGAGTCACGGCGAAGCGCCCGGCTTCGCACATTACTTCCGATCTTTCGTAACATGTTGTTCGTTGTGCTGTTCGCGATGGCCATGCTGATGGCGCTTTCCAGTCTGGGCGTGGAGATTGGTCCGCTTATCGCTGGCGCGGGTGTCGTCGGGCTTGCTGTCGGTTTCGGTGCCCAGACGCTGGTGAAGGACATAATCTCCGGTATGTTCTTCCTCTTGGACGACGCCTTCCGGGTCGGCGAATACATCGAGAGCGGCAGCATCAAAGGCACCGTCGAATCCTTTTCGTTGCGCTCGATAAAGATCAGGCACCATCGTGGTGCGCTCCACACGATCCCGTTCGGCTCGCTCGACAAGATCACCAACTATTCGCGTGATTGGGCGATCGACAAGATCATGGTGAGCGTCACCTACGATACCGATTTGGACGTCGTAAAAAATACCATCAAGGAGGTTGGCAAGGAGTTGCTGACGGATGAGGAGATCGCTCCGTTCATCATGGAAACATTGAAGATGCAAGGCGTCGAGCAATTCGGCGATTTCGCCATTCAGATTCGCATGAAGATCATGACCAAGCCGGGCGAGCAGGCGGTGATCCGCCGCCGCGCCTATGCCCTGATCAAGAAAGCATTTGATACCAAAGGGATCAAATTTGCCGTTCCGACTGTCTCCGTCGCCGGCGGCGGGGATGCAAGCAACGCGGTCGCGCAGAAGGCGCTTGATCTCATCAAACCACCGCCGCAGACCGAGCAAGCGGCGCAAGGTGCATAGCAGTGGCTAGCAGGCAATCCGTGGCAGAGCGCAGTGCGGAGGATAGCCCAACGCGAGGATTCCTGCACTGGAAGCCAAGATCGAGCCCGGCAAGATGTTCGAACTCTGACGTTCAGAATTTCGGCCGGGCGAAGTCGGGCGAATAGCCTAGGATTGAAACCACCGACGCGTCGGCGTCCCCGGCTTCGTCGGAAATGTCCGCCCATGGTGCGCCTTCGCGTGGCAAATCGACATCGAGAATGGCCCCACGGGGGCCATTTGTTGCTCTGATTGTGCCTCCATGAGCTTCGACGATGGAACGGGAGATCGACAATCCCATCCCCATGCCTGTTCGCTTGGTTGAAAAGTAGGCGTCGAAGATCTGGCCGAGCAGCGGCTCGGGTATGCCCGCGCCATCGTCCTCAATCGAAATGCGGACGCCATGGAAGCTCTGTTTTGACTTCACGCAGATTTCCCGGCGCCCGGACGAAGTCAGCTCGATAGCTTGCACGGCGTTGATGAGCAGGTTGACGATCACCTGCTGCAGTTGCAGGGCATCGCCAAGGACCAGTGGGATTGCGGGGTCAAGCGAGCAATGGATCCGGATCGACCGTGACACGGTTTCGATAGCCATGAGTTCAATGGAATCCGAGATCACGCCATTGATGTCCACACTGGTACAGATCGGATCGCGCTTCGCCGCCATCTGCTTGATCCGATGGACAAGCTCACTCGCACGCCGGGCGCAGTCTTTCATTCGAGCCATGTTGAAACGGAGCTTTTTCAGGTCCGGGGTGTCCTGCGACAGCAGTCGCAAACTCGTGTCGGTATCCATCACAATGGCCGACAGTGGCTGGCGGACCTCATGGACGATGGAACTCACCATCTCACCAAGCATGCACAGTCGTGCTGCATGCGCAAAGTCCTCTTCGATCTGCCGTAACCGCGCTTCAGTATGCGTAGAATCCGGAAGAGCGTCGACCCTTAGAGCCACAGTACCCATTGATTGCCACCCCTGCGTGACGAGACTTCGGAAGACAGGACACTTCTGCGGCCGGTGGCGCCGCCAGAGCCTCAGCCTCCTCCGTAGAGTATTTGGAGCCGCCACGAAATTCGATAGCCTTGCAGGATTAATCGATCTATTCGCGGGTATAGGATGCCCCGACCGTGGGTTGGGTTTCGCGTCTCAACGCTTTGGCAGGATTTGCTGAAAGCCCGTCAGGTGCCCTTCGAGCGCACCCCGAATCCCCTGGCTGATGTAAGCGCAAAGTTACCTACGGCGCTCAAGCGGGCAGGCGCTTATTCTCATCGCCCGCTTGCGCTTCGTTTGGGATCAAGCTGCCGCCACCGATCAGTTCGCGGTCTCGCTCCTGCGATTCAACAGGCAGGCTGAAGGTGACAGTGGCCCCACGGCCGGGTGCATCCTCGGCCCAAACGCGGCCACCATGCGTTTCGACGACGGAGCGGCAAATCGCCAAGCCCATTCCGATACCGTCTTTCTTTGTCGTGAAGAACGCTTCGAAAATCCTGTCGGAATCGGCGATCCCATGACCCCGATCGGAAACTGCCACTTCCAGTATCTCGGGACTGCGTAGCCGCGTCGCGATGCGAAGAATACGGGCATGCACGGGCGTTTCATGCATGGCTTCAATCGCGTTTCTGACGAGATTGATGACAACCTGCTCGATCTGAACGCGATCCGCCCCAACGCTCGGCAGAGAGGGATCGAGGTCGACCTCGAGCCGGATCTTACCCGCCTGAAGTTTGTCGGAGATAAGCTCGCATACCTCATTGATGACCGTATTCAGTTGGATCAGTTGCCGTGAATGGCCGGCCTGGGTAAACAGCGCCCGAATCCGACTGACCACATCGGCGGCCGCGTCGACGTCTCGAATAATCCACTCGGCGGTGCGGCTCGCTCGTTCAAGGTTCGGCGGGTTTGCACGTAGCCACCGCTGGAACGCATTGGCGTTTGCGACGATCGCCTGCAGTGGTTGATTGAGTTCGTGCGCTATCGAAACCGACATCTCAGAAAGACTTGCCGCACGCAGGGCACGCGCGAGCCTCTCGTCCGCAAGACGGACAGCTTCCTGAGCCTGCATCTCGTCATGAATGTCGAGGCATACGCCATACCATTGAAGAATGCGACCATCGGTGTCGCGCAGGGGCTCGGCCTTGCCATCGATCCAACGATAGTCGCCGTCTGCCCTTCGCAGCCGGTACTTCAGCATGAACGGATCGCCCGACTTGAATGACTGGCCGAGAGCTGACTGAAATGAGGACCGGTCGTCCGGATGGACGGCTTCTATAATCGTCGCAGCCAATGGGCTCGCGGTTCCAGTCATCTCGCCGCTCTCAGACATGCCAGTCCAGCGCAGCAATGGTTCATTGAGGTAGGACGGCTTGCCGTCAGGTGTTGCGCACCAAATGAGTGCCGGCACAGTATCGATGAGCTGGCGCAGTTGCTGCTCGCTCTCTCGCAAAGCGGCTTCCGCCTTGCGCTGGTCATCGATATCGACGGTCGTACCGTACCAGGCGGTGATGCGGCCGTGCTCGTCTCGCGACGCTACCGCGGAGTCGCGAAACCATCGATACGTGCCATCGTGGCGGCGGACCCGCTGTTCGTCGATCAATGGCTCGCCGGTGCTCAAGCTGTGCTTCCACAGTGCTCGGCTTCGCTCGAGATCATCGGGATGTACGAAGCGTTGCCACCAAGCGGTGTCACCAGTCTCCATGAGCCTTTTCATTTCGTCGACCGTCAGCCCGACAAATTCCAGCGCCTTCGGATTAACGAAACGCATCCGCCCATCGGGATAGCAGGACCAACCAAGACCGGGAATATCCTCCATTGTCGGCTGGGTTTTCTTGTAGACTTGCTCGTAGAAGCTGACGACCCTGAAAAGCTGCACCACAAGCCATAGACCGAACGCGCTGGCCACAAACACCGCGACACGCAGCCACCCGTCCGTGGCCATGGTGTCGGAAGGCGCTTCAATCGCGGCTGCCGCAATGCCAGCCATCGCGATCGCCAACAGTCCTGCCTTCCAGCCGATGCAAATGCAGGCGGCGGCAACCGCGATCAACAAGCCCGTCGGATCTGAGGAAAACCACGCGAGGAGGGCGCCGATAGCACTTATGGCCGCTGCAAAGGCCCGCCGCTTTGTCGATGACATTGCTTCCATCGAACCTCTCCGCGCCTTCAGGCCCTGCTCAATGTGTATAGGTCATTTCATCCTAGCAGCCAGGTGATGGGTCTGAAAACCTATGCCTTGGGACAGACAACCAGCCGCGTGTCCGCGATTCGCCAGTGGCTTGGCACCAACCGCGCAGGCTTTGATGACCCATCACTCGTCGCCGCGTCGCACGCTTTCAGGTAGCGACTGCCAAGCCGCGAACAGCTGTGTAATGGAGTTTGCGTGCATCTTCTTCATCATATTGCTTCGATGAAGTTTGACGGTGATTTCGCTGATGCCGAGTTCGAAGGCGATCTGCTTGTTCAAGGAGCCGCCAACGACCAAGCGCAAGACCTGTCGTTCACGCTGCGTCAGCGTCTCGTAGTTGTCAGCATGCTTGCGCGCCGCAAGGGTTGCCTCCCGCCGCGCGATGTCGTTCGCGATGGCGTTGGAGACCGCGTCGAGGAAAGTCTGGTCACGCACCGGCTTCGTCAGGAAGTCGACGGCGCCTGCCTTCATCGCCTCCACGCTCATGGCAATGTCGCCATGTCCCGTCAAGAACACGATCGGTGTCTCTATGCCGTTGGCCTGGAGGTGACGCTGCAGATCGAGCCCGCTCAATCCCGGCATGCGCACGTCGAGCACGAAACAGCTCGGCCGATCCGGAAGTTTTGCCTCTAGAACTTCCCGGGCCGAAGAGAATAAAATCGTTTCGATCCCAACTGAGTTGAGAAGGTTGCTCATGGCCTCACGGACCTTGAGATCATCATCAACCAGCATCGCGATCGGTTTGTCTCCCGATCCGGAACATGATGGGTCCATGCCCTGCCCTTCAATTCAAGCTTCACGCGACATGTGCCCTGTCGCGGCCGCACCCCAGCCCGCGCTCAGAAGACACTGCGGATGGTGATTCTCAGAAAATTACCTGCAATATACCGTAAAGACGCAGGGGACTCGAATACGATTCTCGTCCTCGCCGGCGCAACCTGGTCCCGATCGCGGATTGATCGCGAGGATTGGTTTTCTTGGCCCTGCTCGAACCCTGCGCAAGTGGCTGGCCCAGCCCACGCTTATCCCCTGTTCGGCGTTATCACAGTCCGATTCTTCAATATTTTCTTGCCTTCAACCGCTACGCTTGAGGCGCCAAGCTTCGCTGGAGAGGCTGCGCCGCAGACTGGATCAAAGCACTGCCTCAAGCACTTGGTTTCGTTTAAATAATGATCAAATTTCGGTGATACCGATATCCCCGATGAGAATAGAGCGGACTGGGACGGGAATGCAAACCAACCATTCTGATGTTACTGCCCGACCGGCAACACTACGCCTCGGCGTTTTCCTGTTCGGGTTTGCAGTGGCGCTGCTGGCTCTGGTGATACCGGGCTATGCGAAAGAGGTTTTGCGCATTCCATACGCCATCGACATCGGCACTTTCGATCCTGACAATGGTTTCGAGATCGACGGGATAAGCGCGATCAACAATGTCTATGAGGGCCTCGTCGAATATGCGCCAGGATCTACGCAAATCGTCGGTTTGCTTGCCAAGCGCTGGGAAATTTCCGGTGACGGGCTCAGCTACACTTTTCATCTGCAGGATGGCGTCAAGTTCCATGACGGCACGGCCTTGACCGCCCAAGCGGTGGTCGGCTCGCTCGAACGCCGCCGCGACAGCGGGCTCGTGCTCAGCTATATGCTGGGCAATGTCGCTGATATCAGCGCACCGAATGACGCCACCGTAGCCATCCGGCTGAAGCATCCTCAGCCCTCGATCCTGCACTTGCTGGCAAGTGCCTGGGGACCGAAGGTGATCAGTCCGCAGGCACTCAACGAACACGACAAGTCTGACAAGGCTACAAACTGGCTCGGTGAGCACGCCGTCGGGACGGGCCCCTTCAAGCTCGCGGAATTCAAGCGCGGTGAGGGTTACGTACTCGAACGCAACGCCGACTATTGGGGCAAGCGACCGTACTTCGACAGGATCGAGATACCCGTGGTGCCAGATATTGGACAACAGATACTCCAACTGAAAGCGGGTGAGCTCGATGTCGTGCCAACCAACTTCCCGTTCGCGCAGTTGAGCCACCTGCCGGCAGAGCTTGAGGTCACGGCAGCACCGAGCATGATACAGTACGCCCTGTTCATTAAGCCCGGCTCGCCTCTCGATAATCCTGAAATTCGTCGCGCCGTGCTCAGCGCGATCAACCCGTCTATCTGGGTCAAGGACGTATTCGGGCCCTACGCGGAGTTGTCGAAATCAGTTTACCAGAACCTGATGCTCGACCCCACGGATCCAATCGAGTTTCCGAATGACATCGACGCTGCCAAGGCTGCGATCGCGAGACTTGGCGAAGTCAATCTCGTCATCGGTTTGCATAGCACGAAGGCGACGTATGCCCGCATCTCCGACCGTCTGATCGTCCAGCTCGCCCTGATTGGCGTCAAGGCAACGGCCCACGTCCTGCCGCCGGGAGCCGCTTTTGCGCTGAAAGGCGACCCTAACGCACCTGACGCCTTGCTCACCATTTCGAGCCCGGACGCAGCCCATCCGGAAAACCAGGTGCGGGCTTTCTTCACCAAGGATGCGCCGCTCAATTTTTATGGCAGGAGCCTGCCGGAGGCTGACGCCATTGTTGATGTCGCTGGCACAAAGACCGATATTGCCGAGCGTAACGCCCTCTACGAAAGAGCCGGACATCTATATGTCGAAGCCGGTCATGTCATTCCTCTGGTCGATGTGGAAGATGTCGTGGTCCACGCCAAGGGGTTGACTGACCTCGGGCTGCGCCCTGCCTTCCCACCCGGAAACATCGATTTTGCGACGGTACGATGGGCACGCTGATGCAAGGTTTGAATGGTTTGAAGGCGGTCAACGCGTGAGGCTAGGGACATGACCAGCATTCTCAAGCTTTGCAGTTCGCAGCCAGGCGCACCCGCCAATGCACTTCGGGAGGCATGCGTCGCTGAGTTTATATTCACTACCCAACGAGATGGTTGAACCAGTCCTCACTGTTGACAGGCTCGGGGTCGTTCTGGCCAGGAACCGCCAGCGGCACCGCGCGCTCGACGAGATCAGTTTCGCGGTGGGTCCGGGTGAAATCCTGGCTGTCGTCGGCGAAAGCGGCGCGGGAAAGTCGACGCTGGGCGCTGCGATCCAAGGTCTTCTGCCGGCCGAGAGCGCGCCGGAAGTGAGCGGCTCGATCCGGCTCGCGGGCCTGGAAATAGTCGGCTCACCGCCGCACCTGTTGCGCTCCGCGCGGCGTTCGCTCGTGCGCGCCGTTCCACAGGACCCTATGGGCGCGCTCAATCCCACGATGACCATCCGCCGTCAGTTGCACGAATCCGCAGATGGAGACGAGACGCTGATACTCGGTAGCCTGCGCCGCGCCGGTCTGAGCGACGCGCAGCGCATCGCCGGTACTTTTCCTCATCGTCTGTCGGGCGGCGAACGGCAGCGGGTGCTGATCGCAATGGCGATGATGGCGCGTCCGAAGCTCCTCATAGCCGACGAGCCGACAACCGCGCTCGATGTCACGACACAAGCACATTTGCTCCAACTCGTGCGCAATCTTGCCCGAGAAGAGCAGACCGCGATCATCTACATCACCCACGACCTCAATGTAGCGGCCACAGTGGCGGACCGCATAATGGTGCTTTTCGGTGGGCGAATGGCGGAGATCGGCACGCTGCGCGAGGTCGCGAGAAATCCGCAGCATCCCTACTCGGCCAGTCTCTTCGCCGCCCGCTACGATCTCAATTCCGACCGTTCACGTCCGTTGCCGACCCGGCAGCCTGCATTCAGGCATGACGAAACGAGCGATCGTGGTTGCGGCTATGTCTTGCACTGCCAGATTGCCCGGAGCGATTGTTCCAGCGTCCGCCCCCGAGAGCGCCGCGCTCAAGCGCATTCCGGTCTGGTCGCATGCCATCGTTCGGACGAAACGCCGTTCCCTGCCCTTCCTGTCGCGGCTGCCCGCGAGGCATGGGCTGGCGAGAAGGTCACGGACGGCCCGATGGCACTCGAGCTTGTGAATGTCCACAAGCACTTTCCTGCGGACAGGCAACGGGTCTGGGAAAGGCGGCGCCTGATCCCCGCGCTCAGAGGAGTGAATCTATCAATCCCGCTCGGCCAATCAGTCGCCGTTGTCGGCGAAAGCGGGTCCGGAAAATCGACCCTGTTGAGGATCGCCGCGGGACTGATGGCTGCTGACAGCGGGCGCGTCTCATGCCTTGACCGCCGGCCGCAGGTGATCTTCCAGGATCCGGTGTCGGCGCTGACACCCTGGCTGTCCGTCGGCGACCAGATCGGTGAACGCCTGCGTCCCCGCGTCACCTCTGCCGCCGAGCGTCGGCGGAGGGTCGGTGAATCCTTGCAGAGTGTAGGGCTCGATCCGTCGCTGATGCATGCCCTGCCGTCGGAGCTCTCGGTCGGCCAGTGCCAACGCGCCATCGTGGCCCGTGCCGTCGTGGTGCCACCCAAACTGCTTCTGTGCGACGAGCCGATCAGCGCCATGGACGTCCCGCTGGCGGCGGCAACTCTCAATCTTCTTAATGATCTTCGCCGGCGCCTTGGACTCGCGATGCTGTTTGTCACTCATGACCTTGCCGCGGCAAGGATTATTGCCGACCGTATCATCGTGTTAAACAAGGGGGTGGTCGTTGAGGAGTTTGAAGCCGACATGTTGCAGTCCCCTTCCCGTGGTGCTGTCACCCGTGCGCTGATTGAAGCCTGTCCAAGACTCGACGCGATGCTCGCTCGATGATCCGTGGGATGAATGAACATGCAAATTCGCTTTCGCGCCTTCACGACGGCTTGCGTATGGTCGGCTGGTCGGGTTGGGTCGGCATCGCCGGTGTCTTACTGATTACGGTGGTTGCCTTGTTGGCGACCTGGCTGACGCCCCATGATCCCTATTTGCGGATCGCAGAGGCTTATCTTCCTCCCTCGCAAACACATTGGTTCGGCACGGACGAGGTCGGTCGCGATCTGTTCGCGCGCGTGCTTGTCGGCGTGCAGTCCACCTGGCTGGCAAGCCTCGCGGTGATCTTGTTCAGCCTCGTGCTTGGCTCCCTCATCGGGGTTGTGTCCGGTGCCATTGGCGGCAAGGTGGATTTTATCGTTCAGCGTGTCGTCGACTTGTTCCTGGTGCTGCCCAGCACTCTTATTGCGCTTGCGGCGGTCGCAGTTTTGGGGCCGAGCCTCCTTCACAGCATCGTCGCGCTCGCCATCTTCTGGTGGCCCTGGTACGCCCGCGTCTCACGGGACGAAATTCGACGGCTATACGCGCGGCCGCATGTGGAGGCGGCACGCGCCGCCGGCGTGGCCGGCCCTCGCCTGATGCTACGCTATCTGCTTCCAGGAGCGGTCCCTGCTTTGATCATCGCAGCGACACTCGATGTCTCCAACATGGTCATGGCGCTGTCGGTGATGTCGTTTCTCGGCCTCGGCCAGCCCGCGCCATCGGCCGAACTCGGAGCCATGACGGCACGCTCGCTCGACAGTTTGACGGTTTTCTGGTGGATCCCGATCTTGCCCGCGGTTGCTCTCTTCCTTCTGTGCCTCTTCTCAAACCTCGCCGGCGATGGACTTCGCGCGATGCTGAAGGGCACCTAAGCATGGCCCTTTATTTCGCGAAACGGGCATGTAGTCTGGCCATCGTTCTCATGGTTATGAGCTTCATCGTTTTCTTGCTGCAAAGCGTCATCCCCTCTGACCCGGCGCGGGCCATAGCAGGTCCCTACGCGCCGTCGTCGACGATCGAAACCGTACGCGAGGAATTGGGCCTTAACGATCCGATTGCGGTCCAATACGGCCATTTCCTGTTGCGCGTAACCGCAGGAGACTTCGGCAAATCGGTTCGCACGCGCCAACCCGTAGGTGACGACCTTCTGCGGTACCTGCCCGCTACGCTCGAACTCATTCTGGTGTCTACAATCCTGGCGATGGGATTGGCGTTCAGCCTGACACTGCTTCTATTGGGCGGCGCACGGTCACAGATCCTGCGCCACGTGTTTGTTGCGCTGGGATCGATACCAATTATTTTGTTGGCCGTGTTGTTGGCCTATGTCTTCTGGTTCCGTGTGGATTGGCTGCCGGGAAGCGGTCGTCTTCAATTTCGCGACTTCGTTGGAACCACGGGCTTTTACGTCATGGACGGTCTTCTTGCGGGCCGGCCGGACGTCAGCATCGATGCGCTGGCACATCTGACGCTGCCTGCAACAGCTTTGGCCCTGCCATTTGCGGTAGCGATCGTTCGCAGCCTTGCAGGGTCACTGCACGATGTGATGCGACAACCCTATATCCGAACAGCGCGAGGCAAGGGTCTCGGCGAGGCGGCCGTTGTGTTGCGACATGGTCTCAGGAACGCCGCCTCCGCCCCATTGGCAATGACGGGCCTGCAGATAAGGCTGCTGTTCGGTAACCTGCTGGTGGTCGAATCGGTGTTTGGTTGGCCCGGCCTTGGGCTCTACATGACCGAATCCTTCGCCACTGCCGACCTGCCGGCGATACTTGGGGTCTCGATGGTTTTCGGGACGATCTATATCCTCGCTAGTATTGCCGTGGAAATCGCTCAATCGCTCACAGATCCGCGAATCGAACTGTAAGCGCAGCAGTATGATTCCTTAGATCGGAATCGATTTAAGGACAAAATCATGCAGCAATTCAAGGTGCAGCGACCTTTGGGCGTCCGTTTAGACGCACGGCGCTGTAGACAGCCGGCTCACCAAATCTGTCGGTTGTCGCGGCCGCTCCGATCTGTGAAGCAAAGGCGACCTATACCATCGTATAGGTCGACGATACTACCATACGATAGAACGCCGCCGGGATATTGAGGTCTAATCATGTTTGCTTGGAGCCATATGCTTATGGTGCCGCCGCGAATGGAGCAACCATGGACCGCCTTGTCCAGCCCAAAAACGTGAATGAAACACCGATGGGTCTAACGGATGGGGAACGTGTCACAGTCGCGCCTGGCTGTGTACGCGTATCCTCATCAATCGCGCTCGGATCCGAAGTTTTGCGTGATGGCAAGAATGATCGGACCGGGGCCGAGACCAGCGAGCCGGCCGTCGGTATTTATATCTATCCCGAGGGCGACACGGCACTCAGCGATCTCCAGCTCAAGCGTGTTGTGGCCTACGTATTGCGCAACATGGACGGCCCGCTCAGGGTTCGTGAACTGGCTGCGGAGGTCGGGCTCAGCCCCAGCCACTTCACCCGCGCGTTCTCGGTGCGTCTTGGAAAATCGCCATACGCCTTTATCATGGAACAAAGGATACGCCACGCCCGCAATCTGATGCTGAACACCGGTCAGACGCTCACCGAGATAGCCGGCAACTGCGGTCTGGCGGATCAAGCACATCTCACACGTATGTTCAGGCGGTTCGAAGGCACGACTCCGGCGAGATGGCGACGCCTTCGTCGGTCGGATCCAAAAGGGGACCGTCAAACGATGCGTACACCGGGCTAACGCGCCAGCCGCGACATGCATTCGTAGGGAAAGCGGTCGGGGCGGACAGGGGCGCTCCGGCTTCATGGAATTTCCCGACCAGCACCGCCGAAAGCAACGTGGCTAACCGCTGCATGAGCCGTGAACTATTCTAATGGGTTAGAGCAGGACGCGGGCGGAAAGCTGCGCACACTTTTCCTCATCTCGTCCTAAGCGTGGCGCCCCAATAGCGCCAGCTATGGAAGCACTATACTTCTGTACACTGACTGCGACAGCCGAGAGATAGTATATTCATCAAATCATCACTTGTCGCCGCTCCCAACAGGTGATGGTGCCCCGGTCCTCCCTCCGCTGTGGCACGACAATCAAGACTGATCCGCTCTCTTGGGCCGTCTGCTTCCGTCGCAGACGGCCCGTTTGTTTACTGTCGAGATACGCGACGCGTGGCGTCGGGCCGTCGGCAATCTGCAACCATCCGATCCGCGTGACGATCTGCGCGACTTTCGCTCTGGTCGCGGCCCATGAAATAGACGGATTGGACAGAGCGCGCACGATGGCTATACTGCCGCGATCGTTGCTTGAGGGCGCAACCTGAAATCGAAGAGCCTCTCCCGAAGAGAATTCGTCGCACTCGTCGCCGCTCTCATGGCCATCGAGGCGTTGGCGCTTGACATCATGCTGCCGGCGCTGCCTGATATTGGCACAGCATTCCAGGTGGCCGATCCCAACGACCGCTCGCTTGTCCTGACGGTGTTTCTCATCGGGTTCGGCTTGCCGCAAGTGGTGTTCGGGCCGCTGTCCGATCGCTTCGGCCGCCGCCGGCCGATATTGATCGGCCTCGCTGTCTATATCGCCTGCGCTCTGGCGTCGGCCGCCGTCCGCGACTTCACGGAGCTGCTTTCGCTTCGCTTTGCCCAGGGTCTCGCCGCGGCGGCGATCCGCGTCGGAATGATTTCGGCGATCCGCGACCGATACGAGGGTGCTGCGATGTCAGAGGTCCTGTCGGTCGCCTTATCGATCTTCCTGCTTATTCCTCTGTTTATGCCCGGTGTCGGGCAGATCATTCTTCTGCTGGGCCCGTGGGAGTTGATCTTCGTCGCCATGGGCGGGCTTGCGGCGATGATTGGTGTGTGGGCCTTCCTGCGCATGCCGGAGACCCTCACGCCAGCAAACCGCCGACCACTCGACTTCACGAGCATAGCGGACGCCTTTGCGATCGTGATCCGCAACCGGGCTGCGTTCAGTTACGGCCTGTCCAGTATGTTCCTACTCGGAATTATCCTCGCGCTGATCAACACGTCGCAGCAGGTCTATGTCGACATATACGGGCTGGGTCCCTACTATCCGCTCGCCTTCGCGGCCATGCCCGGCGCCGCCATCATCGGTTTCCTGGTCAACTCAGGTCTGGTGGCAAGGTTCGGAATGCGCCGGCTGGCGCACGGCGCAATGCTCCTCTTCCTTGCGGGGAGCGTTGCCTGGCTTGTCATGGTCCAGCTTGCAACGCCGCCGCTCTGGCTGTTTTTGCTCATGGTCGTGCTGGTTACTCCCATGGTCGCATTTGGTTTTCCCAATACCGGGGCACTCGCGATGGAACAGCTCGGGGAAGTCGCCGGCACGGCTTCCGCGATCTTCGGCGCCATCCAGACCGTTGGCGGCGCGATCCTGGGCTGGGCGGTGGCGCAAACCTTCGACGGAACACTGACACCGGTGATAGCGAGCCTTTGCATCTTCGGCACCTGCGTGCTTGCCTGCTTCCTGGCCGCCGAGAACGGCCGGCTGTTTGGCGACGGAGGGGCGCAGACTGCACCGGCAGCCGACGCCTGATCCGTACTACAGCGCCGCGCGTCTTATCAGACGCGCAAAGGTCGCTGTAGCATTTTGAATTGCTGCATGTCTCTTTGTCCTTAAACCGAGGTCGATTTAAGGAGACATGCAGTAGGACGGCAGTTTCCCATTTGTTAACCAAATTTGCTCATTGTCCGTAGTTCGAACTACAGCGCCGTGCGTCCTTTCAGACGCACGAAAGGACGCTGTAGCACTTTTGAATTGCTGATTTTTCCGTCCTTAAATCGGCTACGACTTAAGGAAACATGCAGCAGGAACCTCGGAGCACATGATGAGCTACGATTGGAGCGGCGAGCGGGCACGCCGAACGAGGATGCTGAGGATCAGTGGATGGGTCCTGATAGCTGCGGCGATCGTTGCCGTTGTGGCTGCCCTGTCCATCTAGCAGCCTGTCGCGACCACGCGAAGCTTCGGCTGGCGTGGGGCCAAGCTGCCGCATCTTCCTTGTTCGGGTAGACCGGGCATTCGCCGTCTTGTGGCGGCACCCACTTGATGCTCCGTTCCAGCTCCTGATGTCGCGAGTCCAGCATTGATGGCGAACATCGGTTTGCCGCGCTTCTCCACGCATCCGCAGATCTCGGCTGGACACCGACCGCGATATCTTGTCTCGACGACAGAGCGCTTAAGACGGGGGCCTCAAGATCTGACGAAGGTAGTAGCGGCATTTAAGCATACCACCATATACCTTGTCCGGACGCGGCAAAGGAAAGACGTTGGAGCTTCTTGAGGCGCTCTTATGGAGCCAGATCGGAGAACCAGCATGTGCAACAATTGCGAAACCTGCAGACGTTCCTGCCTTGGCGCATTGGCTGGTACCGCTGCCGCCGGAGCTTTTGCGGTCACGTCATCCGGAACTACTCGTGGCGCGGATGTTGGCGCGCACGGCGACCTGCCCAATGCCGCACTGCCGGCGACCGGTATGCAGCTTGATCTCAAACGCGTTGCCGTGATCGATCCGCGGGTCGATTTCATCGGCCCGAAAAGTCCCGCATGGCCTGTTGGCGGCGAAAGCATGTGACGAAGCGGGTCTGCTCCGCTCCTGCTTACCGATGCGGGTCGGCGCAGACCCGTTCGGAGCGTTCGATCCGTCCGCCTCGGAAAGCTGGCGAGAGCGGTCAATCCCGAGATACCGTCACGTGCCGTTCAAGCTCGGTCGCGGTCTCCTCGCCGGTCGATACCGGGACGGCCCCCATGAAGGCCACAGCAGACCGAGATCTGGTGTCGACCGAGAGCGTGAAGACGTCCGAGCGCGCATAGTGGCCGACAACATCGAGGTCGTACTTGCCGCGCGCGATGATGCGTCGATCGATCTCCGCAACCTTGATCGCTTCGCCCGTGAAGTCCGGTTCGATAAGAACGTTACCGAGCGGGTCGACAATGCAGGAACCGCCCCTGATCAAGACGGTAGCGGGATCGTCGCCCTGGATTGGGGCATAGCCGGCAGGCCCGTCCCCCCGCGTGAAATACTGGCAGGCCGAAATTACGAAGCACCGGCCTTCAAGCGCGATGGTGCGCATCGTCGGCAACCAGGTGTCGCGGTCATCGACCGTCGGTGCGCAGTAGAGTTCGATGCCCTGGGCATACATGGCCGTTCGCAGCAGGGGCATGTAGTTCTCCCAGCAGATGACGCTGCCGATGCGGCCGAGCGGCGTGTCGACCACGCCGATGGTCGAGCCGTCGCCGAAACCCCAGACCAGTCGTTCAAGCGCCGTCGGCATCAGCTTGCGGTGCTTGGAGATGAGCTTGCCGGAGGGCGCATAGGTCACTGCGCTGCAGTAGAGCGTCCCGCCGTCGCGTTCGATGATGCCGACGACGAGATGGATGTTGTTGTCGCGGGCGATTTCGCCAAGGCGTGCCGCCTCCGGCCCTGGCAGGGCGATGGCGCTCTCATAGTAGCGCCGAAAATCCTCGCGCCCCTCCGGGCTTCTCATGCCAAGACGTGCCCCGAAGTCGATACCCTTCGGATAACCGCCGAGAAACGCCTCGGGAAACACCACGAGCTCGGCCCCCTGTCCCGCCGCATCGCGTGCGAGATCGGCAAGCTTCGCGATCGTTTTCGGGGTGTCGAACAGAACAGGCCCGGCCTGAACGACGGCTGCTTTGATGGTTTTGGACATCGGATCAATCCTTGAAGAAACTAAACGACGGCTTTCGTGCCGAGCGACGGTTGAGAAATCAGGCTCGCGAGCAGCGTCAGGCCGTCCTCGAGATCGCCTCGGTCGGGGGCAATGCCCAGGGAAATCCTGACCGCTTCGATTGGATGGACGACGGTAGCGAAAGCCGAACTCGGCACGATCGAAACGCCCGCGCGGTCGGCATGTTCTGCAAAATCCGCGGCGCGCCAGTGGTCCGGTAGCCGGAGCCAAAGGTGATGACCATGGGGATCGGCGGCAAAGTGCAGGCCTCCGAGGATCGACGATGCGAGCTTCTGGCGTTCGGTGTTCTCGGCGCGGATCGACCTTGCGATCTCATCCAAGACGCCGTCGGAGATCCAGCGACTCGCCAAGGCCGACATCAGCGGCGGAGCCATCAACATCGTCGCTCGCAGCACGCCGGCAAGGCGCAATGCTCTTGTCGCGCTGGGCGCCACCACATAGGCGACCCGAAGAGCCGGCGTCGCGCATTTAGACAGGGTTGCAATGTGCCATGTGATGTCTGGCGCAAGCTCCGCCAGGGAGACGGTTCGGTCGGGTCTCAATGGCGCATATGGATCGTCTTCGACGATAGTGACGCCATGCCTTCGCGCGATGGCTGCCAAAGCCCCGCGGCGGTCTTCCGGAAGCGTCGCGGTCGTCGGATTATCTATGTTCGGAACAACGTAGAGCAGCTTGAGCGCAAGATTGCGGCAGGCCCCCTCGAAGGCATCGGGAACGATGCCGCTGTCGTCCATGTCCAGAGGCTCGAGCGCGAACCCTTTCTGGATGGCGACCGCCTTCAGGCCAGGATAGGTCATCGCTCCAGCGGCCACGACATCGCCGCGATTAAGCAGCAGCTCACAAACAGCGAACAGCGCACATTGAGCTCCACCGGTCACGACGATCCGGTCGGACGTTACTGCCTCGATCCGGGGACCGAGCCAGTTGGCGGCGGCCAGCCGGTCTGGTTCTGAACCGGTGCTTTCCTGATAATGGAGGTGCAACAGTCCCTTTGGACTTCCAAGGACGCCCGCAACGCTGTTCGGAAAGATCTTCCGGAAGTCGAGATCCATGGGCTGCGGCGGAATGTTCATGCTGAGATCAACTAGGGGCTGCACCCGATCGACCGCTTCCCCATCGCGCGTTTCAGCGATGAAGGTTCCGCGACCGGCCTGTGCCGCCACGAGCCCTCGGCGGCGTGCCTCGTTGAAGGCTCGCGTCACCGTAGTCAGGTCGACCCCCAGTGCTTCTGCGATGGCGCGTTGTGCAGGCAGCCGATCCCCCCGGGAAACCTGACCCGAGCGGATATCGGCCTCCAGCGCCTCGACGATGCCGAGGTACTTCATCCGGGCGCTCTCGATCAGTCTCGGCTTCCACATATCGTCGCCCTATGTGTATGGTACATTGACATACATTTCATTTAGCATGTATGGCCGCGTGAAGGAAGTGGCGATCGTGTTGGCGAGACCGATGCAGGACGCAACGCCGGCCTTACGCAAATTCAAGTTTTCATCAACTCGGCCGCATCATGCGGCCCGACCCAGGAAGCAAGCGTATGCCCTATGGTCACAAAGAAGCGTCCGAAGGCGGGCACTATGCCCTGGAGGTGACGGGGAAGGACATTGCACAAATCGAGGCCTCCAGGACTGCGATTCCGCCGGGAACGCAGATCAACATTGCATTCCTCGGAAACGAAGACCATGCCCACCGCATCAACGCAGCGCGGGTGATACGAGCATGTGGATTGGAGCCTGTCCCGATCATTTCATCGCGCCGGCTGCGCTCTGAACAGGACCGGGACTATCTGATCGGCGCCCTGATCGCGGAGGCGGCGCCGCGGCGGTTCATCCTTGTAGGCGGTGATCCGGCAATCCCCGCCGGCCCATTTGCGGACTCGCTGGCACTCCTGAAGAGCAACGTCCTGCAGCGCCATGCAATACGCCATGTGGGCATCGTGGCCTATCCGGAAGGGCATCCGAAGATCGACACGGAGACGCTCTGGCACGCCCTCAAGTGGAAACTCGGATTTCTTCAGGACAGAGGGTGCTCGGTCGAGATTACGACGCAGTTCGGATTTGATGCCGATGCCGTTGTGCAATGGATAGAGCGATTGCGCCACGAAGGGATCGGCGCACCTGTCCGTATCGGCGTACCGGGCCCAGCCGAAGTCGGAAAGCTCCTCAGATTTGCCAAGCAATTTGGCGTGGTGACATCCGCAGCGATCGCCCGGCGATATGGCCTATCGATGGTCAACCTCCTCCAGCGCGTCGGTCCGGAACGCTATTGGGATCGACTTGCTGCCGGGATCAACGCACGAAATCTCGGAACCGTCCTCTATCACCTCTATCCATTCGGCGGGATCATAGAGGGCGTTCGTTGGATGAACGGTCGCGTGCCGAACCACTATTCCATGCCGCCGACTGAGGCGTGAAATAACGGGCGCATCTCGGCGGAGCCGCGCAAGCCTTCAGTGACTGCGGCAACGAGTCAAACTTGCCATGTATGGTCTATAGGCGTACATAACTCTAGATGTGTATGGTCATGCACCGACTGGAGCTGATAAGCTCAGCCGGACAAGAGAGGTGTACGCGCACATGGACTACAGTGAACGGCTCCAAACCCTACTCTCGGAAATGAAGCTCGATGGTCGTTATCGAACTTTCGCGGAGCTCGAGCGCATCGCAGGGGAGTTTCCGACAGCGCTCCGGCATCGCCCGGACGGCCGGACGCAGCGCGTCACCGTCTGGTGCAGCAACGACTATCTCGGGATGGGGCAGCACCCGGACGTCCTTAACGCGATGCATACCGCCATCGACCTTTCCGGAGCCGGGACCGGCGGCACACGCAACATCTCCGGAACCAACCGGCAGCACGTCGCGCTGGAATCGGAGCTGGCTGATCTTCATGGCAAGGAAGCCGCTTTGATCTTCACCTCAGGGTGGATATCCAACCTCGCGGCTCTCGGTACGCTCGGTCGCGTACTGCCGGACTGCGCCATCTTCTCGGACGCACTGAACCACAACTCGATGATCGAGGGCATTCGCAGGTCGGGCGCCGAGCGTTTCATTTTCCGCCACAACGATGCTGCTCATCTGGACGAGCTGATCAGTGGCATTGATCCCAGCCGCCCCAAGATCGTCGCCTTCGAGAGCGTCTACAGCATGGATGGTGACATCGCGCCGATAGCCGAGATCTGCGATGTCGCGGAGAAACACGGCGCAATCACCTATCTCGATGAAGTGCATGCCGTTGGCCTCTACGGCCCAGGCGGCGGCGGGATCGCCGAGCGCGATGGACTGGCTGAGCGCCTCACCATCATCGAGGGCACGCTTGCCAAGGCATTTGGCGTGATGGGCGGTTACGTCTCCGGGCCAGCGCTGCTGATCGACGTCATCCGCAGCATGGCCGACAGCTTCATCTTCACGACCTCGCTCTGCCCACATCTTGCGGCCGGAGCCTTGGCTGCGATCCAGCATGTCAGGCAGCATCCGGAAGAGCGCGGCCGCCAGGCGGCGAACGCGGCGCGGCTCAAGGCGATGCTGGCCGATGAGGGATTGCCGGTGCTCGATACGCCGAGTCACATCCTTCCGGTCATCGTCGGAAACGCACATCTATGCCGCAGGATCAGCGAGCGCCTGCTCGACGAACACAGCATCTACGTCCAGCCGATCAACTATCCGACCGTGGCGCGCGGACAGGAGCGGCTTCGCATCACGCCGACGCCATTCCACACCGAAGACCACATGCGTTCGCTCGTCGACGCGCTCCTCGCTGTCGGCAGTGATCTGGGGTGGGCCGCCGTGCCGCAGGTCGCCTGATCCGGGTTCCGGTCGGGAGAACCTCTGGGCCCGGGGTGTGATGCCAGGATGCGTTGTGGGCCGATATGAGCCAGTTAACGCACCCAAGCCAACGCCAAAGCGGGATTTCTTCAAAGATCGCGGGCCAGGCGATGCACGAGACCTCGCCGGCCGCGTTCCATGACGACCGCGTGGTTCCAACTGAAGACAGGCTTCAGGATGAATGAAAGTCGGATCATCCAGGGCTTCGTGAGCCTGACGATCCAGTCATAGCGGACGTTGCATTTCGAGCCTTCGGGTTGCAGCGTCCATCGACCGATACCCTCAAGCTCGCCGTAAGCTCTCCCTTCGATGATGGATAACGGCACTATCCTGATCGTTTCGATTTCGAAGGTCAGATCATAAGGTAATGCAGTCGACCATTTCATTCGGTGGACGGCGCCGATTCCGATCTCGTCGCTTTCGCGCAAAAGCGTGACGTCTTTCACCGTGGGCCACCATTCCGGCCAAGTCTCGGGGGTGTTCAGCATCCGCCAGACATCCTCGACCGACGCGTCGATGACCCATCTCGTAACAAGCTGAAACTCGGTCGACGGCATTCAGAACCCCTTCCTGGCAGGCGAGCGAGGCGAACATTCTGACTTCATCGGCTCACTTGAGCCAGCTTGATGGGCTCCGTTTCTAGTCATTCAGACTTCGACCGCTTCAGTCTGTTTGCGCAGGCACAAAGACGAGACGGCATCTTCTTCGACAGAATGACGAACACATTCAGCTGTTGGATCATCGGGCCGGCTCCAGTCCTGGCGTCATCGGCTCGAAAGGTCCCGCCAGCAGGCATCAAGGAACAGACCATGACCGGAATAAGCCTCGATAAGACCGTCGCAACCATCGCCGCAGAGTTGCCGGGGGCCGCGGAACTCTTCCGCCGCCATGACATCAGCTTCTGTTGCGGCGGCAACGTCCGGCTCTCGGAAGCTGCCGTTAAGGCCGGCCTTGCGCCGTCGGCGCTGCTTTCCGAGCTGGAAGCACTGGTGGAGGCGGCAAGGCGGGACGCGCCTGAAGAAACCCCTGACCTCATCGCCCATATCCTTGCCAGGTACCACGAAACCCACCGCTCGGAGCTCGCCTGGCTCATTCCGCTCGCGCAGAAGGTCGAGCGGGTTCATGGCGACCATCCGTCGGCTCCGATCGGTCTTTCGCAGGCCTTGGAGCACCTGCGGGACGAACTTCAGAGCCATATGGTGAAAGAGGAACTCGTTCTTTTCCCGATGATGCGGTCCGGTGGCAGCGGGACAATTGTCCATCCGATCGCGCAGATGCGGCATGAACATGATGACGAGGCGGAGCACCTCCGCACGATCGAACATCTCACCCATGGGCTTTCGCTGCCGGCCGGGGCCTGTGGCTCCTGGACTGCGCTTTATACGGGACTGCGCAAGTTCACCGACGACCTCGTAGCGCATATGCATCTCGAAAACGCCGTGCTGTTTCCGCGTTTCGAACCGGCATGACGGGCCTGGATGGGTGCCGCACCCAAGACTTGGATGTCCATCTGGCAGGCGCCTCACCGGCCCTTGTTTCTTCTGGCGGGACTATGGGCGTTGGTCGCGCCTGCCGTCTGGCTGCTCCCGGAGGGAACACGTCCGGAGCCCGTCGCCTGGCACCGCCATGAACTTCTCTTCGGTATGACCAGCGCTGCGGCCGGAGGCTATCTTCTGACAGCCTTGCCTGCCTGGACGAAAGGCGGCGCCCTCGCGCCAGCCGTCACAATCCTTGTCACCTGCCTCTGGTGTGCCGCCCGCCTGACGGCTGCATTTTCAGCCCAGCTGCCGTTCGTCATCGCGGCTATAGGTGCATCCGCCTATTTCGTATGTCTGGCGGTGATCCTGGCGCATGGCGTGGCGTCCTCCGGGGCCTGGCATCGGCTCTGGGCACCGATCGGCATGGCCGTGCTCGGTGCCAACGCCCTGTTCCTTCTCGCTGAAGGTGTGGACACCACGATCACACCGCTCTTGTATATTGTCTTGATCATCCTGATCGGCGGGCGCGCCGTACCTGCCTTTACCCGTCGATGGCTCGACGGGACAGGTGCGAGCCCACTTCGCGATCGGCCCGCGCTCTCGTGCCTCGCGATAGTCGGCGTCCTCGCCACTGCCTTGATCGAGGCTTTCCGTCAGCATCCGGCATCGGGTTACGCGCTGATTTTTTCGGGCGCCCTGTTGCTCGCACAAATGAGCGGGTGGCAAAGCGTGAGGACCTACCGCTATCCTGCCTTGTTCATGTTGCACCTTGCTTTTGCCTGGACACCGGCGGGTCTTGTACTGAACGGTCTCGCGGTTGTCTTTCCCGACCGGATCCCGCCTGCCGCCGCTCTGCATGCGCTGACCATGGGCGCTATGGGAACGATGATGGCCGCCATGATGATGCGCTCGGCCATGAGACGAGATGGACAGACCCTGATCGCCAATGGGACTATGGCATGTGCATTCGGCCTCGTATCTCTTTCGGCGCTGCTGCGCGTTCTCGGCGGATTGCCGGGCGAAGCGCGTTTCGACCCCGTGGTTGCGGCTACGATCTGCTGGATGGCGGGTTGGACGCTCTTCCTGATCGCCTATATACCGGCCTTAATCGGTCCTGTTCCGAGACCGGTGTTCAGCGCGGCACTCAGCAACCGGGTCGAGGCCTCGACCGCAGGCGTTGGTCGGCCCGATACGCGCACGATTTTGTCACGCCGATCGGAATCGACGACAACAATCAATGGTAACGACTGAACCGCAGTGGAATGCCAATGTACATTGAACGCAATCAGACCGGGGACTTCATACTCGAATCCAACGAACTCGCAGGTCGGTTCGGATTGTCGAGCGAGGAGTTCCGCCAACACATGAGAAGAGGTTCGGTGATGAGCATCGTCGAGCGTGGCGAGGCCGAGGATGCCGGCACTTGCCGCCTTAGCGTACGGCTCGGAAACCGGGTGTGGCGCGCGATCCTGGACGGCCAGGGTCGTGTCGCGAGCGAAGAAATGACAATTCTTCGCGGACGCGTGCGGCCCCGATCCTCGGTGTGAGAACCAAGCCGATTGATAAACGACCGCCCCCCTGTCCCCGAACCGGACAAGCCTAAAGCGTATCGCGTTTAATCGGCCTCATATCCGGCAGCCTTGAAGTAGTTGCGGCATTCTGTGACGGAGAAGAGGTTGCAGATGTCGCCGAGCGCCTGTGCGATGGCGTCAAAGCTGCGGGCGGCGCGTTTTCGCAAGAGTGTCTTGAGTTTGGAGAAGGCCATCTCGATCGGGTTGAGATCGGGCGAATAGGGCGGCAGGAACAACAGCCAAGCGCCGCGCGCTTTGACCAGGTCCTCGGCCCGTTCGCTCCTATGGAAGCCGACATTGTCGAGAATGACGACGTCACCCGGTGACAGGGTCGGGGCGAGTTGCGTTTCGACCCAGGTGTCGAAGATGCGCCGGTTCATCGGCGCATTGACGATCCAGGGCGCAACCATTCCATGCGAGCGCAGGCCGGCGATGAAGGTCTGTGTTTTCCACGAACCGAATGGCGCGTGACTGCGGTAGCGCCGCCCTCTCGGTGACCATCCTGAGCGCTTGGTCAGCTTTGTGTTGGTCGATGTTTCATCGATAAAAATCAGCCGCGCCAGTGCCTTGTTGAAGAAACGCCGGCGCCGCCTGATCCACAACTCACGGGCTCGCGCGATCTCCGGGCGTCGATGCTCGCTTGCCCGCAGGCTTTTTTTTGTGGCTCAGCCCGAGCCGATGGAGAAAACGGCCGACATTGGAGCGGTGCACGAGGACGCCGCGGCCAGCCAGTTCCACGCACAGCTCGTCCAGCGTCAACTCGCCATTCTCCGCCAGGCGCTCGCGCATCCATGCATCATGGGCATTCAACTTGCCGCCACCCAGATGACCTTGCCGCCGGGGCGCAAGCGATCCGGTCGCGCGTTTCAGGATCATCAGATTGTTCACAAAACGCGGCGACACGCGGAAGTGCCGAGCCGCCTCTCGATGGCTATGGCCTTCCTCGACAAACGCAACAACACGCACACGCAACGCGATCGGATGTGATTTGCCCACGGCGCTCCTCCCTCTGTCAATCAAAGGGAATCACATCTCCACTGATTTGAGAATCCTGAATCTCAAAAGCCGCGACACGCTTTAGCCGAGGCGGCTGCGCTCACCCGAGATAGAGACGAGGTCGACGGCAAGATCAGGGTGCCGCTCGCGGACGCGTTGGATGTCGGACGTGTCCATCAGGCTGAACGCGGTTGAGAAGGCATCCGCCTCGGTCGCCGTCGGGGCTATGACACTGAGCCTTTTGAAGTGTCTTGGCACTTCCCCGCTATGCGGATCGACGATGTGGCCGGAGCGGCCTGAATCGCCGAAAACAAAGCCGTCCTGGCTCGAGGTGGCAACCGCCTTGTTGACAAGATCCAGAATGCTGTCCGGTGTCGATGTGTCTTCCGTGGGCGCAAGACCGACGCGCCATGGGGTGCCGTCGCTCCGCGCCCCGATTGCCCGTATTTCCCCCATACTGACGAGACTGGTTGCGACACCCGCGTCTTTTAGCAATTCGACGACACAGTCGGTTATGTAACCTTGCGCGACGCCGTTCAGTGTCAGCGCCATTCCTGGCCGGGTAAACACCACTCGGTCGCGGCCGAGCCTGAGCTTGTCGAAACCGACCCGCGCCAACGCTCGTCGCTTCTCGTCGTCGGACGGGCCTGCGGGATCGGCGCCGTCGACGGAGAAATGCCGTGCGTAAAGCGCCCACAGCGGCTGGACGGTGGGGTCGAAGGCGCCATTCGTCGCCTCCCAGCAACTACGGCACGCTTCAAGCAGGCGCACCAGATCGGAAGGCGGGGCCGCAATGGCTCCCGCCCGGTTCAGTTCCGAGAGGATCGAGTCGCTCCGGTAGAGGCTGAACACGCTCTCGAGCCGTGAGACTTCCGCGAAGACGCGGTCGATCAGGCGTTCCGCTTGTGCCTTGTCATCGAGGTGCAGAACCAGTGTCGCCGGCGCTCCCAGGGCCTGCCCTTTCCAGGTGACTGCGGGTGCGGCGGCTTTAGCACCTGTGCTTGACCCCAACAGTGGAAGTCCGGCAGCGGCGGCCATAATGCAGATGGCCCGGCGGCGCGTAATCGGATTACCCATGAGTTTGCCCTCTGCCGCGGCTGTCAATGTCCAAGCCCACGTCCTGATCGCCAGCATCGGTTCCCAGCACGTAGTCCTCGGGAAGGTCGGTAAATCCTGTCACCTGCCCGCCGTTCTTCGCAGCGAACTCCCGTGCGGCGCTTTCGGTGAGGAACGGTACAGCTTCCTCCGCGCCCATGCCGCTCTTCACGCTGCTGCGGATGACGTAAAACGCCTTCTTTGCGTCGATCCAATTCTCTGCACCAGGATCTTCCCAGCTCTTGGCAGAGCCCATGTCCGAGACATAGATGGCTGCGATGTCTTTGGGCTCCTCCGGCAGCATCGTGAATGCCACGGTGTCCCGCGCGGAGGAGAACCAGATCGGCTCGGGAATGTCCCGGAGGATGACCTGCCCCTTCGGCCCGGGATGTTCAAGGACATTCATGCCGCAATAGCGTCCCATGGCGTCGGCGGTAAGCGCGTAGGGAGCGGGCGTTTTCGCCTCCTCCTTTTCGCAACCGCCGAGGAGAAACATTGCGGTCAGCATAACCGCCGTGAGCGCCAGCCTCATAATTCCCTCCTTGAGAAGATCACTGTGGCGAAACCAAGTGGAGCAAGCGCCCAGAGCCCGAGGGCGGCAAGCAGAACTGGCGAAGAAAGGCCCGTATACTGCGCGACGCCGCCCATGGCCGAAAGGGTGCTTGCACCGCCAGAGCCAAGATTGAGCAGGCGATAGACGTCGGTGGGATTGGCGAGCAGGAACGCGTTGAGAACGCCCGCCGGGATTGTCTGCCCCTGAGCGGCAACGAGGCCACCAAGCAGCGCCATGTCATAGATCAGCACGAAGAACAGCCAGATCCCGATGGCGATGCCACCGGCCGTGCTCCGCTCGCTCGCCAAAGCACTCGTCAGGTAGCCGATTGCCGCGAACACCGCGCCGAGCAGGACCGACGACGCGATCATCGATGCGAAGGCACGCCAGCTTTCCGGTCCGATCTCGCTTCCTGTCGCCATCAGCGCAATGGCGGCCACGCCGTAGCCGAACAGCGTTGCGAAGGCGAGTATCGCCAGGTGCCCGAGGAACTTGCCGAGAACGATCTCCCGGCGTCCAATCGGGTAGCTCAGAAGAAGCAGCATCGTCCCCCGCTCCATCTCACCGACAATAGCGTCATGGGAAAGGAGGAGCGCAATCAAGGGTACGAGAAAGATCGTGAGGCTTGAAAGGCTGACGATGACGACATCGAGCTTGTTGACTCCAACCGTGCCGGTCGGCGCGCTTCCGAGAAACGCCAATGTCAAGGCAAGGGCAGCCATCAGCAGCGTCGTTGCGAGGACCCAGCGATTGCGGGTGCCTTCCTGGATCTCCTTCCCGGCGATCGTCAGAACATTTCTCATTTCGTCACCGGGGCTTTGAGAAAATGGGCGTAGAGGTCATCGAGCGTCGGTTCCGTGATCGCCAAACCGGAGATCAGCGCCGCGTCCGCGGTGATGTCGTGCAGCAGGCGGATTTTCCGGTCCGGCAAGATGTCCGCGTCAAGGACACCGTCCGCACCACGCCGCCAGTTCATGCCGCCATTCGCCCATTTTGGTGCTGCGTCAGTTTGCGAAAGTCTGACGCTGATGCGCGTTGGCAGTTGAGCGATGTGCCGCAAATCGTCGAGCGTCCCGTCGGCAATCGCCACGCCGTTGTTGATGATGATGACGCGATCCGTGCGCCCTTCGAGCTCGGTCAGCGCGTGCGACGAGAGCAACACCGTGGTGCCCTTCCCTCGCAGCTCCGAGATCAGATCGTAGAAATTCCGTCGCAACGCGGGGTCGAGGCCGCTGGTCGGTTCGTCGAGCAACAGGATCCGTGGTGCCCCGAGCAGAGCTTGCGCGAGCCCGAGGCGTTGACGCATGCCCTTTGAGTAAGTTCGAACGGGGCGATCGACGGCTTCCGCTGCGAGCCCTACCCGCTCGAAGAGTCCCTCTGCGGCGGCAATGTCGACGCGCTTCAGTCGCGCGTAGAAGCGCAAGGTCTCGCGTCCCGACAGAGCCATGTTGAACGAGACGCTTTCCGGCAGGTAGCCGAGGCGCTGACGCACCGCGAAGTCGCCGGTGGCGGGATCCTCGCCGAGGACACGCACCGCGCCTGTCGTGGGACGGATCAAGCCGAGCATCAGCTTGATGAGGGTCGTCTTGCCGGCGCCGTTGTGCCCGACGAGCGCGACCGTCTCTCCCGCGCGAAGCGTGAAGGATACGTCTTTGACCACGGTCGACTTCCCATAGCGCTTGGCTATGCCTGCAACCTGGACGGTTTCATTCATTGTTGTGCTTCCTTGCGTTCGGGCGACAGCATCAGCGGATGGCTGTCGATTACGCCGCCGGGCAGAAGCGCCGGAAACTGCGCCTGGGCCCAGCGAATGACCTGAACGGCGGGGCTGCTCGTCAGAAGCTTCGCCTGGGGTGATGTCCAAAGTACCCTGTCGATGAGATCGTTGGGCCTATAGGAACTGTCGCCGATCCCGTCGCCGTTGAGATCGAACGCCGGATTGTCGCTCCAATAGTTGCCCCTGCCGTCCGAGGACCAATCGAGGTGGCGCGTTCCGACATATTTGACCTGGTTGCGGTTGTTTATGAATGCGTTGCGGCTGATGTTGTTGCCTTCCGATCCTGCCGTGAAGTGAATGCCGATCGCGCACCCTTCGAATATGTTGTCCCGGAAGCGATTTTTGTTGGCGTTGTAGATGAAGACGCATTTTTCCGGTCCGAGGCGGCGGTTTCCGTCGGCAACCGAACTCCCCTCCTCTATCTTGGGCGTGCCGTGTTCGTCGGATCTCGTTCCTGCCGTTAACCAGCGCTCGGCCGGCTGCAGGCGGCCGACGACGACGTTGCCGGTGATCTCGGAACCATTCGCGTAGTTCAACAGAAGACCGTGATCACGGTCGCCATCTGAGCGATTGCCTTTTATTTTCAGGCGATTGGAAAACATGACCGCATAGCCGACGGCATTGCCCGTCGACACGTTGTTGCTGATCTCGCTATCGTTTGTGTACATGTAGTGGATCGCGAAACGCAGGTTGCTAAAGCGATTGCCGCTGAAGACATTGCGCTTGCTCGCGTTGGTCGAAATCCCGTCGCGCCCGAAGCTGATATCGTTGTCGAGAACCATCGAGCCGGGCGCATTCCATACGGTGACGCCATTTCCTGCTTCACTGAGGCGGCCTTCCTTCAGGCCGGCTATCCGATTTCTCCTGACGACGCTTTCTGGCGCTCCGTGAAGATAGACACCAATGAGATTGCCCGTGATCGTGTTGTCCTCGATCACGGCGCGCTTGGCGGTTTTTGCCGCAAAGACACCCGAATCGAGCTTCGCGAGATCAGTGCCGGAACCGCTCACCTGAAGACCGCGAACCGTCACGCCCTCCGCGACGATCGTGATGACGCTGCCTTTGCCGTTTCCGATGACGGATGCCTGCCCCTGCCCCACCAGCGACAGGGCCTTGTCGATCGTGATCGGCCCCTTGTACTCGCCCGCCTGCAACGTGATGACGTCGCCGGGCCTCGCCGCGTCGATCACCGCTTGCAGGGGCCGTACGTCGTCCGCTGCAACGACGCGGGTTTCCGCTCGCGCGAGCACCGGTAAGGCGGCCAATATGGCCGCCGTCCCGATTTGCACTGTCAGGGCTCGCAAGTTCATCATGCTGCCGTAGGTTCGACGAACATGCGTCCCTTCATTTCCATATGCATGGCGTGGCAGAACCACGAGCAATAATACCAGTAGACGCCTGGCTTGCTGGCCTTGAAGGTGACGGAAGCGGTCGCCTGTGGAGCCACTTCCATATTGATCCCGTAGTTGATGATAGAGAAGCCGTGCGTTAGGTCCTCGACCTCGTCGATGTTGGTCACGTAGACCGTGACGTCGTCGCCCTGCTTCACCGTGAAGCTTTCCAGGCCGAAGGCCGGGGCCGAGGACGTCATATAGACGCGCACCTTGTTGCCGTCGCGGATGACCTCCGAGTCGACCAGCAGATCGATGTTGTCCGCCTTGGCTTGAGCGACCGCGTCAGCGAAGAACGGGTCCTCGCGGTTCCAGACGTGTACGGGGTTGATCTTGGAGGCATGCACGATCGTCGCGTCATGGGGTTCGGCGAAGGTCGGGTTGTCGTGGACGATAACCATTTCGTCCCCGGAGATGTCGATCAGTTGATCGTTTTCCGGCTTCAGCGGGCCGACGTTCAGGTAACGGTCCTTGGAGAACTTATTTAGCGAAATCAGCCATTTGCCGTCGGCGTCCTTCGTCTGTCCCATGGAGGTGTGGTTGTGGCCGGGCTGATAGTGGACATCGAGCTTTTGGCGAATGGGATCGACCTTTTCACCCTTGAAGGCGCGCTTGGCGTCCTCGATGTTCCATTTGCAGACCTGGCTGTCGATGAACAGCGTCGTGTAGGCGTTGCCCTTGCCATCGTAGGCGGTGTGCAATGGGCCGAGGCCGAGTTCAGGTTCGGCAACGACGGTGTCGCGTGGCTTGATCTTGTCTTCGAAAAGATCATCGAACTTGCGCACGTCGAAGACGGTCACGGTCGGAGACAGCTTGCCGTTCGCGACGACGTGGATGCCGTCAGGTGCCGTGTTGATGCCGTGCGGGCTGTTCGAAACCGGAATATAGCGCGTGTAGGGCGAGCCCTTGCGGCCGTCGAGCACCGGCACACCGCCGATTTCCTTGTAATCGCCCTTGGCAACCGCTTCCTCGATGCGCTTGAGATTGAACACGACGACCCAGTCCTGCTCGCTGGCCATCATCTCCGCAAGGTTGACGCCTTCTTCGGAGTTGTAGCAGGTCGCAAAGCAATACTTGCCCTGATAGTCGGCATCGACGTTGTCGAGGTTACCGTCGACCATGACCTGCCAGGCCACCTTCATGGTTTCGCCGTCGACCGCGGTGAAAATCGCGTGGTACTGCTTGTGATCGTCGAGGATCTTGCCGTCGTTCGGGATCGGAACGCGATCCTCGCCGTTGCAGAAGACGTAGCCGGTCTTCGGATACTTCTGCACCCGAAGCCCGTGAACCGTGTGCTGGTTGGGAAGCTGGATGATTTTGTCGCACTTCATCACATCGAGCCGGATACGGCAAACGCGCGTATTCGCCTTGTCGTTGGCAAAGAGATAGCGCCCGTCATAGGTCCCGTCGGTGAACGAAGGATGCGGGTGGTGGAGATCGCCGTTGAGATAGATGCCGCCGCGCTCGTTCAGGAACTCCACTGTCTCGGGAAGCAGCCCTTCCGTCAGGATCTTTCGGCTTTCATTCGTCTGGCCCCAGCCCGTGGCGCTGCACCGGTTGAAGACGGGAATTCGCATCATTTCGCGCATGGAAGGTGCGCCGACGACGCGGACTTCGCCCGTCTGCCCCGATGAGAAGAAGACGTAGTATTCGTCGAGTTCGCCGGGCTTGACCTCGTAGCTGGAGCCGGATGTTTCCTGCGCCTTTGCCGGCGTTGCCGTTCCGCCCGAGAGCGTCAGCGCACCACCGGCGCCCATTGCGCCGGCCGCCGCCACGAACGCGGACGTGCCCAGCATTTGTCGTCTGTTCAGACGCATTTTGGTTTCTTCGTTTGACATTATGCCTCTCCTTGGATGTTGGCGTCAGACGGGATTTCCGGTGTCTTCTCGGGTCTCCTGATCGGGACCCCCTTGTGGGTCACGGCGGTTTTCGCCGGCGCCTCCCCCCGTGAAGCCGGGGTGGAAAGCGCCATGAACTTTTCGCGTTTCAGCCGCACCTGGATCATGTGCGGACAACGCTGATCGTCGTGGTAAAGCTCCTGGCAGTGCATGCAGTAGATGCACTCGTTGACGTTGATTCCGCCCTCCGGGTGGATCGACTGGACGGGGCATTCCTTCGCGCAGCGCTGGCAGGGCGAACCGCATTCCGGCCACCGCTTCAGCCACTCGAACATCCGGATTCGCCCTGGTATGGCGAGGGCGGCGCCCAGAGGGCAAAGGTAGCGGCAATAGAACCGTTCGATGAACAGCCCGGCGGCGAGCACGGTCAGCGCAAAGATGACGAAGGGCCATTCGCGCGCGAATTTCAGAATGATGGCCGTCTTGAACGGTTCCACTTCCGAGAACATTTCAGCAAGCGCGAGCGAATAGAGCGAAAGGCCGAACAGGCCGAGGAAGATGATGTACTTGATCGGCCAGAGGCGTTCATGCAGTCCCCAGGGTACGCGGACCTGCGGCACTTTCAGCCACTGTGCAATGTTGTTGGTCAGTTCCTGCAAGGCGCCGAACGGGCATAGCCATCCGCAGAACGGACCGCGCCCCCAGAACAGCAACGCGGCGGCAACGCTTGCCCACAGGAGGAAGACCAGGGGCGCGGAGAGAAAGAACTCCCAGTGGAAACCCGTCACAAGAGAGTTGAAGAAGGTCAGGACGTTGACGACGGAGAGCTGGGCATTGGCATACCAGCCGAGCCAGACAAGCGTGAAGGTGAGATAGCCACGCCTCACCCACCCGAACAACACCGGTCGTTTCACGAGCCAGTCCTGGAAGAAGAAGATGAGGGTGAGGACGAGCACCGCTGCGGCGGCAATCGCCACCGATGTGCGGTTCATATCCCACATCTTCATCCAAAGGGGCTCGCTTAAAGCAAGCGGTTCGCCCGGCTCGGCGGCGCTCGGCTCAACAGGCGGCGGCGGTGCCGGCGCTGCTTCGACCTTCACGTAAGCATCGGGAAGCGTGTAGCCAAGATTATAGGGAAGCACTGCCTTCTCGCGCCCTACCGAACTGCGCTGGACCAGCAACTGCAGTTCCCAGGGAGCCGTCACATCGAAGCCGAAGTCTGCCGGAACCACGAAAAGCGCGATTTCGCGAAGATGCGGAGCGCCGGCGGCTGCAAGTGCCGGCAGACGCGTGTGATAGCGGTCTCGGAACCGCAGCCCCTGGCCATCCTGCAGGAGCTCGATCCGGTCGAAAATGCCGCCTCGAACGTAACCTGATCCCTTGAATGAATAGGCGCCGTCCCCCGCCACGATGATCGCTTCTTCGCCGGGCTTGAGTTTGGCGCGCATCTGCTCATAGCGCGCTTCGCCCAGCAGCGACCGTCCAATGCTCGGGACGCTGACTGGCGCGATGTAAAGGTCGATGAACCTGTCACCCGGCTTGCGCGTCTCCGGGTGCTCGGCTGCGCTTGGCTGCCCCGCCTGCCGGAATGCATCCGACACCTCTCCGACCGTCAGCCGAAGGCTTCTGACCGAACCGTCACCGACAAGGGTCTGCCAATCGCTCACGTTGCTCGTGCCAGGATCCACCCGGCGGATCTCGGCGGAAGGCCCAGCCAGGGCAGCGGTCTCCGCGCCGAGCCTGTTGCTGCGGATGAGCTTGAGAGCGGAGCGGACGATGCTGTCGCCCATGACGAGGACAGTAACGGTTGCGCCGCTGACGATGTCGACCTGCGGCGGCCGTTCGGCACCTGCCGAGACGCGGCCCAGATCTTTGCCTATCAATGAATTGACGGAAGCGACAACCTTGGCCTCCGGAATGCCGATGAGGACGATCGGTTCCTTGTGCTCGACCAGCTTCAGCCCGCGTACGATGCCCTTGGGATCAATGCCGACGACAATATGGATCGGCTTGCCGGAATAGCCGACCGAGCTCGTAACGTCGGAGTTGAGAAAGGCGTATCCCAACAACTCCTCGCCGCGGAAAATCGGCGCAATCGGCGGGTCGCCTGTCGCCTCGCCGAAACGGGTTGCTCCAGGGAAGATTTCCCCCGGCTGCACCTTTTGAAGCTTTTCGGACAGCTGGCCGGCCATGCTTGGAAAGGCCACAAGCAGGGCGATACAGAGAACGGTGAGAGCGCGGACAAGGCTTTGCAAAGGCATTTGATTGATCGCTGTCTGGCACATCGAGTTTTCTGGCCGTACTCGGCCACTGCGTCGCAGCCATCTGACACGACCGAGACGGAGCTTCTTTGAGCCAAATCAACCCGATCAAATTCAATTTGGGCCAGTCTGCGCCGTCAGAGGAATCGTTTCGCGCGCGAGCCGGGAGAGCAGAAATGCCAGACAAGAAGACGGAACCATGGACAATGGCGTCGATGGACGAATTGCTCGCCTTTGCGCGGGCCATGGAACAAGAGGCGATCGACGGCTACGTTTCGCTGGCGGCGCGCATGCGGTTAGAAAACCGTCCCGATTTGGCGGCTGTGTTCGGCCGCCTGATCGCTGAAGAAGAGGGACATCTCGGGAATGTCGATCGGTGGCTCGGTGGCCGGACACCGCTACCCGTCACGCTGCCTGAACCGCTCTTCGACGACGAAGGTGCCGGGCTCGTTGCTCCGGAGCTGCTGACCTCGTACCGCGCTTTTTCCATGGCGGTTCGCAACGAGGAAAGAGCATTCGTATTCTGGAGCTATGCGGCCGCCCATGCGCCAAACGACGAGATAAGGCATGCCGCGGAGCGACTGGCCATGGAAGAGCTGGGCCATGTCGCAACGCTCCGGCGAGAACGACGCCGGGCGTTCCACGCAATGCGCCACGCCGACGCGCAGGCCGACAAGGGGAATTTGCCGACTCTGGAGCAACGACTTTCCAGCCTCCTGATGAAACAGGCCGATTCGGTTGGGGCACTGGTTGCGGAGCGCTTGCGCGCGCATTCGGCGGAAGCAGCCGAGCGGGCGCAGCATCTTTCGCGAGAACCATCCGCCGAAACGCCTCTCCTGCAGCACGTGCCGCAGAATGTCACGGAGCGATTGGTCCCGCTTTGTGAGTTCCTCCTCGATTGCTACCTCGACTTGGCGGAACGGGAGCGCACGGAGGCAGGACGGAAGCGGGCGCAGACGTTTGCGGGCGACATGATCCGCTGTCTGCAGGGTGTGCGGGCGCTTCCGATCCCGTAACGCATCCAAGTGGACTTCCCTCGACTATAGCGCCGCGCGTCTTGTCGGACGCGCAAAGGGCGCCGAGGCACTTTGAATTACTGCATGCTTTTTCCTTGAACCGATGCGTTTAAGGAAACATGCGACAGAGGGCAGCGAAGATTGCGGCGTTCTGACGCGAGCGAAATTTGCGTTATGTCAAAGAACGAGCCGGCCGCACGGCTTAGTCATCGTCCTTGCAAGGCGCCCATGCGGGGTGTCTTCCAGCAAGGAGAATTGCAATGCGTTCCATGACCAAGTTCCTCGTCGGTGCAGCGTTCCTGAGTGTCCTGAGCGTTCCCGCTTTTGCCGCCGACCATGAGATCAAGATGCTCAACAAGGGCGCGGAAGGCGTGATGGTCTTCGAACCGTCGATACTCAGGGCCAACCCGGGAGATACCGTGACTTTTGTGCCTGCGGACAAGGGCCACAATGCCGAAACGGTCAAGGACATGATCCCGCAGGGTGCCGAACCGTTCAAAGGGAAGATAAACGAAGCGGTTAAAGTGACCCTGACCCAGGAAGGCATCTACGTGGTCAAGTGCACGCCGCACTTCAGCATGGGCATGGTTGCCGTCGTTGTCGTCGGCGAGGCACCGGCCAATGTCGAGCAAGTCAAGGCCGCAAAGTTCCCGAAGAAGGCACGTGAACGAATCGACGCCGCGCTCAGCGACCTTTGAGGCTCATAAAGATTGCGACTCACGGCGAAGCAAAGATGTCGCCGTGATCGCAGGTTTGGCGCGGGGTCAGGCGGCATTGGCTTGCCAGTGCCTCTCCACCCTGCCCTGCCCCGTCTGGAAGGTCGCCAGTTGATTGCGCAGCTTGCCAGCCTCCACTGCCAGGCTTTCCGAGGCGGCTGTCGTCTCCTCGACCATGCTGGCATTCTGCTGGGTGATCTGGTCAAGCTGGCTGACCGTGGCAGTAATCTCGCCCAGCGCCGAGGCCTGTTCCTTGGCAGACTGTGCGATGGTGAGAACCTGCCTGCTGATAAGCTGCACGTGGCGCTCGATACCGGAAAGCGCCTCACCGGTCTTGCCCACTAGGGCGACGCCAGCCGAAACGTCGTTCGTCGCCTGGTCTATCAACGTCTTGATCTCCCGCGCTGCGGCGGCTGAACGCTGCGCCAGTTCTCTAACCTCCTGCGCTACGACAGCAAATCCCTTGCCCGCTTCGCCTGCACGCGCCGCCTCGACCCCGGCATTGAGCGCCAGCAGATTGGTCTGGAAGGCGATCTCGTCGATCGCACCGATGATCTGTCCAATCCGCTGCGAGGAATTGGCAATGTCGTGCATCGCGCCGACGGTTTCGGCGACGACACGGATCGCCTCGGCCGCATCGCTGCTTGCGATGCCGACCGAGCGCTGTGCCTCGTCAGCGCCAACCGATGACATCTTGACCGCAGTCGCGACCTCCTCCAGAGCGGCGGCCGCTTCCTCCAATGCTGTCGCCTGGCTGCCCGTGCGCCGCGCGAGGTCGTCCGCGGCCGTCCGCAACTCTGCGCAACTGCCGTCAATGACATTCGCATTCTCGCCAGCGAGAGAAACGAGCCGCTCCAGCGTCTCGACCGACCCGTTGAAGGCCGTCCGAAGCGCGTCGAAGTCCGGGGCGAGCGTCTGGGCGATCCGGAAGCGCAGGTTCCCCCGGGAAAGTTCGTCCAAACCGCGGTTTACATTGTCCAGCGCCTGTTCGAGGTCCCTTGCCCGTGCAACCCGCTCTTCATCGCGCGCCCGCGCCTCCGCCTGTCGTTCCGCCGCACGACGCTGATCCTCCTCGCGCTGTGCTTCCGCCTGGCGCCTGGCTACCTCTACGGCCTTGGCGACTGCGCGCCCCATGGCTCCAACCTCATCCTTGGCATCCGTCTGGCCTACTGTCGTCCCGGCATCGCCGTCAGCGAGACGCTCGATTGCCTTGGTGAGTTCCCGGATCGGTCGGACCACTCCGAGCGCGATCAGCACAGATACACAGGTGGCGGCGGAGAGCGCGACGGTCAGGCCGCCACCAATCGCCAGCAGAGCCGTCATCTGCCGTCGGGCGAGGTCACCCGCGTCCGCGCGCGTATCCTCGAGCAGCGCCTTCTCGACCTCGTGCATTGTGTTGATCCGTGCACTCGCCAGACGATACCATTCGGCGGCATCAAGGGCGGAGAGGTCTCCCCCTTCGCCGGTTGCCAACAGCACCTTCCGGATTTCCGCCAGCGGTGCCGAGGCCTCCGGTGTGACGGTTTTCGCCCGATCCGCGAAGGCCGGCAACTTGGTGACGAACTCATTGAGCAGCATCGTCTGTGCGCCATAGAGCTTGGCCAAGCGGAGCAGGCCCTCGCGATCAGCCAGACCTGTGGCGATCAACGCATTGCCTGCCGCCCGTTCCTGGCCCGCATATTCCTTCGCCAACGAGAAGAGGTTGTAGGCTTCCACCTTCCCGGCAAGCGCATCGTCGATGCGCCCGCCATTGGTGAGCGCCCGCAGCATGGCCAGCAAGCGGGAAACGAACTGGCTGTACTGCGCATTGCTCTCCGCCGGCGCCAACTCACGCCGGTCGACGCGCCCGCGCAGCGCTGCAAGCTGCTGTCTCGCCTCTCGCAAGGTGGCATCCTGATCGATGGCGAGTTTCGACGCGGCAGCCAAAGCCGTTTCCGCGCGCCCGTCGAAACCACGCCGCGCGGCACTCAGAGGTGCATCATCGCCACTCGGATTATTTGCGAGAAACAGAGCCGTCGCAGCGCGCTCCATCTGCAGGGAGTGTACTGCGTCCCCAAGGATCGATATGTAATCGCTGATCTTCACCAGGTGCGCGGCGTCCCGGTAGCTCGCCAGGCTCGCCTCGACCCGCCCATAGGCGAGCCAGGCAGCGACGAGCGCCGGCAGGGCAACACACCAGAGGATTCGCTTGGTCAGCGAGACGTCCGACAAACGCATGAGGCAACGCTCCAGAGGAAGTTCGACCTCATGCCGACGCGCCGCAATTCATTTTCGGCCCGGTGCACCTACACCGTTGCCGGGTGCATCTCTTTGATGCGGCACAAACAACGCGTCTCCCCTGCGAGGAAGACGAATCTTGGTAGCGGGCGGCAGCGCGTAGCGGCTTTCCGTCTGGAATTGGCTGATCTCAAAGCGTCAGATCATTCCCGAAAGATGCCCTTGTAGTAAGAACCGTTCCTTGGCGGGGCACCGCTTGCCCTGGGGTTGACCGTCCCGTTCCGGTTCTCGGCATTGGGCGCTATCGATGCCGTGTCAGGGTTCTCTGATACGCAGGCCACGCTGCCGACGCTGATTGCCACCGCCGTCAGTGCGAGAATAACAAACTTGCTCATCTCTACTTCCTCGGTTGAAGCTTGCCCGATAATTCCAATTCAAATCGGGTTCGGAAGCCAGGATCATCCGCTCGTCGTCCTAGGGACTGGGCGGTCGCGCCCCGGCGGCTGCGAAGCCGCGGATCTGCCTCGGATGGTTGTCGTCCAGATCCGCCGCACGAAGGATTTCCGGCACTACGGGATGGACGCCTCTGCCGGATCGACTGCGGCGTCAACCGCTTTTGAAGCGACCCCTGCCAATCCTGTTCAGGATGACTGTGCCATGGAGCTACCCTCCAAGTTTCGGCGTAAAATGTAAAGGGTGTGTGACACCCATGCCAAAACTCATCTGGCCGGCCCAGATGAACTTTCAATAACCGTAGCGAGCCATCGTCGCCGCCAGAACTGGAATGAGCGCGAAGACGCCGATCTGCGCCAGAATGGAGCCGCGCACCTTGGCAACGTCCTCGGGTAGCGGGGTGAACGCGCCTTCGTCCGCGTTCTTTCTCCACTTGCGGATTTGCAGCGTGGGCCTGATGGAGAGGAGCCCGACCACGACAAAGGCCGCCATCTTCAGCCAGAACGCCCAATTGTAAACATATGCTTCCCATCCCTTGAGTCCGAAGAGGACGCGGCCGATCCCGATGAGGAGCACAAGCGCGGCGGTCGCGCCGTAATACGCGTCGATACGGGAGAGGAACCTGGCGCCTTCCCCGGACATATCCGGCCGCACAATCACTGCTTCCATCGCGATGATCGCCGCCAGCAAGAAGACCAGGAGGTGGTGGGCGCTAGCGAGGACAAGATCCGTGAACATCTGAAATTCCCGCCTTTCCAACAAATGACCGCGGTCCGACATCGTGGGCCGACCTTGACTTTCGTGCGGGCACGTCGATCTTAACGTCGTCAACATAGCGGCGTTCTTAACAGTGTCAAGATTGGGTAGGCGGAATGAACTCGAAAACACAAGCGCGAGGATATCACCACGGTGATCTACGCTCCGCGCTGATCGAGGCAGGGTTAGTGCTGCTCGAGCGCGAAGGCCCAGCAGGAGTAAGTTTACGTGCCGTGGCGCGCCAAGCTGGTGTCAGCCAGGCCGCTCCTTACGCGCACTTCGCCGGCAAGCGCGAACTGATGTCAGCCATTGCCGCCGTGGGATTTTCTAGGCTGCGAGATATGATTGCGCCGCTTGCATCCGACCCCGCCAGCGGCATCGGTGATCTTGGCGTTGCCTACATCGACTTCGCAAAAGCCAACCCGGGCCTTTACACGCTGATGTTTGGATCCCGGGAACACATCGACAGCGGAGACGTGCATTTGTCTCTAGCCAGTCGTCAAGCCTTTGAACTTCTTGCCGTGAAGGCGGGTCGGAAAGGGCCGAATGCATTTGACGATCCCGGCCCGATTGCCGCTTGGTCTTTGGTGCATGGGCTCGTGACGCTTCTGATGAACGAGAAGATCCCGGCAGAAATGAACGAACGCCTGCCAGAAATCCTTCGGCTGCTGGAGCCGGGGATTGCCGAGCACACTCGCGAATGAGGTCGTCATCAGGTTCGGCCGGCCTATTTTCGTACGGAAAGACGCTTGACCGTGAACGCTGGTCCCGGATCGGTCGAGGGAGATCAAGGAGCAGCCGATTTCTCGAACGCTTCCGAGCGTGATGATAACCGCACGAAAAATTTCTGGCACAATGTCACAATGTCGGTTCGCCCGATCGTCAAACGTCTAGTTAACGACGGTGCAGATCGCGATTGCTGATGCTGGAGCCTGGCGATGCGCAAGCTGGATAGGCCGACGGCGGGAAAACTCCTTACCGACCGGATAAACCGCGTGTCGGTGACCGCGGAGAAGCTCGATTTCGGCGCGTTGAAGCCGCCCGGCAAAGCGCCCGCGAATGTCGCCCTCCGGGTCGACGACAGGTCGGATCGCGCGATATTCAAGGATGCACATCGGCCGTTGCCGGCCGGCGCGGCCCACGCTGGCGCCCGCGTCGTACATGGATTGATCGGGCCATGATCGAGTTCTTTATCCGCCGACCGATTTTCGCCTCTGCTATCGCCATCGTCATGACGCTTGCGGGCGCCATTTGCTATTTCCTGCTGCCGGTGTCGCAGTTCCCGGACATTACGCCGCCGCAGATCGTCGTCTCCGCCAACTATCCGGGCGCCAGCGCCCAGGTCGTCGCCGATACCGTCACCACTCCGCTCGAACAGCAGATCAACGGCGTGCCGGGCATGCTCTACATGTCTTCGACGAGCTCCAATGACGGCTCTTCGAGGATCATCATCTCCTTCGACGTCGGCTATCCGATCGACGTCGCGGCGCTCGACGTGCAGAACCGCGTTTCGCAAGCAGCGTCCTCGCTTCCGGCCCTGGTCAACCAGAGCGGGGTGACGATCGCCAAGCAGATACCGAACTTCACCGTGCTGGTCAGCCTCGATTCGCCCGATGACTCCGTCGATTTCGCGTCCGTCAGCAACTATGCCTACCTGCAGATCCTCGATCCGCTCAAGCGCCTGCCGGGTGTCGGCGATGTCCAGCTCTTCGGCGAGCGGCGTTACTCGATGCGCGTTTGGCTCGATCCGGACCGGATGGCCAATCTGGGCATCACCGCGGTCGACGTGCAGAACGTCATCGAGGAGCAGAACGTCCAGGTTGCCGGCGGAAAGATCGGGCAGTCCCCGGCGCCGGCCGGCACACCCTTCGAGATGCAGATCAATGCACTCGGGCGGCTGAGCGATCCCGAGCAATTCGGCGATATTGTGCTGCGGGCTGACCAAGGCACGGGGGCGACGATCCGGCTGCGCGACGTGGCACGCATCGAGCTCGGTGCCCTGCTCTATTCTTCATCGGTAACCTTCAACGGCAAGGAGAGCGTCGTCCTGGCAGTGTTCCAGGCGCCTGGATCGAACGCTCTCGATCTCCAGAGCCGGGTCAAGGCCAAGATGGACGAACTGTCGCAGCGCTTCCCCGAAGGTATCGCCTACCACATGTTCTACGACACCACGCGCTTCGTGTCCGCGGCGATGCAGGATGTGGTGATCACGCTGGTCGAGGCGCTGGCTCTCGTCATCGCGGTCGTCTTCATCTTCCTCCAGAACGTGCGCACCACGATTATCCCGACGATCGCCATTCCGGTGTCGCTGATCGCGACGCTCATCGTCATGTACCTGCTCGGCTTCTCGTTGAACATGCTGAGCCTGCTCGGAATGGTGCTCGCCATCGGCCTTGTGGTCGACGATGCGATCGTGGTGGTCGAGAACGTCGAGCGACAGTTAGAGTCCGGCCTGCCACCACTCGCCGCAACGCACAAGGCAATGCAGGAGGTGACGGGACCGATCATCGCGACGACCGCCGTGCTTCTGGCCGTCTTTGTGCCGGTCGCCTTCATTCCGGGTGTTGCGGGAAGCCTTTACAATCAGTTCGCCCTGACGGTCGCGATCTCGGTTGCGTTCTCCGCATTCAATTCGCTGACGCTCAGTCCCGCGCTCAGCGCCGCGTTCCTGCGCCATCGCGGAGCGGCGCGGTTCGTGCTGTTCCGCTGGTTCAACACCGGTTTTCACTGGCTCTCGCATGCGTATGCGCACAGCATTGCGAGACTCGTCCGGTGGCGTTGGGCGCTGTTCGGACTCTTCCTGATCGCCATCGGTTCCACCTACGCATTGTGGCAGCGCATTCCCTCGACCTTCCTGCCGGTCGAAGACCAGGGATATTTCTTCGTGGTCATCCAACTCCCCGACGGCGCGTCGATAGAACGAACCGAAGCCGTCGCGAGGCAGTCGGAGGAAATCCTTCGCGGCACGGCGGGCGTGGATTTCGTCGGCTCCGTAGTCGGCTTCAATTTCCTGAGTTTCGCAAGTCAGTCGAATTCCGCGGTGCAGTTTGCGGTCCTGAAGCCATGGGACGAGCGGCCCCCCGAAGAGGGCGCGTCGGCGCTGCGCGAAGCGGTGCAGCCGATCCTCTTGCAGATCCCCGACGCTCTGGTGCTCGCCTTCGATCCGCCGTCGATACAAGGGCTCGGCGCAACGGGCGGTTTTGAATTCCAGGTCGAGGACCTCGGCGGCCACAGCAGCGTGGCGCTGAACGACGCCACGCAGGCCCTGATCGCCGAAGCACGAAAGCAGCCGGAAATCAATCCGCACCAGCTCTTCACCGCGTTCAGCACGTCGAGCCCGCAATTCAACTATGACCTCGACCGGGACAAGGCAAAGCAGTTGGGCCTCAACCTGCCGGATATATTCAACACCTTGCAGATCTATTTCGGCTCGCTTTATGTCAACGACTTCAACCTGTTCGGTCGCACTTTTCGTGTAACGCTGCAGGCCGATCAAAGCGCTCGCTCCAATCCCGCCGACATTTCCCGGCTTTACGTGCGCAATTCGGCTGGCGACATGGTGCCGCTCAGCACGCTCGGGGCGCTGAAGCCGACCGTCGGCCCCGAAACCGTCAGCCACTACAACAACTATCCGTCTGCGCTCGTAAATGGCGCGGCCGCGCCGGGCTACAGTTCGAGCCAGGCGGTGGCCGCGATGGAGCGCGCCGCCGCGGCCACTCTGCCGCGGGACTTCGGCTTCGAATGGACGGGCATCACCTATCAGGAGATCAGGGCCGGATCGATCGCCGCGCTCGTCTTCGCGCTGGCAATAATCTTTTGTTTCCTGATCCTGGCGGCGCAGTATGAAAGCTGGTCGATGCCCTTCATGGTGCTGCTTTCCGTGCCGCTCGCTCTCCTCGGCGCCCTGCTCGCCCTGTGGCTGCGCGCCAAGCAGATCGACGTCTACTCGCAGATCGGCTTCGTGATGCTGGTTGGCCTTGCCGCGAAAAACGCTATTCTGATCGTCGAGTTCGCCAAGCGGCGCCGACAGGAAGGCTTGGACATCATCACGGCCGCTGCCGAGGCGGCCCGCCTGCGGCTACGGCCGATTTTGATGACGGCGTTCGCCTTCATTCTCGGCGTCGTCCCGCTGATGTACGCGACGGGCGCCGGTGCCGCCAGCAGGCAGTCGATCGGCACGACGGTGTTTGGCGGTATGCTCATGGACACCGTTCTGACACTTATTTTTGTCCCGGTTTTCTATGCTGTCATTGAGCAATGGCGGGAAGGGCTTAGCCCTGCCAAGGGGCAGCGGGAGCCCGAAGCGGCCGAATAGGGACTGGAGCTTGATATGCGCGGTTTGAAACTTGGCCTTGCCGCAGCAGTCGCGATCGCGGCTCTGGCTGCGGCCTATTCGTACACTGGCGGCAGGCTTGACCTGAACGGCGGTGACGCAGGGGCCGCGGTTGCGACGGCACCTCCTGCCATGCCTGTTCCCGTCGCCGCGGTCGTCAAGAAGACGATCCCCATTTACCTCGAGTATTCCGCGCGGACGGAGGCGATCCGCAACGTGACGCTCCGCGCTAAGATCTCCGGCTATATACAGTCGCAGGAAGTTCCGGACGGCTCCGACGTCAAGCAGGGCGAGCTCCTTTACCGGATCGACCCGCGCGACTACGAGGCGGAGCTCGATCAGGCGAAAGCCCAGATCCAACGTGACGAGGCATCGCTCGCCTATCTTCGCAGCAATCTCACACGCGGCAACGAACTGGCCACGACAGGCTACCTGGACAAGGACAGCTTCGACCAACGCGCAAGCGCCGTGCGCCAGGCGGAGGCGGCCCTGGCTATGTCGCGGGCGGCGGTTCGCACCGCCGAGATCAACCTCGCTTACACTGAAATCCGGGCACCCTTTGCAGGGCGGCTCGGGCGAAACCTGGCTCCCGAGGGAACGTTGGTCAGCGACACGGCCGGCACGCCACTCAACAATCTCGTGCAACTCTCGCCGATCTATGTCTCCTTCAATCCGAGCGAAGCCGAACTGGCGGACATTCAGAAGGCACGGGCGGCCGGGCGGGTTCAGGCCGAAGTGTTTTTGCCGGGGGACAGCGAGCCGCGCAACCGCGGCGACCTGACCTTCATCAACAACGCGGTCGAGCGCAGTACCGGCACGGTCGTGGCGCGCGCAACGATCGACAACACCGATCTGACCTTGCTGCCCGGCCAGTACGTCCGCGTCCGCCTCCGCGTCCGGGATGAACCGAACGTGCTAATGGTGCCGGAGACCGCACTCGGGTCCAGCCAGCTCGGGAAATATGTCTATGTCGTCGGCAAGGGCGACGTCGTCGAGCAGCGGCTGGTCTCCCTCGGCCCCAGCAATGGCGGCCTCGTGGGCCTGTCATCCGGGGTTTCGGAAGGCGACAAGGTGATCGCCGGGAACCTACAGAAAATCTTCCCCGGTGCGCCGGTGAAGCCGGTCCCGGCCGGCCAGGCGCAGAAGTAGGCAGGAGGAGCCTGCCGGTCGTTGGCCTCTCTCCGCGATGGTCCTATGGGTTATAGCGAAGCCGGCCCTCTCCGCTGGCGTTATCGGACCCTTTCCTGGCGTGGATCATGAAGGAACGGTTTGATTTGCTCCGCCACGAAGTCCATGAACAGTCGCGCCCGCAACGGTGGCGTCCTGCCAAAAGCATGAAGAAAATGAAGTGGCACGCGTTTGAGCGGGCGTGAAGGCAAGACGACTTCCAACCGGCCCGCACTGATGTCCGCTTCGACGACGCAACGCAGGAGATGAGCCACTCCAAATCCGTTTAACGCCGCGGCCCGAAGTGCGAATCCGCTGTCCAGATCAAGGCGGCCTTCGGGTTCGGTGATTTCACCATCCAGGAACCGGATCAGAAAAGGCCGCCCGCCGAGGACGTAGCGTAAGTGATTTGCGCGACCGAGTTCGTCGATGGAGGCGGGGCGCCCGATCTCGCTCAAGTACTCGGGCGACGCCACCAGGACCATCGGCAGTTCGCCGAGTGTGCGGAGATTGAGTTCGCTGTCGTCAGGCGCACCGGCGCGCAATGCCAGATCGTAGCCCTCGCGGATCAAGTCCACACGGCGATCCGCCCACCCCATTTCCAGCCTGATCTCCGGGTGCGCGCGCAGGAAATCGGTTGTAAGCGCATCCATCAAAATTCTTCCGAGCTCGCTTGGCATCGTCACGCGCAGCGTGCCGCGAGCGGTGGAGGCCGAACGAACCACTTCCTCCGCATCCTCAAGCCCGTGGAGCAACGGTACGATTCGCTCGTAGTAGGCTGTCCCTTCGACTGTTAGCGTGAGCGAGCGCGTGGAACGCCTGAAGAGTTTAGCTCCAAGGCGCTGTTCCAATCTGGCGACACTCTTTGAGACCGCAGATGGAGTGGTTCCCAGAAGCTTTGAAGCCGCGCTAAAGGAGCCGGTCTCCACCGCCAAAACGAAGGCCGATAATCCGGCAGTCTTATCACCAATAATCGCCATTACGGACATCCCAGCACAAATGCTGTGCCGAGCTAGGCACTTATGAGCCGGATTGTCCAGGGTGTAATGAGTATAGACTTCAAGCGCCGCACCGCCTGACCCACTCTGCAAAGGATGGCCGTGACTGGAACGAAACAGATGAATGCTTCCACCGACGTACGGCTATCAAGTGCTCGCCCCGATGAATTAATCGGGGATACGGAGCAGCGCCGCATTGAGCTGCAGTTGAGACAAATAGGGACGGATTTCGCCCATGCGGCACGGGTGTCGGCACTCGGCGAACTCGTGACGTCGATAGCTCACGAAGTGCGCCAACCGCTCTCGGTGATCGTTACCGACGCTGATACCGCGTCGAGATGGCTCGGGAGAACTGATCCCAACCTCGCGAAGGTTCAACAACTTGTTTCGCGGATCAAGGAAAATGCGCTCCGCGCGAACCGCGTCATACAACGCATCAAGGACATGGCGGTCCGCAGCGATCCCGTACGGCAAGCCATCGACATCAATGACATCGTCAAGGAGGCCGTTCTGTTCATAAAGGCAGAGACGGAGGCTCACTCGATCTCGCTGCGCCTTCAGCTGGCCGAGGAACTGCCAAGCATAACGGGCGATCGGGTTCAATTGCAGCAGGTTGCCGTCAATCTCTTGATCAACAGCATCCAGGCAATCACTCAAACGGCTACGGAAGACCGAGAAATCGTCGTCGACACCTCGCAAGCCGAAGGCGAGACCGTTTCGCTGACGATACGCGATACCGGCGGCGGTATACCCGCGGCAGCTCTCGAGCGGGTGTTCGAGGGCTTCTTTTCGACTAAGCCCGATGGCATGGGTATGGGCCTGGCAATTTGCCGCTCAATCATAACCGACCATGGTGGTATGATCAGGGCTGCCAACTGCGAGCCGCATGGCGCATTGTTTCGAGTGCTGTTGCCCGCGAGCGCGCCGGCGGAGGCCTGATCGCCCCCGCAGCCCGATACGAGGGCGGACTAAACCATTGTATACTTTGAAACAGGGTGCCTCCCGAGACAATTCAAGGCAGAATGCAACCACCGTTCCGGCATTCGAGGAGACAGCACAATGTCGACCGCACGCAAAATCGTAGACGCCCCGATCGAAGAACAAGTTGTGGTTGTAATTGACGACGATGCTGACATCCGTCTCTCTATGATCGATCTATTTGAGTCTGTGGGCATTAAATCATCGTCTTTCCGCGACGCTCTGGATTTCATCGAGAATGGTTGCCTGAACGCTTCAGGCTGCATTGTGCTGGATGTTCGGATGCCGGGCATGAGCGGCATCGAGTTTCAATCCCGGCTGGAGGATCTCGGATGCCAGACTCCGGTAGTCTTCGTGACAGGCCATGGCGACGTGCCAACGAGCGTGACAGCAATGAAGGCGGGCGCGGTAGACTTTCTGCTGAAGCCCTTCACCAATGAGGAACTGCTCGATGCAGTAGGCAGGGCTTTCGAGACTGATCGGTCCAGACGACAGGATGCCGTCGTCAGGAATGCCATCAAGCAGAAAGCATCGACTTTGACGCCTCGGGAAAAGGAAGTAATGCAGCACGTCACCGACGGCCTCATGAACAAGCAGATAGCTTATGAGCTCGGGATCAGTGAGATCATGGTCAAGATTCACAGAGCCAGCGTGATGCGAAAGATGGAAGCCCGCTCGCTGGCCGACCTCGTGAAAAAATCAGAGCTCATCTAATCCCTGCCACCATTAAGAAGCCACCCGAGCACAATTGCTCGGCATCACGGTTTCTCGACACGCCCGATTTACGCGAGCCACAACGCGGCCCGTCGGAGACGGCGGCGAAACGCGCTTGACGCAACGATACGTTGCGAAGCATTGCCCCCAATTCTCATCTACGCACAGGATCCGCGGCCACTCGGCAGGTGTGATCGCGTCATTCACGGCGCTCGTCAACTTCGACGCATCGCCGCCAGAGCGCCGGCATTCCAGTGAAAGCACAAAGTGCGCTCGAGCCTGGAAAGTGGATCCTAAACCAATGTTTAGGATCCCCGGGAAGAGCGTTCCAACTACTATCCATGATGTTCCAACACCTCCCATGTGCCGGCCGGTGTTCAGCCGGCATCCATAGGCGAATAAGCAAGGTAAGGTTTCAATGACACAGCGACTGAACTACGCACAGCAGTCCCCGGAGCTCTTCAAGAAGTTGATGGAGCTCAGCGCCGCAGTGAACAACAGCGCCATCGACCAGAAGACCCGAGACCTGGTGCAGATCCGGGCCTCGCAGTTGAACGGGTGCGCCTTCTGCCTGGACATGCATGTCAAGGAAGCAAAGATCCACGGCGAAAGCGAATTGCGCGTCCACCATGTGGCGATCTGGCGCGAGTCAAACCTCTTCGCCCCTCGCGAACGGGCTGCGCTGGCCTGGACGGAAGTGCTGACGAACCTGCCAGCCGGCGGCGTTCCGGATGATATCTACGAACGTGTCCGCGGTCAGCTGTCCGAGAAAGAGATTTCCGACCTCACATTCGCGGTCATGACTATCAATGCCTGGAACCGGGCCAGCATCGGGTTCAAAGCCGTGCCGGGATCAGCCGACAAGGCATTTGGCCTCGACAAGGCCGGTTTGAGCTAACTCGTCTCTCTTACTTGCTCGATTCCAAACGCGACTTGAGCTGCAACCGGAGGTATATTATGAAAATTGTCATTATTGGTGGGACCGGACTTATCGGTTCGAAGACCGCCGATCGCTTGCGCAAGCGCGGTCACGAAGTCATCGCTGCGGCACCAAATACGGGCGTCAACACGATTACCGGCGAAGGGCTCGCCGACGCACTTAAGAGCGCCGAAGTCGTCCTTGATCTCGCAAACTCCCCATCATTCGAAGACAAGGCCGTACTCGAGTTCTTCGAGAGATCGGGCACGAACCTGTTGGCCGCGGAGCAAATCGCAGGCGTGAAGCACCACATCGCTCTGTCCGTGGTCGGCACCGAACGCCTGCAAGAGAGTGGCTATTTCCGCGCCAAGCTGGCGCAGGAAAACCTGATCCGGGCATCCGGCATTCCTTATACGATTGTGCACTCCACGCAGTTCATGGAGTTCGTTAATGGTATCGCCCAATCGGGTACCGTCGGCGACACGGTTCACCTGTCGCCCGCTGCGATACAGCCGATCGCCTCGGACGATGTCGCGGACGCAATGACCGACGTGGCGCTGAGCCAACCGCAGAACGGCATCGTCGAAATTGCCGGTCCTGAGCGTGTGAAGCTCAGTGATTTGATCGGGCGTTATCTCAAGAAGATGAACGACCCGAGAAAGGTGGTAGCGGATCCGGAGGCACGCTATTTCGGCGCGCGTATCGACGACAATTCTCTCGTTTCGGACAAGAGCCCGCGCCTTGGTCGGGTTACATTCGAACAGTGGTTCGACGCCCAGCCGAAGAAAGTCGCGTAGCGATCTTCGGTCTAGAGCGTCGTGCCTTCGAATGAACGCACAAAGGATGCTCTGGCACTTCGATTCTAGAGCATATTATCCGCTTTCAACAATTCCATTGAAACTGGATGCTCTAGACGAGAACGCTTTTCCAACGACGCGCTATTGGCCGCGAGCACAAGGTTCGCGGCCAATTCCTGCAAATATCCAAGTGGACCATGCACACGCGTCAATGCATTCAATTGCGCGAGGCGGGCCATGGGGAGTGAGCCGATCTCTCAGACGACCGAAAGCCCTCCATCGACCGACAGAATTTGACCCGTCGTCCATGCCGCCTCCGGGTTCGCAAACATCGCTATCCATTGCGCGACGTCGTGCGGTGTGCCGCGACGCTTCAATGGGATCAGATTGCGCTCATACTCCTTGACGTTCTCCGCTTCTTCGGCAGTCAATCCCATCATCCCCGTCAGCGCCCCGGTTTCTGTCGGCCCGGCGGCAATTGCATTGACGCGCACTCCATGGGGTGCAAGTTCAAGCGCCCAGCAGCGCGTAAGGTGCTCGAGGGCCGCTTTGCTCGCCGCATAGTGCGAGAGGCCTGCAGCAGCCTTGTGCCCATAGGTGCTGGAGATGTTGGTGATCGCTCCGCCCCTCCCGCTCAAGTGCGGAAGGGCTGCAGCGGCCAAAAGACTCGGACCCGTCACGTTGACAGCGAAAATATCCTTTATGCGCTCCTCCGTTGCTTCCGCGAGCGGCATAATGCCACCTGCACCGGCGTTGTTGATCAGAACATCCAGCCTCCCCCAAAGACCGATTGCTTCCTCAACCGTTCGCCGGACGTCGGCCGGCTTCGCTACATCGGCAATAATACCTTTGATATTTTCCGATCGGGCGCAGACTTCATCAATTCCTGCCTGACGCCGTGCCGTTATCAGGACACGAGTGCCGAGTTTTGCTAATGTAATAGCTACTTCGCGTCCGATGCCAGAACTGCCACCGGTTACGATTGCGACTAGATCGCGCATCACTAAACCTCTTAATTTTGCTTAATCGTGGTCGTCATTGGCAACACCTGATCTTTGCCACATGAACGATTTGCTCTTCATTCCTGCTGACAGGAGCCAACTTTATCTATCATAAGCGGAGGTTTTTATTAGCCGTCGGCTTGGCACGTCGCCTTTGCCGCTTTGTCTTGAATGACCTCAACTAACCGGTGGCGCGCGCTTCTGTCGGCGCAGTCGCGACTACGGGCACCCTGCAGCAACCTGGCCCAACCGGGCAGCAGTTCGGCGCCGTTAATGACTCCGGCACGGTCAACCGTGACGCATTATTCCCGCGCAGGCAGCAACAGGACGAACGAGTTTCTCCCGCCCACCTGACTTAAGGTAAAGCGGGGCTCATGGGGACTTGCTCATCTTCCTGGGGCACCCAAACCTTTGTACATCTACAGTCGGCGAAGCCGGACGTTCATTTTCGCAAGCGCTCAGCCACCTCGTGGGCAGCATAAGCACGAAAACCGTCCAACATGCATCGACGCTTTGTTTTGCGGATGTAGGAGAAAGCAATGGAACCCAATACCAACCAGACCACTCGCCGTGGCGTAATGACCGCCGGGCTCGCCCTCGCCACTGCGACAGCTCTTCCCGTGGCGTCGGCGACACCAGCCTCCGCAACACCCGCTTCTCCCTCGGGGAGCGGCACGTTGCGCGCGAACAGAGTCACCACCGCCGACGGCGTCGAGATCTTCTACAAGGATTGGGGCCCGAGGAGCGGGCAGCCGATCATGTTTCATCACGGTTGGCCGCTCAGCTCCGACGACTGGGATGCACAACTGCTTTTCTTCATGGAGAAGGGCTACCGAGTCGTCGCTCACGATCGACGTGGGCATGGCCGATCGAGCGACATAAACGACGGCCATGATATGGACCACTACGCCAGCGACGCCGCGGCCGTGGTCGAGCATCTGGACCTTCGCGAGACGATCCACGTCGGCCACTCGACGGGAGGTGGCGAAGCAACCCGCTACGTTGCCCGCCACGGCAATGGGCGCGCGGCCAAGCTGGTTCTCATTGGCGCAGTCCCCCCGCTCATGGTCAAGACGCCGGAAAACCCCGGTGGGCTGCCGGTTGAAGTGTTCGACGGTTTCAGGAAAGCATTGCTGGAGAGCCGCAGCCAGCTTTACCGAGAGTTCGCAAGCGGGCCGTTCTACGGATACAACCGACCCGGCGCGATCCCTTCGAATTCGGTGGTCGAGAACTGGTGGCGGCAAGCAATGATGGGCAGCACAAAGGCCCAGTACGACGGCATCAAGGCGTTCTCGGAGACTGATTTCACCGAAGACCTCAAGACCATCGACGTGCCGACACTCATCATGCACGGCGATGATGACCAGGTCGTTCCGGTCGCCGACTCCGCGCTCTTGTCCGCCAAACTTCTCAAGAACAACGTACTCAAGGTGTACAAGGGGCTTCCGCACGGCATGGCAACGACCCATGCCGAGATCATCAATCGGGACATCCTCGAATTTATCAGCGCGTAACTTGCTGACGGCGTAACTACAGCCCCCGGTGATGCTGGGGGCTCCCAAATTGCCGATGAAGGCAATTTGTGGCGCGCACACGAACCGCCCCGGATATTAGTCAATCCGCCAGTCGCGCCAGGCGACCAAGTCCCTTCTTACGTTCGTTCCGTCAACTGCCTGGCTGTCACTTCATCCGCCCGGCCGCTTTTGCCTCGACGTCGACGATGATCGAGGTCGAACGATCAATCACCGCTTCTCCCTTCCGTCACGGCCGGCTATGCCGCCCGCAGCAATACCTGGAGGTCGCGTCTTCGTCGGAGAAGATCGGCGATGGTGTATTTCTCAAACACTGAGACAAAGGCTCTCGTTGCCTCCGAAAGTATTGGCGGGAGACTGCAGGCCGGAGCTATCACGCAGCCGGAACACTCAATGAGGTCAGTCAGGACCTCCGTGTGTCTGAGGAGGGCGCCGAGGTTTATTTCGCCTGCGGCCCTGGCAAGCTGGATCCCACCATTTCTTCCGCGCGTCGATTTGATGAAACCGGCGTTCGCAAGGTCCTGCACGACCTTCATCAGGTGGTTCTGAGAGATGTCGAATGCTTCCGCGATCTCGCGTATGGAGCAGACCTCGGCCTCGCGTGCGCCCAGGTATGTCAGCGTCCGGATCGCGTAGTCCGTGTATCGCGTCAGCCTCATATCCCCACCTGCGTCAAAACGCCTGCCCCAAAAAGATGTATTTCAATAGCATGTTTTTGTGCGACGCAATAGATGTATCTCAGAAGCATGTTATGGAGGCTTGCGGTGCAAAGAGAAAAACTCGACGAGCGCGAAATTCCGAAAATTCTCGCGCGGTTTTACGAGCGCGTGCGAGCCGACGCCGAACTTGGACCGGTCTTCGCCATCGTCGCGGATTGGGACGAGCACCTTGGCCGGCTGTCGGAATTCTGGTCGTCGGTGATGCTGACGACAGGCCGGTACAAAGGAAATCCAGTCTCCATGCACATGATCCACGCCGAACGGATCCGTCCGGAAATGTTCGATCGCTGGCTGGCTCTGTGGCGTCTCACGACCTCCGAGATGTTGCCGCAGTCCTTGGCGACTGAGATGCAAGCCAAAGCCACGCGTATAGCATCGCGGCTGTCGCGCGCAATTCACCCACAGGCACCACAAGCCTACTCGAAGCAACCGACCAACGCAGAAGAGCCCTGTAGTCCATACCGGATCACCTCGGCGTTCGACGAGGTTTCATTGCCCCAAGCGCTGCTTCGGTCGCACACGCTCAAACCCGGGACCTGGGGTGTAATTCGCGTCCACGGCGGCGCAGTGAAGTATCGCGCCGATGGCGCGACACACGCGATCCTCCTTGATCGCGACAGACCGGGGATCGTTCCCCCGGAAGTTCCCCATCGCCTTGAGCTTTCGGGGCCCGTCAACTTGCAGATCGAGTTCTACGATCGCAACCCAAGCATTGAAATCCGCTAAGAGAAGAAAGGACCTCTTATGCCACGTCCCCTGTCACCGCAGACTATGGAGCTCGTGAAACAGAGTGCGCCGGCGCTCGCCGCGCACGGCGGCGAAATCACCAAGCGCATGTATACGCTGCTCTTTCAGGATGAGCATATCCGAGCACTTTTCAATCACGCCAATCAAGGTGAGACGGGATCGCAAGTGCACGCCCTTGCAGCTGCGATCCTCGCATATGCCGAAAACATCGAGAACCTGGCGGTTCTCGGTCCGGCCATCGAACGCATCGCGCACAAGCACATCGGCTATCACATCCTGCCGGAGCACTATCCGTTCGTGGCCAAGGCGCTGCTTTCGGCGATAGCAGATGTTCTCGGAGACGCGGCGTCTCCCGCCTTGCTTGACGCCTGGGGTGAGGCCTATTGGTTCCTCGCCGATGTGCTGAAGGAGCGCGAAGCCGAGATCCGCACCGACCTCGACAGCAGGTCGGGCGGCTGGAATGGATGGCGAACATTCGCGATAGCCGAGAAGCGGAAGGAGAGCGACGTTGTAACGTCGTTCATACTTCGACCGACGGACGGCCAGCCGGTTGTCAGGCACAGGCCAGGGCAGTACCTGACATTCCGTTTCCGCCTCGCCGACGGTTCGGACGTGAAACGCAATTACTCGATTTCTTGCGGTCCAAATGACGAGTACTACCGGATTTCCGTGAAACGCGAAGCGCAGGGTCAGGGCGGTTCGAAATTCCTGCACGACCACGCGGAGGTCGGCACCATGCTCGAGGTCACCCCTCCCGCAGGTGACTTCTTCCTTCCGGAAGAACCGGGCCGGCCGGTTGTCCTTCTGTCGGGCGGAGTTGGGCTTACACCGATGGTGAGCATGCTGGAGGCAATTGCCTCCGATTATCCGGAGCTGGAGGCCCACTACGTTCACGGTGCGCTCAACAGCTCAACGCACGCGATGGACCGCCACGTTCGATCGCTTGCCAAAACACACGGCGGTGTCACGGTCCGGACATTCTACAGCGATCCCAGCGCGGCGGATGCTGTGGGCTATTCGCACGACCATGACGGGTTTATCACCGCAAACTGGCTGCAGGAGAATACGCCCTTCGCGTCGGCGGACTTCTATCTCTGCGGCCCCAAGCCCTTCTTGCGCTCCCTGGTCGGTGACCTGGCCCGCGCGGGAGTTCCGAGTGAACGCGTTCACTTCGAGTTCTTCGGGCCTGCAGATGAACAGATCGCTGCCTGATGCCGTCCGCCGGGGCTGCACAAGCCCCGGCGCCCCCGCCCGTTCGCTCGCTCGTAGACCTCTGGCGGCCGAAGTCCCGAAGATGACGGTATTCACGTCTTCACTTTGGCGCTTTACAGCGCCGTGCGTCCTTCAGGACGCACAAAGGATGCTGTAAGTCTTTGAATCTACGCATCGTGCTTTGCGAAAATCGATTCCGATTTTCGGGCCGATGCGCTAGACGCGGCGGGTTGCCGTGCTGGATCGTGCCGAGCGAGGGACTACCGGCTCGGCGCAGCGAACGTCACTTCTGGGCGGGTTCCGGGCGGCTCCAGAGGCCCCAACCCCAAACCAACGTTTAGTTACGCAGGCAGGCTTTTCTACGTACTCTAACAACGTGGCGCACCCGTTGTCCCCAAGGATGGTTCCCCTCCCCGTCCTAGGCGGCAAGTCCCTCCCCCTCCCCCGCCGCGGTGCAGCCAACCTGGCCGCCCCTCCCCTAAAAAGGGGCGGCCATTTTTGCGCGCCAGTGGAGGCATCGGTCCTCACGGGATCCAGGAGATCCTCCCGCCCCGCATGCAGATCTGCAAACTATTACCGACGACTGTCATTCCATTCGCACACAGGCGACGCACAACGCGCTGGCAGGCGCAGTGCGCTGCGCGTGGTGCACCAGCCCACGCGGGCGCTCTTCCGTCATATGTTCAGAGGAATGCGCCCGGATCCGAACTCAGCACTGGCTTCGCCGAACCTAGATAGCGATCCGAAGATACCTGTTGCCAGAGATAGAGGGCGCTCGTTCCGCGCAAGAGCCTCGTTCTGGTTTAAGTGTTCAAGAGAAATCGCCCAATGCCGCGGCGGCTTCGAAGGATGCAGCCAGGGTGAGCGGCTAATCCGTTTCCTTACCGCCACTGTGGTCGCCAACTGCAGACTCAAGCATTGCAACCAACTGATCGGAGTCGATGGGCTTGGACAGAACACCTAGAGCGCCACCTTGCTTGGCAGCCGTCGTTAACCGCTGATCGCGAAAGGCCGTCATGAATATGAGCGGCGTTCGGGCGCCTTTACCGTTCAATATATCCAACAACTGCAGCCCGTCGATGCCGGGCATTTTTACGTCGGAAATAATGCAGTGGATTGGGCACTGGCTATAAAGATCGAGGAATTCCGACGCCGATGGAAAAGCAATGGCGTCGTAGCCCAACGACTCTAACATATCCTTCATCGATTCGCGGAGGGCGTCGTCGTCATCAATAACAGCGATGGTGCATGATTGACTCAAGAACCTAACTCTAATTCGGGAACTACTTAGGCAGAAGGTCAATCCTTCATACCGTGACATGCTCAGGCGAAAACCAAATGCCGCCCGGGTTGGAGGATACAACAGGTCGCCAGCACTTCGAAATGCGATGCTACATTCATCTCTGCGCTCGGGACATCCCTACGAATGGATACGCCGGAAGAAGCTGACATTTCACACCCCGCATGCTGCCATCCAGGTCGAAACGCTAAAGTTTGTTGCCCGTTATTATTCAGGGAATGGTGCGTCTGTCTCCGACATCGGGGAGACGCGGTCAACGTATACCATACTCCAATCGTGTGAATTGCCGGGCCTCCTCCTTCAGTCCCGTCGCAAAACTATCACATCGAGACACCTATTCCGACTAAACGAAAGTTTAGGTTGTCAAAATCTTGGCCCACACCCCGGTCGCCCAATCACCCGGCTGACGCGTCGTCCGGCCCGCGTTCGCTCGCTCAGTACGATGTTGTCAGCGCATGCGTGGACCGGACGGGTTGGACACTCGCCTGCCGTTTCGTCGGCTGCAGGTGGATCTGGACATCGACCCGCACGCGGATCTAGACCGGCGAGTCTGCAAGTGACGGATGATCAGTTCGTCACGTCTCCCCTGCCCTGCACGGATGCCGTGAGTGCAGCTGGACAATGTCGGGATTAAAATAGGTCGCGTGAGTTCGCCAACCCGGATATTGAGAACAGGTGTTATAAGAGGCGCTGATGAGGCCCCGTAGCGCCGGCGTCTTTTCGGGCGCACAACGGTCGCTGCGGCCCCTTCGAATCGCTGCACACATTTATCCTTGAACCGGCCCCGGTCCAAGGAACCATGCAAAAGGCCTTCCTTGTCCGGCAGGAGCAGCCGATCATGATAGCAATGCCTCCGCAACAGCGCGTAGCCCTTATGCTCACGGCGTCCATCGTCGGGATCGCCGTGTCCTGGCTGACGACGACACCATTTGGCCTGCTGGCGCCGGTTGCCGCGCTGTTCGTCTATGCGCGTCTCCGCACGGCTCCGCTGCTGTTGGCGATATTGGGGACCGCATTCGCCGCTTCGATACTGGCCGCCTTTTTCTTTTCGGACGGTATGCGCGATGTCGCATCGTTGTGGGCGGCGTTCTTTGCCGTGGCGCTTTGCATCGGAGCCATCATCGCCGCCGGCATGTCTGCGTCTTCCGGCGCCGGCGTTACGCGGGCGGCGATGCGGAGCACGCCGGGCGAAGGAGCTTCAGCACGTGCCAACAAATGGATCGCGGGCGTGACCGGCGCCAGTTACGAAGAAGGGACCGCTCCTGGCGGGCCGCCATCCCTGAGCATCAAGAAGGCCGAAGAGGCGTTGTGGGTGCGAGAGCGTGAGCTCTCGCAACTCATCGACATGACGCCGAGCCATCTTTGGCGGCTGACGCCCGACGGCGAACCGACCTTCTTCAACAAGCGGATGGTGGACTTTCTCGGCATGGACGTAGCGGATACGGACAAGTTAGGCACGAGCCGACTGGAGGTGGTCATTGGGAGCGTCCATCCGGATGACGCCGCGGAATTTAGGAATGCCCTTAACCGCTGCCTCGTCACCGGCGAGGGCTTCGCCATGCGGTATCGCCTGCGGCGCGCCGACGGCATCTATCGCTGGATGTCGAGCCGCGCCGAGCCATTGCGGGATCAGGACGGACGCATCGTCCAGTGGTACGGCCTCTGCCACGACATAGACGACCAGGTGCATGCTGAGGAAGCGCTGCGGCGGAGCGAGCGCCAGTTGCAGCAGCTCATCGACGCCGTGCCAGCACTCATCTGGTGCATGACGCCAGAAGGAATACCTTGCTACCTCAACAAGCGGGTCACGGATGTGACCGGCATCAGTCTGAAGGATTTGCTCGCGCCCGACGGGTCGCGATACCTGACGGTCGTCCACCCGGATGACCGGGATGCGGTGGACCGCGGGCTCGCACGCTCGTTCGAGACGGGTGCGCCCTTCGTGGGGAGATATCGTCAACGCCGATCCAACGGCCCCCACCGTTGGGTCGAGAGCCGCGCGGAGCCCCTGCGTGACGAGTGCGGCGCGATTATCCAATGGTATGGCGTGTCCGTCGACATCGAAGACCTGATACGGGCGCAGGAGGCGTTGCGCGAGCGCGAGCGCGAGCTTTCGCAACTCGTCGACATGGTTCCGAGTCTCCTTTGGCGGCTGACTGCGGACGGCGAGCCAACCTTCTCCAACGAGCGTATGGTCGATTTCCTTGGCATGGACGTAGCGGATACGGTCAAACCGGGGAAGACCCGACTGGAAGCGGTCATAGAGGCCGTTATCCATCCAGATGAGAGAGCGGAGCTTAGGAAGGTCCTCGGCCGTTGCTTCGTGACCGGCAAGGGCTTTGCAATGCGGTATCGTCTGCGTCGCGCGGATGGGGTGTATCGCTGGATGTCGGGCCGCGCGGAGCCACTGCGAGATGACCGCGGAGAGATTGTCCAATGGTTCGGCCTCTGTCACGACATCGACGATCAGTTCCGCGCCGAAGAAGCGCTGCGGCGCACCTCCGACAGGCTCGCGCAGGCGACCCGGGTTGCGAGCCTGGCCGAGCTCTCCGCCTCGCTCGCTCACGAAATGAACCAGCCGCTGGCCGCGATCGTCGCGAGTTCCCACGCATGCCACCATTGGTTGTCCGCCGAACCGCCGAACGTCGAGCGTGCGAAGGTCACGGTCGAGCGCATCATCCGGAGTGCCGGCTCGGCGGCGGATGTCATCAGCCGGATCCGCGCTCTCTTCCGTCCGGCGCCGCAGAACAGGTCATCGGAAGACGTCAACCATCTGATCGGCGAAGTGTGCCGGCTGATGACGGACGAGATCGCCGCAAAGGACGTTCACATCCAGACAAATCTCGAGCCGAACCTGCCATCGGTGGCGCTCGATCGCGTCCAGGTGCAACAGGTCTTGGTGAACCTGATCCGGAACGCGATCGAGGCGATGGACGCCGTGGTTGACGCCTCTCGCGCACTCCAGATACGCTCGTGCCGTGACGGCTTGAACGCGATTCGCATCGAGGTTCGCGATGCCGGCACGGGTTTCAAGGACGCCGAGCGCGCCTTCGAACCGTTCTTTACGACCAAGCCGCACGGAATGGGTATGGGGCTTTCGATCTGCCGCTCGATCATAGACGTGCATGGCGGCCGCCTTTGGTCGGCCGATAACGAGACGCACGGGGCGACCGTCGCCTTCACGCTTCCGTTGGCAGTGGCCGAGACGTCATGAGCCCGCGCGACGAAATGGTCTTCGTGGTGGACGACGACGCCAGAGTCCGCGAGGCCCTCGGCGAGTTGCTGGAGTCCCTGGGATGGCGAGCCGAAACATTCGCCGCCGCGGCGGATTATCTTGCCTATGCGAAGCCCGATCTCCCTGCCTGCCTGATCCTCGACGTTGAACTGCCTGGCATCAACGGCCTCGAGCTTCAGAAGCAACTGTCCCGGGATCTCCATCCCCCGGTCGTTTTCCTTACAGGGCATGACGACATTCCATCGTCGGTGCGCGCCACTCAGGGCGGCACCATCGGCTTTCTAAGGAAACCGGTCGGGGAGCGCGATCTGGTCGCGGCCGTTCGGGCGGCAATCGACCGGGACCGCGTTCAACGATCAGCACGGACGGAGCTGATCGAGCTCGAACGCCGCTTGGCCGCGCTTACACCGCAAGGGCGCGAGGTGCTGCCGCTCGTGGTCAGCGGCCTCCCGGACGAGCAGTCGGCAGCCGAGCTCGGCATCAGTGAGATCACCGTTGCAATGCTCCGCAGCGAGATCATGCAGAAGATGCAGGTGACCTCACTTGCAGATCTGGCGCGAATTGCCGAAAGATTGCAAATTCCAGTCATTCGTTCCAGGCGTTGAGGAAGTTGGTACGTATGTTCAACTCAAAGTCCGTGGTGGCGGTCGTCGATGATGACCAGCGCGTGCTCGATTCGCTCCAGGATCTTCTCGAGTCGGCCGGGTACACCGTACGGGCATTCTCGTCGGCCCATACTCTTCTGGACAGCACTGCTTTGCCGGAGATCGATTGTCTGATCACCGACATTGGCATGCCTGGCATGGACGGCTTCGAATTGAAGCGCCTGATGAGCGAGAGGCGTCCCGGCTTGCCGGTGATCCTGATCACCGGCCGCCACGAGATCCCTGAGCCGCAGGAGGCAAAGCACAACCGGTTCTTTCGCAAGCCTTTCGACGGGCAGGCGTTGCTCGCAGCGATCAGTGACGCCCTTTCTGGAAAGGCGAACTCGCCATAAGCGCGAACTGTCAGAGGAGAATGCGCAACGGCTCTTGCCGCGCCGGCAATCGAGACGAGAGCTTTGCTCTCAGGCCTGCGATCCCTTTTGCATTGAGCCCACGATGCGGTGTACAAGTGGACCGGGTGCAACGTGGGTATGACCGTCTCGCGAGAGCAAGAAACGTATCACCAGATGGTTCGCTGCGTCGATTGATATCGACGCTTTCAAGAAAACCTAGGCCTCCAGGTTGCGCGGGTGGGAGCGCGGCTCTCACGGGTCATCAGCATGGTTTCGAGCCGTCAAATACGGAAGCGGGTTCACATCTCCGTGCGATGCGTGTCCGCGTGACACGCGGATTTTCCATGAGGTGCGGCTCGGGCCTTGGGGGGTTAAGGTTTGGGTGCGATTTCGCCATCCCGGATACCGGGGATAAGCGCTACAGTCCCCTGGCGTTCTTTGTCCGCTAGGAGCAGCCAATGATGAGCGTCTGGTTGCACCGCCCTCGATTCCTGCATCTCGGGCTTTTCATCGTCGCGTATGTGCTGGCCAGCGGATTTGCCCAGTTGCTCGCACTTGTGCCGGGAACCGGTATTTCCATTTGGCCTCCGAGCGGGCTTTTCATGGCTACCCTTATCCTCGCCTCCAGGCCGAGCTGGCCCTGGTGGGTACTGGGAGGCTTTCTGGCTGAACTCTCTGGCAACCTCTTGTGGTTCCACAATCCGCTGCCCGTCGCCTGCCTGATCTTTGCCGGCAACGCTCTGGAGGCGGTGGCCGGCGCGTGGCTCGTGAACCGGGCCTGCGGACGGCCCGTTCGGCTGGAAACCTTGGAGGAAGTTCTCGCCCTGGTCGCGCTGGGGGCTGGAGTTGCGCCTGTCGTAAGCGCGACGGTGGGAAGTGCGACGCTCGCATGGTTTGGCATACAATCCTTCGCCACGGCCTGGCCCCTATGGTGGATCGGAGACGCCACCGGGGTCCTGATTGTAGCGCCATTGGCGCTGGTCGTATTCCAGAACTGGGGCAGTGACGCCCATCTCTCGGTCGCGCGATGGATAGAGGCTGGCGTCCTGGCGCTGATCTTTCTCAGTATCGCCGCCCTTTCCTTGAGCGGTTATCTGCCCTTCGCCTACATCATCATGCCGCCCCTGCTTTGGGCCGCGACGCGGTTTGAGTTCAAAGGCGCAGCCGTCGCCTTGGCCCTCCTCGCTCTGATCACCGCGGGGTTCACAATAATCGGTGCGAGCCAATTTGCCGGCGATCCTGCGTCCCAGAAAGAAAAGCAGATCATGCTGCAGCTTTTTCTGGCCATCTCGGCATTCTCGGCGCTCATCGTGGCCGCCATATCCCGGCAGCACCAGCTGGCGACGCTCACATTGCGCCAGAGCGAGCGCTCGCTCAGAGAGCTCGTCGAGACGCTGCCGGCGCTCATCTGGTGTGCAGCGCCGGACGGCAAGCCCATATACTTCAGTCAGCAATTTAGTGGCTTCATCGGTTTCAACGTCGAGGACAAGGATGTCGCCGGCACCTCACGCCTCACGAGCGTGCTGAACGCGATCATTCATCCGGACGATCTTGCCACGGTAGGCAAGCTGCTCGCGCACTCCTTGGCCACTGGTGAACCCTACGCGCAGAACCACCGCCTGCGTCGCTTCGACGGCGAATACCGGTGGGTTGAAATGCGTGCAGCCGCAATGCGCAGTGACGACGGCGCGATCGTGCAATGGAACGGCGTCTGCCTCGATATTGAGGATCAGGTCCGTGCACGGGATGAATTGCGCCTGTCCCAGGAAAATCTCGCCCGCGCGAGCCAGGCGGCGAGCCTTGCCGAACTCTCCGCGTCCATCGCGCACGAGGTCAACCAACCTTTGGCGGCTGTCATGGCGAACTCGCATGCCTGCCAACGCTGGCTTATGGCCGAACCTCCAAATATCGAACGGGCGCAGAAGAGGCTGGAGCGCATCATCCAGGATGCGAGCTCGGCAGCGGATGTCGTCAGCCACACCCGCGCCCTGTTCAAGCATTCCATAGAAACGAGGACCAGCACAACGCTCGCCAGCGTCATTGCAGACGCGCGTAACCTCATGGTCGAGGAGGCGACCCGCCGCCGCGTTCGTATGGATGTTGAGGTCGAAAGCAACCTTCCACTTGTGGCCTTGGATCGCGTCCAGATCCAGCAGGTTCTGATCAATCTCATCCGCAACGGCATGGATGCGATGGATTCCACTGCAGGCGAGAGGGTCTTTGGAATACGTGTGCGCCGGATCGGGGATGTGATCCAGACCGAAATCAGTGACCGCGGCCCCGGCGTCGCGTTTCCGGACAGGATATTCGAACCGTTCTTTACAACCAAAGAGCACGGGATGGGCATGGGGCTCGCAATCTGTCGTTCGATCGTAGAGTCCCACGGCGGACGATTATGGGCGGAGAACAACGAACCGCATGGGGCGACGTTTATCTTCACGCTGCCGGTTCACGTGACGATGGAAGCGACGGCCTCCTATGCCGCAGGCAATCGGGGTCGTGCCCTTTGATCTGCGGGATCGTCGTGCATGCGCAGGCAATCACCACGAACTTCTCCGCGGATTCGCTTCAACCCGCACGTTCGAAGCTCGTCGCCGCCTACCGCGCCACGCGTCGTATCGGACGGCAAACGACGCTCTAGAACTTTGATTCTAGAGCATCTTATCGGCTTTCACGATTCCACTTGAAGGCGGGAGGCTCTAGCCAACCTTTGTATAGTCGACTGCAAATCCTTCAGCCACTACGCTCGTCAGGACAGGAAAAACGAACGCAAAAAATGCCGGTGGGCAATGCATCCCCTTGACGGGTAACAGCCATTACCGTAGATGTCCAATGGTAACGAACATTACCGGAGATCGTCGTGGCGCAGCTTAACAAGAAAAAGATCGTCGGCTTGGCGCTGTGCCTCGGCGCCGTGATCGTCGTGGCGGCCGGTTGGGCCTGGGCCCGTTCGACCGGCTCGACGTCGACCGATAATGCTTATGTCCGCGGCGATGTCACCTCGCTCGCCCCAAAGGTCGCTGGCTACGTCACGGCGGTAGAAGTCAAGGACAACCAGACCGTCCGGACGGGTGACGTCCTGTTCCGGATCGACGATCGCGACTACCGCGCGCGGCTTGCGCAAGCGGTGGCCAATGTCGATGCCGCCCAGGCTCGGCTCGTCAATGCCGACGCGGAGACGGAGCTTCAGCATGCCCTCATCCGGCAGGCCGAAGCCCAGAGACGTTCGGCCGTGGCCGAGTTGACTCTGGCGATAAAAGCCTATGATCGCCGCCGCGAACTGATCCGCAGCAACACCATCAGCCAGGCCCATGTCGACGAGAGTGACGCGGCGCGAACGAGAGCCGAGGCGAGCGTGTCGGCCGCCTCCGCGACGCTGGAAGCCCAACAGCAGCGCATCGCCGTCCTTGCCGCCCAGCGCGAAGCTGCCGTCGCGGCGGTGGCGCAGGCAGAGGCGGCGCGCGATCTCGCCCAGATCGATCTCGAGAGCACAGTGGTGCGTGCGCCCGTCGGCGGCGTTATCGGCAACCGCCAGGTCCGTGTCGGCCGGCTTGTGGCGCCGGGCGTCTCCCTGCTTGATATCGTTCCGGTCGACGACGTGTGGCTCGTGGCGAATTTCAAGGAAACCCAGCTCGAAAACATACACCCCGGGCAGCGCGCCCGCGTCATCATCGACGGCTACCCGAACGGAACGCTTGAAGGCGTGGTCGACAGCTTTGCGCCCGGCAGCGGGTCCGCCTTCAGCTTGCTGCCTGCCGACAATGCAACGGGGAACTTCGTTCGCGTCGTGCAGCGGGTTCCGGTCAAGATCCGGTTTGCCAGCAATCCGCTGGCTGGGCGCCTCGTGCCGGGCCTTTCGGCGCGTGTCACCGTCGATACAGGAAGCGGCTCGTGACCACCGTCGTCGCCATCGCACCGAGCCGCGGCAGTACAGAGACAGGGGCCCTTCTCGTCGCAGGCATCGTGCTTGCCACGCTCACGGAGGCGATCGCGAGTACCGTGCTGTCGCTCGGCCGCGGTGATATCATCGGCGACACATACGCGACGCCCGATGAGTTCGCCTGGCTGGACGTCGGATACACCGCTCTGAAACTTATCGGATTCATGACCGTCCCCTGGCTGATGAGCCGTATCAATCCGCTGAGTCTGATCATCGCCGCGACGCTCGCCATGGGCGCGGCGTGCGGCATCGCTGCCGTCACGTTCCGGCTGGATTTGCTGATCGCGCTGCGCATGGTTCAGGGCTTCTCCGGCGCCGCCCTGCTCGTCAGTGGCCAGGCGGTCATTTTTCTCGCCTATCGGCGATCCCGCCAGCCCATCCTTCAAGCCCTGTTTGCGATGGGGTCCGTCGTCGCCCCCGCGACGATCGCCCCTGCCCTTCAGGGGTGGCTGCTCGATAGCCAATCCTGGACATGGATCTTCTTCAGCATCATGCCGGTCGCGCTCGCGGCTGTTGGGCTCCTGCTTATCGCGGACGGCCCGATGCCCGCCAGAAGCGCACGGCGTCCATCTGACTGGGTCGGATTCTCGCTGGTATCGGTCATGCTTTTCTGCTTCACCTACGTCTTCAGCCAGGGCAGCCGGTGGGACTGGTTCGAGGAACCACGCATCCTGTGGCTGACAGTGATCGGTGTGGCCGCTCTGCTTACATTTCTCGGTCAACAGGTGTTGGCAAAGGGCCAAGGCCTGCTCGACTTTACCGTGTTCAAGTCGGACGATTTTCTCTTCGCCTTTATCGTCAGTTTTGTCGCCGGCGCGGCATTGTTCGGGAGCGCATTCCTGATCCCGTCGTTTGCGGTGTCCGTCCTCGCCTTCACCCCCACCGATGCCGGGCAGTTGCTGTTGCCGAGCGGCGCGCTTTTTGTCGGCGCGCTCCTCATTGCCGCCTTTCTCATGCAGGTTCGCCGCGTTCCTCCGTTCGCAACCGTACCCTTTGGCATCCTGATGATCACGGTCGCGATGTGGATGCTCTCCGGATCGACCAGCGAAAGCGGCGCAGGCGACATGATGGCAGCGATCCTGTTGCGCGGGTTCGGCCTTGGCTTCCTGTTCCTGTCGATCACCCTGATCGCCTTCAGCAATCTCGACAGCCGAAACCTCGCCTCCGGGATCGGCCTCTTCAATACGGGTCGCCAGCTTGGTGGCCTTGCGGGGGTCGCCGCACTCCAGACCCTGATCGACCACAACGTCGCCGGCAATGTCGCGGTCCTCGGTGCCAATGTCACCGCAGGGGGGCACGCGGTCATCGACCGGCTGACGGCGACGGCAGCGATGCTCGCGGCGAAAGGAATGGACGCCGCGGCCGCCGGCCGGGCTGCCGCGAGCCTGCTGGGCCGAGCCGTGACAGGCCAGTCCACCGTGATCGCCTTCGACACGGCCTTCAACGCGGTCGCCCTGCTCTTTGTATTCGCCGCACCCGTGCTGGTAGCCATCAAGATCGGTATCGCCCGGTATGCGAAAGTGCGCGCGGCGCGTTTTCTCGATACGCAGGGGTGCAGCCACGACCCGCAGTCCGGCGCTGAACCCGACGGTGGCTCAGGCGCAATCCCCTTTTTCACGGACGTATCAGAACGAGCCGAAAATCGTCCCCAAAACGATGACCAGGCTCAGGGCGAGGAGAGCACCGATGATTCCGACGATAACGATGTCGCGGTAGCTTTCTCCGTGGGTTGAGCCGCAGACAGCCAAAAGGGTAACGACTGCCCCGTTGTGAGGCAGGCTATCGAGGGTACCCGCCCCGATGACCGCGACGCGGTGCAACAGGGCCGGGTCGAGACCCGTTTCTTGCGCACGCATCAGGTAGGTGCTGCCAAGCGCGTCGAGGGCGATCGTGAGACCGCCGGAAGCAGAGCCGGTGAGGGCCGCAAGGATATTCGTGGCCACAGCGATCGAAACGAGAGGTCCGCCACCGATGCCGAGCACCCAGTCGCGTACGACCTCAAAGGCGGGCATCGCCGCGACAACCGCTCCGAAGCCGACCAGGCTGGCGACGGCGACCGCCGGGAGGACGGACGCGTTGGCACCTGCGTCCATCGTCGCGCGCAGTGCCGGCAGTCGCCGGAAATTAAACACGACGACTGTCGCAACCGCGGCTGCCAGCGCCGTAACGACGGCCCACACACCGCTGACTGCGGAGCGGGAGATCCCGCCCCAGCGATCATCCGCAAGAAACCCGAAGTCAAGCGCCGGCAGGATCAACAGCGCCATGCTGAGATTGACGATGACAACCACAGCAAGCGGCAGCACCGCGACCGTGATTGGCGGCCCGGCCTCGGCATGGCGGCCCCGTGCGATTTCGGCCGGGTCGAATTCCCTGCCCACCGTGGCGCGTTCGCGGAGCCGGTCGTCGGAAGCAAGACTTTCGGGCGTCGCGGGGGCGCCCTCCCCGAACCCTTCGCCGGCCCTGCGCGCCGCCGCCGCGACGCGACGAAGCCACCATATGCCGAAGGAAAGCATGATCGCCGAAGCGACGATGCCGAGTCCCGGCGCCGCAAACGGCGTGGTACCGAAGAAAGGCATCGGGATGGCATTCTGTATCGATGGCGTGCCCGGAAACGCCGACATGGTGAAGGTAGATGTTCCAAGAACGATCGCCGCAGGTATCAGCCGCCGCGGGACCCCCGTCGACCGGAACAGCTCCTGCGCCATCGGCACAAGGACGAAGAAGGCGACAAAAAGACTGACGCCGCCATAGGTGATCAGCGCACCGGCGATGACGACAGCAAGGATCGCGTGGTCCTTTCCCAGTCGCCGCATCATGAAATCCGCAATGGCGGTTACTGAACCGCTGTCCTCCATCAGCTTGCCGAAGAGTGCGCCGAGCAGGAACAGCGGAAAGAACTGAGCGAAAAAGCCTGCGGCGCTGTTCATGAAGGTCTGCGTCCAATGCGCCAGCAGTGGTTCGCGGGCAAAGAGCGCGGCAACGAGGGCGCCAAGCGGCGCCAGCAGCAGCACGCTCCAGCCGCGGAAGGCGAGCCAGATCAGTAGCCCGAGCCCGATCAGAATGCCGAGAAGCCCCACCCGTCAGACCCCTTCCAGCAAGATATCGAGATCGAGCGATGAGCGGTGGCCGAGATCGTCGCCGTGGGCGGCGAGGAAGGCATCGGCGGACCTGCGCCCCGCGTCTTGCAACATGGTAAGGAACTCCCATTCCGCATTGAGCTTTGAGGAGTAGCCGAGGTCGGTCATGGTGTCGCTTGCGACCCGATGGATGCGCATCGACGCCCAGCGCGCGCCCTCGTCATCCTCCAGCTGCGCTACCTTGCGAAGCAGGGCGATCATCTTCAGTTCCTTCAGAAGGACCGCGTTGAACGAGACCTCATTGACGCGGTTGAGGATCTCGCGCGCGGACCGAGGGGTGCCCGGCCTTTCAACCGGGTTGATCTGCACGAGGATGGTGTCCTGCGATGTGCATTCGCGAACCAGCGGCGTGATCGTCGGGTTGCCGGCGTAGCCGCCGTCCCAATAGGCCTCACCATCGATCTCGACTGCCTGAAACAGCGTCGGCAGGCATGCGGAAGCAAGCAGCACGTCCGGCGTCAGCTCGCCGTTGCGGAACACACGCCCGCGGCCGGTGCGGACATTCGTTGCCGTCACGAAGAGCTTGATCGGACTGGACGAGAGCCGCCCGAAATCGACGGTCTCCGCCAGTATGGCGCGGAGCGGGTTGGCGCCGGTGGGGTTGAGATTGTAAGGCGAGAACACCCGCGCCATCATGTCCATCGCCACGAAAACCGGTGAGTGGTCGAGCGTCCAGCGGCCGAGCAGGACATCGAGGGGGCCGCGCTGGAAGGGACTGAAGCGCGCCGCCTCCGATACCTTGCGCCAGAATGCCCCCAATGCCTCGCGGGCGCCTGCCGCGCCGTCGACGGCATAGCCGTGCGCCATGACCGCCGCGTTCATGGCTCCGGCGGAGGTGCCGGAAATTCCCTCGATTGCCAGCCATGGTTCCTCCAGAAGGCGATCGAGCACGCCCCAGGAAAAGGCACCATGGGCGCCACCGCCCTGAAGGGCAAGGTCGACGCGGAGTGGGACCCGTTGCATTGCCTTCGCGGTTGCCGGCATCAGCCCTGCCTGTTTCGAGATTGTGCGGCGCACAAACAGTATCGCAGAATTGCGCACCAGTCACCCTCTCCCGTATTGAGGGCAGGCAGAACTGACGTGATCCGCAAGATCCTCACGGCCAAGACCCGGAGGACGAGCCGCTTTGGTCGCGTTACATTCAGCATGACGTCAAGGCAATTGACAGAATGCTGCATATGCACCATATTGGGCTTGTTGTATATGCACCATAGCGAGAGTCCTGATGACCAGCACCGAAATCAAGACAGCCCATGCAGGCGTGGTAGTCGAAGTCACCCGCAATTGCGTGATGACGCGCACGCGTCGGATTTCGCGCGTCATAACCGGCATTTACGATCACGCACTTCGGCCGCACGGTGTCAATGCCTCGCAGTTCTCGCTGCTGGTGTTGATCGCGAAACTGGGTGGTGCAAGCCGCGCCGAGATCGGGCGGGCCAACTACCAGGACCGCTCGACGCTCACGCGCAATCTGGCGCCACTCCTGTCGGAGGGGTGGGTCAAGGAGATGGCTTCCGAAGCGGGCGGCCGGAGCCGCCCGGTCTTCATATCGGAAACGGGCAAGGAATTATTGGTTTCCGCGGCGCCTGCGTGGCGATCGGCCCAGGCCAAGGCACGGGAGTTGCTCGGCGAGGAAGGTGTCAATGCCATCATCGGCGTGGCCGACAGGCTCCCTCCTGATGAACTTGAAGGCCTTTGAACATAAAGCAATTCCGGACGGGGGCGATACCCACGTTGGTGGAATTGCTCAGAGTCGAATGTTGTATATGCAGCACGAGTTTGACCTCGTACCGTCAACCTGAAAGGAGAATAGCGTGAGTACCATCGTCAGAGCCGCCGCCGTGCAGATCAGCCCCGTGCTCTACAGTAGAGAGGGCACGGTCGCAAAGGTCGTGAAGAAGATCCGGGAACTCGGCAAACAGGGCGTCCGGTTCGCCACCTTCCCCGAGACGCTCGTCCCTTACTACCCCTACTTCTCTTTCGTGCAGTCGGCCCTCGACCTGATGCACGGGAAGGAGCATCAGCGGCTGCTCGAACAGTCGGTCACGGTTCCCTCTCCCGAGACCGATGCAATCGGCGAGGCTGCGAAGGCGGCGAGCATGGTGGTCTCGATTGGCGTCAATGAGCGAGCCGGTGGCACGATCTACAATACGCAGCTTCTCTTCGATGCGGACGGCACGCTGATCCAGCGCCGTCGCAAACTCACGCCCACCTACCACGAACGCCTGGTCTGGGGCCAGGGCGACGGGTCGGGCCTCGTCGCCGTCGACAGCGCCGTCGGTCGCATCGGGCAACTCGCCTGCTGGGAGCACTTCATGCCGCTGGCCCGCTATGCCCTCATCGCCGACGGCGAGCAGATCCACTCTGCGATGTACCCCGGATCGGCCTACGGCCAGCCGTTTGCGGACAAGATGCAAGTCAGCATCCGCCAGCACGCGCTCGAATCGGCCTGCTTCGTGGTCAACGCGACGGCCTGGCTTTATGCCGACCAGCAGGCCCAGATCATGAAGGATACCGGCTGCTCGATCGGACCGATCTCCGGCGGTTGCTTTACCGCCATCGTGAACCCGGAAGGCCAGATCATCGGCGAGCCGATCACGGAGGGCGAAGGCGAAGTAATCGCCGATCTCGACTTCGCCCTGATCGATCAACGCAAGAAGCTCATGGATGCGGCCGGCCACTACAGCCGTCCGGAAACGCTGAGCCTGCTTATCGACCGGACACCCGCACCTCACGTCCACGAGCGCACCGCTTCGTCGAGGGTCGAATTCCTGCGAGCGGCTGCCGACGAGCGCAAGACGATCGAGATCGTCTGAACAAACGGCCTCAACAAATTGTAATCGAAAGGAATTCATGATGACCACGATATCCGCGAATGAAAGGCCGATCCTGGTAACGGGAGCGGCCGGCGACCTTGGCGGCATCGGCCGCAACGTCACCGAAATGCTGCTGGCCAAGGGCAAGAAGGTGCGGGCGCTGGTGCGCAAGGAGGACGTGCGTGCGGAGAGCCTGAGGCGGCTCGGCGCGGAAGTCGTGCAGGGAGACCTGACCGATCTTCGATCGATGCACCGCGCCATGGAGGGCGTTTCCCGCATTTACTTCGGAATGTCCGTTTCGCCGGCCTATCTCGAAGCGACCGTCAACACGGCCGCCGTGGCGCGGCACCACGGCGTCGAAGCATTCGTAAACATGTCGCAGATGACGGTGACGCAGATGAGCATCACCGAAACCACCGCCAGCCCACAGCACAAGCTACACTGGCTTGCCGAACAGGCCCTGGCCTGGTCGGGGCTTCCGGTCGTGACCGTGCGCCCGACGGTGTTCCTTGAAGGCTTTTTCCTGCGGCTAGCCGCCGCAGGCGTCAAGCAGCGCGACGAGCTGGCACTGCCGCTCGGCGACAGCAAGACCTCGCCGGTCTCGGCCGTCGACGTGGCGCGCGCCGTCTCGATCATCCTCGACGATCCGGCGCCTCACATCGGCAAGATCTACAATCTGACCGGTTACGAGTCGGCGAACCTGGAACATTATGCACGAGTGTTCTCCGAGGCATTGGGCCGCAAGATAACCTATCGCAACGTCCCGCTTGCCCGCTGGATCGAGGCGCTGCGCGGCTTGGGTGTCCCTGATCACCTTGCCAGCCACCTTTCCGTGATGTCGAAGCTACACGCGGAAGACCGGTACGACCGCATGACCGACGACCTGTTCAAGCTCACAGGCAGAACGCCGACGAGCGTGTATGACTTCGTCAAGCTCCATGCCGCTGAATTCACGCAGCGTGAAGCTTCGGCCTGAGGGTAAGTCCAGTGCCGGCCGGGTCCGCGCCCGGCCCGCCGAAACGACGGTGGCATGTCGGCGCGGCCTGCGAATACATGCACTTACAAATCTCCCGCGCGCCCGACACATCACCAATACACGCCTTCGCTCAAATCGACGCAGGCCTCGAAGACGTAGGCTCGATCATAGGTGTGAAAGGATGACCTTATGAAATCCACTCGGATCATGGCCGCTGCCCTGCTGATCGTTGGCAGCGGATGGACGCTCAATGTTGCTGAGGCGCAGCAGCCGGGAATTCATCGCACCGATGTCCTCGAGGATGATCTTGGCACTCCCGGGCGCGAGGTCGTGCAGGTGCGTGTCGACATCGAGCCGGGCGCGGTCTCGATCAAGCATTCCCATCCGGGCGAAGAGGTCGCCTATGTCCTCGAAGGCGCGCTCGAGTATCAGCTCGAGGGCAAAGCGCCGGTAACGCTGCGCGCCGGCGAGGCCCTGTTCATTCCGGACGGGGTGGCCCACGTGGCGAAGAATGTCGGCAGCAGCAAGGCCTCGGAACTCGCAACCTATATCGTCACGAAGGGCAAGCCGCTCGTCGTGCCGGTCAAGTGAGCCTTTTTGCGATGAAATGGATACTGGGAACCATGGATAAACGGGATGCGAACTTGGCACCACCCAACTCGACCAGCGCTTTCACTCTCTCCCGGCGGGCCTTGCTCGTAAACGGAGCGGTTGCGGCAGGCCTTGCGGTCACGATGCGCTCCGTGATGGCTGCCGCCCCGTCGCCTCTGGCGGCAGACGCCGTCCGCCCTTTCCGCGTCGATGTGCCTGAAGCAGAACTCGTCGATCTCCGCCGTCGCCTTGCCGCGACGCGCTGGCCCGACCCGGAAACGGTGAGCGACCGCTCCCAGGGCGTGCAACTCGACAAGCTTCAGGAACTCGTGCGCTATTGGGAGACCGGCTACGACTGGCGCAAGGCAGAGGAGAAACTCAACGCGCTTCAGCAGTTCCAGACGAATATCGACGGCCTCGACATTCATTTCATCCACGTTCGCTCCCGTCACGCGAACGCCTTGCCGCTGATCATGACCCACGGTTGGCCCGGCTCGATTTTCGAGTTGCTGAAAACCATCGGTCCGCTGATGGATCCGACCGCGCACGGAGGGACGGCGGAAGACGCCTTCCATCTGGTGCTTCCGTCCCTTCCTGGCTTCGGCTTTTCCGAGAAACCCAAGGATAGCGGCTGGAACCCAGCCCGCATCGCCAGCGCCTGGGACGTCCTCATGAAGCGCCTTGGCTACAGCCACTACGTGTCACAAGGCGGCGACTGGGGTGCCATCATTTCGGATGCCATGGGACGCCAGGCACCCGCCGGTCTGCTCGGCATCCATGTCAACAGGATCGAGCGCTCCACCACGCTGCCGCCGGATGTTGCGAAGGCTCTTAAGGACGGGAGTCCTGCTCCGGCTGAGCTCAGCGCGGAGGAACGGGCGGTGTTTGATGAGGCCCGGGAGTTCCTCAACAAGGGATTCGGCTATGCCGCGATCATGGGCACGCGTCCGCAGACCGTCGGCTACGGTCTCGCCGACTCGCCAGTAGGCCTGGCGGCATGGTTCTACGACAAGATCGCTGACTGGGTGTTTACCCGTGGCGAACCGGAGCGGTCGCTCAGCCATGATGAGATCCTCGACAACATCACGCTGTACTGGCTGACGAATACAGGGCCCTCGAGCGGCCGGATTTACTGGGAAAACAATGCCGGCAACAACAAGCCGGCCGGCATCTCGATCCCGGCAGCAGTGACGATTTTCCCGGGCGAGGTCTACAGGCCGCCGAAGAGCTGGGCTGCGCGGGCGTACAAGGATCTCATCTACTACAACCGCGTGGATAAGGGCGGGCACTTCGCCGCGTGGGAAGAGCCGGATCTATTCAGCGCCGAGCTGCGCGCCGCTTTCCGTCCCCTGCGTCGGCTCTGAGGCTTCGCTTCGCCACAGGCGCAGGAGCTGTTTGAGTACCCCTACCGCGGCACGCTCATTTTGATAATAAATGGCAGTTCAACGGTGGAGATCGCCTCATGGAGCACATAGATCACATCCTGATCGTCGACGACGATCGGGAAATCCGGGAGCTGGTCTCGGCATACTTGACGAAGAACGGTTTACGCGTCACCGCCGTCGCCGACGGACGCCAGATGCGCACATTCCTCGAGGCCAATACGGTTGATCTGATCATTCTCGATCTCATGATGCCGGGCGACGACGGGCTTGTGTTGAGCCGCGAGTTGCGCGTGGGCAGACACAAGGCGACGCCCATCGTCATGCTGACCGCCCGCTCCGACGAAATGGATCGCATCATCGGGCTCGAAATGGGGGCGGACGACTACGTCGCCAAGCCGTTCTCGGCGCGCGAGCTGCTCGCCCGCATCAAGGCGGTCCTGCGGCGCGCGCGCATGCTGCCTCCGAACCTGCAGGTTTCCGAGGCCGGTCGACTGTTGCGTTTCGGCCAATGGAAGCTCGACACCACGGCCCGGCATCTCGTGGATGCCGAAGGCACGGCGGTTGCGCTCAGTGGTGCGGAATACCGGCTGCTGCGTGTCTTCGTCGACCATCCGCAACGTGTCCTCAACCGCGACCAGCTGCTCAATCTCACACAGGGACGCGATGCCGAGCTCTTCGACCGCTCCATCGATCTTCTGGTCAGCCGGGTTCGCCAACGCCTCGGCGACGATGCCCGGGAACCGGCCTACATCAAGACCGTGCGCAGCGAAGGCTATGTTTTTTCGATGCCGGTCGAAATCGTGGAGCCCCGCTGATGGCGCCCAGCGTTCTCAACGGAATTCGCCTGTGGCCGCGTACACTCAGAGCGCGGCTATTCGTTATTCTGCTTGCCGGCTTGGCGGTTGCCCACGCCATGTCGTTCGCGGTGCTGTTTTCGGAACGCTACATCGCCGCCAGGTCGGTGATGTTCAATACGCTCGAAAACGATCTCGCAACATCGATCGCCATCCTCGACCGGCTCCCCGCGGCCGAACGCGTCGCCTGGCTGGATCAACTTGGCCGCGGGTCCTACCGGTTCGTTTTGGGGGAAGGCACGTCCGGCAATCCCGTGCTTGAGGCGGATGACGCCGAGGTCGCCTCCAGGATCCAGAGCGCGCTGGGTCCGAAATACCCGATCGAGGTTGAATCGATCTCCGGCGGAGGCCGCCATTTTCAGGCGCATCTTCGCTTGAGCGACGGTGAACCGCTGACGATAGACGTCACGCCAAGGGGCGTCATGCCTGTGGCTGACTGGCTGCCTTACGTCCTCATCGCGCAGCTTTCGCTCTTGGTGCTGTGCAGCTGGCTCGCGATGCGTCTTGCAATCCGTCCCCTCGCCAACCTGGCGAGAGCCGCCGACACGCTTGATCCGAACAGCAACACGCCGCGGCTCAGCGAGACCGGACCAAGCGAAGTCGCCTATGCTGCTACCGCCTTCAATGCGATGCGGGATCGGATCGCGCATTACCTGGAGGAGCGCGTGCAGATCCTCGCGGCGATCTCACATGATCTGCAGACACCGATTACGCGCATGAAACTCCGTGCCGAAATGGCCGAAGATTCCATCGACAGGGACAAGCTCATCCAGGACCTCGGCGAAGTCGAACGTCTCGTCAAGGAAGGCGTCACCTATGCGCGCAGCGCCCACGGCAAAGAGGAAAAGGCGTCACGCATCGATCTCGCCTCGTTCATCGAGAGCCTTGCTTATGACTATCAGGATACCGGTAAGGCGGTAACGGTCAGCGAGCTCGGAGACGGGGCACTTGTGACCCGCCCGCACGCCCTACGACGAATTCTCACCAACCTGATCGATAATGCGCTCAAGTTCGGCGGCAGTGCCGAAATCGAGGTACAGCGTCGCGCCGACGACACCGTGCTGATTAGAGTGCTCGATCGTGGTCCGGGTATTCCGGAAAGCCAGCTGGAAGCCGTGATGAAACCCTTTTTCCGCTTGGAGCAGTCGCGCAACCGCGACACGGGCGGGACGGGTCTCGGGCTTGCCATCGCCCAACAGCTCGCGGCAGCAATCGGCGCATCGCTGACCTTGCGGAACCGCGACGGCGGCGGCCTGGCGGCAGAAATCGCCCTCCGCTAGTCGCACACATGTGGAATGTCTGAATTTCAAAGCGTTAGGCATCTTAACATCACGTAAAGCGTGAACTGGCGCTCTCCACGGCAGCAGGGCGGCATCGGCCGCCCTGCTCTCGCATTCATTCATGCGGCGGTCGCCGCTTATGCTGGTTGCCGCTCGCCGGCCTGTTCCCGGACGATGTACTCGGCGTACCAGTTAGGCCAGTCCTCGTCGCGGTGGCCGAGTTGCTTCTCGTATTCGCCGTGAGCTGCCTCCGCACGCCGGAAGGCGCTCGCAAGTTCCGCCCCCGAGGTAAATGTCGTGGCGCCCGCATCGACGCGGCCCGGCAAGCGCTCGGTGACCTCCTGCAGGAGCCAGCCGTTACCGTCCGGATCGCTGAATGTGGCGTAGGAGCGGTAGCTGCCCCGCTCCGGGTGCCGTCCGCTCACCGGCGGTTGTCCGGGGCCGGTGCGATGGAAGATTTCGCTCACCTCGGCGCCGTGTCTGATGAGTTCGGCGCGCGCCGCCTCGATGTCCGACACGACCAGGTACATCCCGCTCGCCGAGCCGGGCGCGGCCGAGGTGATCCCCTTACCGAAGTGAACAGAGCTCGGCGACCCTGGCGGTGTGAACTGCACGACGCGGAACGCGTCACCGACGGCGAAGTCGGCGTCCAGCCTCCAACCGAGACCGCCATAGAAACTCTTGGCACGATCGATGTCGGAAACAGGGATGACGACGACCTCGAGCTTGAGATCGACCGATGGCGCTCTTACGATGGTGGTTTCCGTTGCCATGTTTTTCTCCTTGCGTTGGAAAAGGGGCGGCACGGGCAACGCACCGCCCTGCAGCGCCGCGCGTCTTATCTGACGCGCGAAGGACGCCGTATCGCTTTGAATTGCTGCATGTTTTACCCTTAAATCGACTACGATCTAACGTGCAGTAGTTTTCTCAGATCGACTGACGCAGTGACTGGAACGAGGCTCTGAGTTCCCGGGCGAAGACGTCCGGCTGTTCCCAGGCGGCAAAGTGCCCGCCTTTCTCAAGCCGGTTGTAATGAATGAGCTTGGGGAACGCTTTCTCTGCCCAGGAACGCGGTGCCTGATAAAGTTCGTCCGGAAACGCGCTGACGGCAACCGGAATCGAAACACCCTTAGGAGCAAAAAACGCGAACTTGTTTTCCCAATAGAGGCGCGCCGAAGAAACGGCCGTGTTCGTCAGCCAGTAGAGAGTGATATTGTCGAGCACGTCGTCTCGTGTGAGGCCTTCGCGCTGGCCATCGAATACGCGGGCGATAAGCCCATAGCTGCGTGCATCGTGGTCGAGTATCCAGCTGGCGAGGCCGATTGGCGAGTCTTCAATGCCGTACAGTGTCTGTGGGCGCTTGCTCATCTCCTGAGCGTAGGCGAGCCCGTTCTTGTAGAAGAAATCGAGCTGCTCATAGGCGTGGCGCTCATCGGACGAGAGCCCCGACGGCGGCGAGCCACCGGCGTCGAGCGCCTTCTGGATTTCCTCCGGCACAGTCGCCGGCATGTTGGTGTGAATGCCGAGGAGTTCCGGCGGTGCCTGCACGGCCATCTGCTCGGTCACGGCATCACCCCAGTCGCCACCTTGTGCGACGAATCTGGTGTAACCCAGGCGCTTCATCAGCACCGTCCAGGCCCTTGCAATCCGGGCGGGATCCCAGCCGAGTTCGGTGGGCTTGCCAGAAAATCCGTAGCCCGGCAGAGATGGAATAACGATGTCGAACGCGTCCGCTTCGCTGCCGCCATGGGCTGTGGGGTTCGTCAGGGGATCGATTATCTTCATCTGCTCGACGATCGAGCCGGGCCACCCGTGCGTGACGATCACCGGCAAAGCGTTCTTGTGTTTTGAACGCACGTGAATGAAATGGATGTCGAGCCCGTCGATGTTGGTGACGAATTGCGGCAAGGCATTGAGCTTGGCTTCGAACTTGCGCCAGTTGTAATCCTTCGACCAATAGCGGGCGAGCTTCTCCATGGTGTCGAGTTGAACGCCCTGGGTGGCATCCCACACCAGTTCCCTCCCCGGCCACTTGGTTGCGGCGATGCGCCGCGTAAGGTCGGCAAGGGCCTCGTCCGACGCGTGGAACTGGAACGGACGGATGGATTCGTCGGCGGTCGACTTTGTTCCGTCCGTACCGGCTGTCGTGACCTGCGTCTGAATGCTCTGGGCAGGCGACGCTGTTTCGGCGAAGGTGTTGGCCGCGGGAAGAAAGATCCCGATTGCCAGGGCGGAGACCGCAAGACGATGGCGTTTGCCGCTCAGCGAAAAATGTCTGGGCATGATCATTCTCCTATTCTCTCAGGGCGGCGGGATGCCGCCGATGTGGTGTCGGCCCGAAAGGCCGGGATCTTAAAGTTCGCTGCATTCCGTTGACTTGGAGAGCCGATACTAAATCCAGAACCTGATGTCTCAAATGTCATATATGCAGCACTTTAGGCCACGCACACAGCGCGACAGGCGACGGATCGGCCTTCGGCCTACCGCCTCCGATCCGGAATCTCCTAGCTCCGCCAGGACGATGACGTTTGAGTGGTTTTCCAGGGACCGGCTTCGCCGATCCCACCAGGAGGAGTGCATCGGTGACGGCTGTCGTCGGGCATTCCCGGGTTCAACCATCACCGGCGAAGCGGATCAGAAACGATCGACGTCGACGACGGCCTGAGCAAAGGCCTGCGGCGCTTCCTGCGGCAGGTTGTGGCCGATGCCACCCGTGATCAGCCGATGCTCGTACTTGCCAGGGAATTTCTTGGCGTAAGTTGCAGGGTCCGGATGCGGGGCGCCGTTGGCATCGCCCTCCAACGTGATCGTCGGCACATCGATCGCAGGAAATTTGGCGAGTTTGTCCTCCAGATCGTCGTATTTCCGCTCGCCGTCCGCCACGCCGATCCGCCAGCGGTAATTGTGGATCGTGATGTCGACATGATCCGGGTTCTCGAATGCCGCCGCGCTGCGGTTGAAAGTGGCGTCGTCGAAGTTCCATTTCGGCGATGCCAGCTGCCAGATGAGCCTCGCGAACTCATTCCGGTTTTGCTCGTAGCCAGCACGCCCGCGTTCCGTGGCGAAATAAAAAAGGTACCACCAGGCAAACTCCGCCTTCGGAGGCAGGGGCTTCTTGTTGGCTTCACGGCTGCCGATCAGATAGCCGCTCACCGAAACCATCGCCTTGCAGCGCTCCGGCCAGAGAGCGGCGATGATGTTGGCGGTTCTTGCTCCCCAATCGCAGCCGGCGATGACGGCCTTCTCGATTCCCAGCGCATCCATCAAGGCGATGATGTCGGCGGCGACCGCCGACTGTTGACCATTGCGTGGCGTATCGGACGAAAGGAAGCGCGTCGTGCCGTAGCCGCGCAGATAGGGGACGATCACCCGATAGCCGGCCTCCGCCAGAAGCGGCGCCACATCGACATAGGTGTGAATGTCGTATGGCCAGCCATGCAGAAGGATGACCGGGGGCGCGTCACTGGCGCCGACCTCGGCATAGCCGACATTGAGGACGCCAGCGTCGATCTGCTTGAGCGAGGCAAACGATGTGTTGGTCCCGGGCGCGGTCGCTGAGATGCGGACGCGGCTGGCTGACTGTGCGTGGGCGAGACTTGTCACGCCGAACTGCGCGGCAGCGACGGTCAATGCCGCCATTCCCATGAAACGCCGCCGCGGCTGGTTGATTTCCTCTGTCATCGATTTTTTCCCCGACTGTTTGAAGACAACTGTAGATGCAGGCACGGACTTATCTCCGCTGTGTCCTCAGCCGGTGAAATTGAAAGCCTGTGTCGAAATCAGGCGAGCAGATACATTGAGATACAATTTGGCGGCGCTGCGTCAGCACGCGGCACGGTCGCGTGAAGCATCCGATACGCTGCTTCTTCGACGGCTCTCCACTGCCTATGCGCTCTCGCGCGCATTCCGCCGGATCGTTTGGGGCGGTTGGCCAAGCGTGCGAAGAAAGGCGCGGCGCATGCGATCGCGATCGGCAAAGCCGGTTTCTTCCGCGATCACGTCCATGGAATGGCGGCCCTGCTCCATCAACAGCCGCGCCGCCTCAACCCTGAGGTTCTCCACCGCCTTGGCTGGCGACTGTCCCGTCTCGGACCGGAACGCCCGGCTGAACTGACGCGCGCTCAAGCCGGCCGCATCCGCCAGCTCTTCCACCGAAAGGACCCCCCGCAGATTCGCCTTGGCGTAGTCGATCGATCTCTGGATCCGGTCCGACTTTGGATCGAGCTCGAGCAATGCGGAGAACTGCGACTGGCCGCCGGCGCGCCGATGATAGACGACCAGCTTGCGCGCAACCGCGCGTGCGACGTCCTGGCCGTGGTCCTTCTCGATCATCGCAAGCGCAAGGTCGATGCTCGCCGTCATTCCGGCCGACGTCCAGACGCTGCCGTCGACGATGAAGATGCGGTCCTCCTCAACCTTCACGGTGGGGAAGCGTTCCTGGAGCTGGCGCGCGAAGGCCCAATGGGTGGTCGCCCGGCGTCCGTCCAGAAGGCCGGATTCGGCGAGGACGAAGGCGCCTGTGCATGGGGCGGCTACACGCCGCGCCGTTTCGAGCGCATGACGCGCGAAGTTGATCAGTCCCGGTGTCATCGGCTCGATCGTCGAGCCGGCGCCGAACATGACTGTGTCGTAGGTAGCCTCATCGAAGGCCTTCGTGATGACGCCGAAGCCGGCGGATGACTTGACCTCGCCGCCGCTCTCCGAGAGCAGCTCTATCTCGTAGCACGATTCTTCCAGCGCGATATTGGCCATCTCGAAGGCCGTCACCGCCGCGAAGCCCATGACTTGGAACCCTGGAAAGACGACAAAGCCGATGCGATGCATGACGCAAATCCCTGGCCGGAATTGCTGTATATGTGGCATTTGCGACATAGCATAAACCCCTGCATTGCGAAAGTCTCGGCCGGCATCCCGGCTCACGTGTCGGCACTTGAATTAACGGCCGGTCGGCGTCCCGGCGCCGACAGGTCGGTTCCAGCACTTTCGCTCGCTGCCAGCGAGTCACCGTCGGATGAAGCACCCAGCGCCGCCGACATGCCAGGTCGCAAGCGGTCGAGGCATTCATCGATGGAGACGGTACGCGCCCGACCAGAATGCGCGTACCGTGTCGCTCCCCGTGCGGACGCGCTAGCCTGCCGCGGCCCGGTAGCGGGCGGCGGGCGCGCTGCGTGAAAGGTTCGGTATAAGCCTCTGACGCGCCGCCTCGTAGGCCTCCCAATCGGCAGCGTCCGGAAGCGCCGGAATGGTGATTTGCTCGCCCATGTCGAAGCCGGCGAGTGCCGCGTCCACCATGTCCTCGGCGGGCATGACCAGTTCACTCGGGACATGCTCTATCGGCGTTCCGGCGATAGCCCAGAAGTCGGTGGCTGTTGCTCCCGGAAGCACGGCTTGAATGCGGATGTTCTTGTCGGCCAGCTCGCTCTGGAGCGACCGCGTGAAGGCGAGCACAAAAGCCTTGCTTCCGCCGTAGACGCCATTCAGCCTTTCCGGCGCGATGCCGACGACCGAAGCAATGTTGATGATCTCACCGGTCCCGCGGTCAACGAAGCCCGGGACCACCGCATAGGTCAACCGCGTCAGCGCACTGACGTTCAGCGTGATCATCTCCTCCATCTTGTCGACATCAGAAGCGAGCAGCGGCGCAGTCGCGCCGATGCCGGCGTTATTGACCAGCAGGGTTATGCTGGCATCGGTCTGAAGGATGTGTTCGATGCGGCCGAGATCGGCCTTGTTGCCGAGGTCCGCCTGAACGACCTCGATTGAGCGGCCGGTCTCGTCGGCAAGGCGCCTGGCGAGTTCGTTGAGGCGGGCCTGGTTCCGGGCCACAAGGAGCAGATCATACCCCCTGCGCGCCAGGCGATCGGCATAGATCGCACCAATGCCGGAGGAAGCGCCGGTAATCAGCGCGGTACCTTTCGAGTGCTGGTTCATAACAGGCTCCATTTGCGTTGGATTTGGAGCCCCGATATTAGGCTGAACCGGCTATGTCTCAAATGTCATATATCCAGCAATTTGGGACACAGGTCGCCGTATGGCATGTCTCTGACTAGGATCTCGACGCACCCAATGACGACGGCCCGCCGGCATCAGCGGCCGGTCTCAACGGGAACCATCGACCCACCGAAGAGCGCGGCGATTGCGGACGGCTCCCGCGGATCGCTGTCCCAGGCACAGGGCGTGGCAGCGAGCGCAAGGATGGCAATGCCCATCACTAGAAGGCGCATTTGAACTCTCCTCTTTTGACCATTGTGATCGTGATGCTTGCGAGGCGCCTGAACTCTTCGCCGGTTCGCTGCGAACCCGCCAGGCCACGTCCTCGCTGTTCCGGGTTCTTGTTCGCTCATCCAAATGTGAAGACAAAGGCCTCGACGCCCGGATCAAGGAAGCGGATCTCGAACGTCCGCTCCCGCACTTCTGCCGACTGGCGAACCAGTTGATACAGCCGCGTTTCCGAGACTGTGCCGTTGCCATTGCTATCGATGTCCGACCCGTGATCCGGACCTGGTGCAACACCGTCGACCTTCACCTGAAAGCGTACCTTTCTCCCGTTGGCCCCTGGTCCAAGGACAAGGTGCAGATCCCGCGCGCTGAAGCGGTAGGTGATGCTTCCGTCGGAACGATTGAGCGTCGCTTGCTCGGGTCCCACGGTCCAGTTGCCGCCAAGGCCCCACTGATTGAGGTCGAGGTCCCCGACCGAGTAGTCGCGCGCCTCATCGGCCGCGACACCTTCGGGCGATGCGAAGTTCCCGGCACGCATGTAGCCGACATAGTCCTCGCCCGATTGGAGGTTGGCGAAATCGGGGGCGGATTCAGCACCTTTCGCCTCCGGCTTCACGGTGCCGCCGTCGTTCCCGCGGCTGCCTGCCGATTCCGCCAGGAGTTCCTGTATGACGCGCTCCGACTCCTCGTAATCACCCTCCCCGAAGTGATGGTGCCGGATGCGTCCCTCGGCATCGATGAAGTAATGTGCGGGCCAGTAGCTGTTTCCGAAGGCGCGCCAGATCGCGAAGTCGTTGTCGATCGCGACGGGATAGCCGATCTTGAAGTCCCGGACTGCCCGCTTGACGTTGTCAATGCGCTTCTCGAAGGCGAATTCGGGTGCATGAACGCCGATCACGACCAACCCCTGATCGCGGTACTTCTCTGCCCAGGCCCGAACATAGGGGATCGTCCGGATGCAATTGATGCAGGAGTAGGTCCAGAAATCGACGAGCACGACCTTGCCGCGAAGCTCTTCCACAGTCAGCGGCTCGGAATTGAGCCACTCGACGGCCCCGTCGAGCGAAGGAAAGGTCCCCTCCACCGGTAAGCTGCTCCGATAGGCTTGCTTGGCGCCATCAGTGGCCGACTTCTTGCCGTTGCTTGCTACCGTGCGGGTGGCTCCAGCGGGGTCGCCACGCAGGCTATTGAGGAGCGATTGCTCGAGGTTCGTGGTGCCCGCATAGGACAGGCGTGCCAGCAGACCTGTGTCGAGGCCAAGCGCAATGGCCGCGACTCCCGCGAGCACGGCAATACCGAGGCCCTGGCGAAGGCGCTCGCCCATGCCGAGCGATCGCTTCATCGCCGCGAAGATCCTTCCGCCGGCCAGCACAGCAAGGGCGAGCGAGGTGGCGGCGCCGGTAGCATAAGCGGTCAATAGCAGTGTGGTCTCGACGTTGGCGCCATGAAGGGCGGCGCCGGTCAACACCAGCCCCAGAATCGGGCCGGCGCAGGGCGCCCAAAGGAGGCCGGTAGCGACGCCAAGAAGCAGGGACGATCCGACACTCGTCTTCTGCCCGGCCGCTCTTCGTGAGAGGCGGTTGCCCAGCGCAACCACCGGCCGGGTGACCACGGCCGCGACTTGCGGTGAAAGCAGCATTACGCCGAAGACCGCGAGCATTGCGATCGCCACAAATCGGCCGGCCTCATTCGCTTGTACCGCCCAATCTCCGCCGAGCGCGGCAAGCGTTGCCACGGCCGCGAATGTCACGACCTTTCCGATCAGCATCGGAAGAACGCTCGTCGCGAATGGCTGACCGGCCCGAGAAAATACGAAGGGCAGGACAGGAAGAATGCAGGGGCTGACAATGGTCAGCACGCCTGCGACATAGGCAATAGTGAATAGGATCATCGTCGTCCCTCTACCGTGGACCGACGCCTTATCCGGTGTCGGTCGCGCTTGACACGCGCAGCAAGGGACCAGAGGGAAGTATCTCGCTTGTGTCCTCTTCAAAGCGGATCTGTATCAAAGTGCAGGAGGCCCGCGGGACCTCCTGTGCCTGCCAAGGATCGGCAGCCGGCAAAGCTGCGCGCGCCAGCAACGGCTATCGCAGAAGCTTGAGCAGTTCCTTGGCGGCCGATGTCGACGAAGACGGGTTCTGCCCTGTGACCAGCCGGCCGTCCACGACAGTGAAATCAGCCCAATCCGCGGCCTTTTCAAAGCGCCCGCCCAGGCGCTTCAACTCGTCCTCGACGAGGAACGGCACGACGTCGGTCAGTTGCACCGCCTCCTCCTCGGAATTGGTGAAGCCGGTGACGCGCTTCCCCTTGACGATAGACTGTCCCTGATGCGTGACCTCTTTGAGAACGGCCGGGCCATGGCAGACGGCCGCGACCGGCTTGCCGGCGTTGTAGAAGCCCTCAATGAGGGCGATCGAGTTCCTGTCGTTGGCGAGGTCCCACAGCGGACCGTGGCCGCCCGGGTAGAAGATCGCGTCGAAGCCGTCCGCTTTGACGTTGCCTAGCTTTACTGTATTTGCCAGTGCCTTCTGGGCCGCCGGATCGTTTCTGAACCGCTCCATTGCTTCGGTCTGATTGCCCGGCTCGTCGCTCTTGGGATCGATAGGCGGCTGGCCGCCCTTCGGCGATGCGAGCATGACGTCGGCGCCAGCATCCTTGAAGATATAATAGGGTGCCGCGAACTCCTCGAGCCAGAAACCGGTCGGCTTGCCCGTATTCCCGAGTTGGTCATGCGAAGTCAAAACCATCAGGATTTTCATCGTCATTCTCCCTCTCTTGAGGCGTCCCCAAACTCGGGATCGCCGGAACTATTCTCAAACTCAGAGTCTTGTGCCGGTTGGATGTCGCCTACGATGACGCGGCCTGACATCCTGGCTTCGCAGCCTATTCCTGGTACTTGGCAGTATATTGGCCGGCTCTTTCTGCTTGCAGATTTACTTCTTGCCGTTTTCGCGGGAATACTTGCTGCACGGCAATCACTCTCCCAAAAAACGGCAGAATAAAATGGATCGCATCGATGCAATGAAAGTTTTCGTGACGGCGATCGACGAGGGCAGCCTCGCCGCCGCCGCCCGGCGGCTGAAGCGATCGCCAACGGCGGTCAGTCGGGCGCTGAGTTTCCTGGAAGCCCATGTGGGCGTCGAACTCCTGCACCGGACGACACGCACACTCAAGCTCAGTGAGGCGGGGCAACGCTACGCAGCCGCCTGTCGGCGCGTGCTGACCGACCTCGAGGAGGCCGACATGCTCGCAGGAGGGGAGCGCTCCGCGCCCCGTGGGATGTTGACGGTTTCGGCCCCGCCGATCCTTGGCGAAGAGGTGCTTCGCCCTGTCCTGGACGATTTCCTCGATCGGTACCCCGCCGTGTCAGCACAGCTTCTCCTTCTCGATCGCTTCGTCAATCTGGTGGACGAAGGAGTCGATATCGCCTTGCGCATCGGCCATCTGGCGGATTCGTCGCTCATCTCCACCCGGCTTGGCGGTGAAGTCCGGCGCGTCGTGGTCGCCTCACCCCGATACCTCGCCAATCATCCCCGGATTGAAGAGCCGGCGGATCTTGCCAAGCATCAGATCGTGGCATTCACCAATTTCGGTCTCGAGTCCTGGAGCTTTACGCCGGCGAAGGGCTCGTCCATCCCCCGAACCGTCCAATTTGCGCCGAGGTGCATCGTCAACAGCGTCCGCGCGGCCGCGGCCTCCGCGTGTGCCGGGCACGGTCTGACCCGGCTCTATTCCTATCATGTCGCCGAATATGTCAGGGACGGACGCCTCAAGATCGTGCTCGCCGACGCCGAGCATCCGCCGCTGCCGACGCATATGCTCGCCCCTCAAGGCCGTATGTCGGTGCCGAAGGTCCGCGCCTTCGTCGACTTCGCCGCGCCGCGTCTGCGCTCCGAATTTGCGCGCCTGGCGGCGGAGGCGGGCATACTCAACTGATCATGCCGATTCTCGGTTGAGTGTCTGCCAAACGCTGGCAATTCTCTCGAATGCCGGATGGATCTAACTTCCATTGCACCAACGCCGAGGGCGGAGGGCGGCCGCAGAAAGCAGCCGCTGCAATCGAGAAAGGATCACATCCATGAGTACCGAACAGAAAGTCGTCATCATTACCGGTGCGTCGCAAGGCATCGGCGCCGGATTGGTTCGCGCCTATCGCGACCGGAACTACCGCGTCGTCGCCACTTCCCGGTCGATCAAGCCGAGTGCCGACCCCGACATTCTTGCCGTCGCAGGCGACATCAGCAAGCCGGAGACCGCGGAGCGGATCGTGCGCGAGGCGCTCGATCGCTTCGGCCGCATCGACTCGCTGGTCAACAATGCCGGCGTCTTCCTCGCCAAGCCGTTTGTTGAAATGACCCAGGAAGACTACGACAACAACCTCGACGTCAACGTGGCCGGCTTCTTCCACATCACTCAGCGCGCCGCCCAGGAGATGCTGAAGCAGGGCTCGGGCCACATCGTCAGTATTACCACCAGCTTGGTCGATCAACCGATTGCTGGCGTACCGTCCGCGCTCGCTTCCCTGACCAAGGGTGGCCTGAATGCGGTGACCCGGTCGCTCGCCATGGAGTTCTCGAAGAGTGGCGTCCGTGTGAACGCGGTCTCTCCGGGAATTATCAAGACGCCGATGCATCCGGTCGAGTCGCATTCGGCGCTGGCTGGACTGCACCCCGTCGGCCGCATGGGCGACATTCGCGACATCGTCGAAGCCGTTCTCTACCTCGAGAACGCCGGCTTCATCACCGGCGAGATCCTCCACGTCGATGGCGGCCAGAACGCCGGACGATGGTAACCCGCACATCGGAGAGCGGCCGCGCCATGGCGGCGCGGCCGCCGTCAACGACGCAACCAATTCTCATAAAGGAGACAGCAATGCCTATCGTCACCGTACAGGTTACCCGCGAGGGAAGCGCACCGGGCCGCAATTCGGTTACCGCCGAGGAGAAGGCCGCAATCATCAAGGGCGTCAGCGAGGTGCTCCTTAACGTCCTGAACAAGCCGCTTGAATCGACCTATGTCGTGATCGAGGAAGTCGACCTCGACAATTGGGGCTGGGGCGGCCTCCCCACGGTTCAATACCGCCAAAAACGGGCAGCAGGGACAAAGTCCTGAGCCGCCAGCTTGCACCCTTGCCGCCTGCCGGTGCGCCGCGCAGGCGGCGAGCCATGTCGCACGAGACCAACTCTTCTCGATACGAACGAACACTCACGGATGGCATGGTAAGGCGCGGCCATCCGCTCGCGTTGCCCGGGCGATGTCAATGGTCAAAGGCAGGTCGTGATCCCGCCGTCGACATAAAGCGTGTGTCCATTGACAAAGGATGATGCACGGCTGGCGAGGAAGACGGCCGCGCCGACGAGTTCATCGACCTCGCCCCAGCGCGCCGCCGGCGTCCGCTTTTCCAACCACGAAGAAAACTCTTCGCTGTCGACAAGCGCCTGGTTCAACGGCGTCTTGAAATAGCCCGGCGCAATGGCGTTCACCTGCAAGCCATGCTTCGCCCAGTCGGCGCACATGCCGCGCGTCAGGTTCTTCACAGCACCCTTGGTGGCCGTATAAGGTGCAATTCCGGGACGGGCCAGTTCGCTTTGCACCGAGGCGATGTTGATGATCTTGCCGGCTCCGCGCTTGATCATATGCCGGGCCACCGCCTGGCCGGCATAGAAGGCGCTGGAGATGTTCGTCTTCAGCAATTGCTCCCAGCGGTCAGCAGGAAAATCCTCGAGCGGCGTGCGAAACTGCATGCCGGCGTTGTTGATCAGGATGTCGATCGGCCCGATATCCCGCTCGATTGCGTCGACGCCGTTCTTCACTGCATCATAGTCGGTCACGTCGAAATCCGAGATGGCGACGTGATGACCGGCATCCTTGAGAGACCCGGCCGCCGTCATCAGCTTCGAGCGGTCGCGGCCATTGAGCACGATCGCGGCGCCGTGCTCGGCCAGACCGCGCGCCAGCGCAAAACCGATGCCTTGCGACGAGCCTGTCACAAGGGCCCGTGTGCCTGCGAGATCAAAAAGTGGAAAAGCCATAGCGTTGGTCCCTGCATGTTCGAGCGGAATACGCTCACATACGTGCACGCCATCGCTCTATCACTTTGTTTTTGCCGCATTTACGCGACGTCGGATGATTCCACCCGATTGCAGGATACTCCAACTGTCGATGCGGGGACTACGTATCAGTTTTCGACCACGAGGCTCTTTGCTCAGGATGGCTCCCGACTTGCCCGCCTCGTATGCGGCGCCGCTTCAGCGCCTTCCTTGGCCTCCGAAGTGATGCTCTAGACCTGGACAAAATGATCCTGTGCGACCTGGTGATAGCGCCGAATCTCCGGAACGTAGTCGGGCGCCCGCAAGGGGCTCTTCAGCTCGTCGCTTGCAACGTTCCGGCGCCTGTGGCGACGGGTCGGATCGGCGATCGGTACAGCCGCCATGAGCTTCTTCGTATAGGGATGCTGCGGGTTCTCGAAGACCTGTGCGCGCGGGCCGATCTCTACGATCTCGCCGAGATACATGACCGCAACCCGATGGCTGACGCGCTCGACGACCGCCATGTCGTGGGAGATGAAGAGATAGGCAAGCCCAAGGCTCGCCTGCAGCTCAAGCAGAAGATTGATGACCTGCACCTTGATCGACACGTCCAGAGCGGACACGGACTCATCGGCGACGATGACCTTCGGATCGAGCGCCAGAGCCCGGGCGATGCAGACGCGTTGGCGCTGGCCGCCGGAAAATTCATGCGGGTAGCGGGATGCCATGTCCGGCTGCAGTCCGACGCGCTCGAGCAGGTCGACGACCTTTTCGCGCGCCTGTTTCTGAGACCCGAGCTTATGCTCCAGGTAGGGCTCGGCGATCGCCGCGCCGACGGTCATGCGCGGGTTGAGGCTGGCGAAGGGATCCTGGAAGATCATCTGCATGGTCCGGCGCATTTCGCGGAGCGCCTTGCGGTCCATGGCGAGCACGTCCTTGCCGTCGAGCATGACGGAGCCGCTCTGCGGCTCGATCAGGCGCATGATCGCCCGACCGGTCGTCGATTTGCCGCAGCCGGACTCGCCGACGAGCGAAAGCGTCTCGCCCTGTTTGAGGCTGAAGGAAACATTCTCGATCGCGTGTACCCGGCCCTGCAGCTTGCCGAGCAGGCCGGCATGGACGTCGAAGCGCTTGACGAGGTTCTTCACCTCCAGGATCGGCTTCTGATCCGTCGCAACGGTGTTGGCGCCCTCTCTCGGCGCATCCGGGAGACCGGTTGCGTTGTCGATCTTGGGAAAGCGCAGAGGCTGCGCCTCACCCCTCATGGAGCCAAGCATCGGCACGGCCGAAAGCAGCGCGCGGGTATAGGCGTGCTTGGGTCGAAGGAAGATATCCTCGGTCCTGCCGGTCTCAACCGCGTCGCCGCGATACATGACGACCGTGCGGTCGGCAATCTCGGCGACGACACCCATGTCGTGGGTGATGAAGAGCACGGACGTCCCCTCCTCTTCCTGCAGCACCTTGATCAGATCGAGGATCTGCCCCTGGATCGTCACGTCGAGGGCCGTGGTCGGCTCGTCGGCGATGAGCAGCTTCGGCCGGCTCGCCAGTGCCATTGCGATCATCACGCGCTGGCGCATACCGCCGGAGAGGCGATGCGGATATTCGTCGAAACGCGAAGCCGCTGAGGGAATGCGGACCTTGTCGAGCAGGCGGATCGTCTCGGCCCTGCCCTCGGCTTTGGTCATTGGCCGATGACACAGGAGCGCCTCGGAGATCTGGTCGCCGATCGTGAACAGCGGATTGAGGCTGGTCATCGGCTCCTGGAAGATCATCGCGACGTCATTGCCGCGGACCTTGCGCATCTCGCTTTCCGGAAGCTCGAGGATGTTGCGGTCACCGAGGATCACGCGTCCCTCGGTGCGGCTCATGTCCTTCTGCAACAGGCGCATGACCGATAGCGACGTGACGCTTTTGCCGGAGCCAGATTCGCCGACGATGGCGACCGTCTCGCCGGGCGCCACCGAGAAAGAAATGTCGCGAACCACCGGCTTCCAGGCGCCGTCGACCAGAAACGAGGTCGTCAGGTTCTCGACAGAAAGAACGGGCGCCGTCTGGCGGACAGTCTGCGTGTCGGAGTGGGCCATGTCTAACATCCCTTGAGGTTCTGCTCGGTGGTCGCGACGCTTCAATCGGGCCAGCGCTTGAGGCTTGCGAAGCGGCGCGCGTTGCGTTCGGCAAGGGACGTCGCGATGATCTCGTTCGAATTCCTCGCCTTGGTGAGCTCGGCCGTGAGCCGCTCGGCGACGAGCGTCTCCTGTCCCGGATGCAGGTTGCAGGGGTCGAGGTAGAAATAGTTGTGCTCGACCTCGTGATCGCGCACGATCACCGGTGGCGTGCCGCGCGCGAGTGCATCCGCGAGATCCCAGGCGGTGATATGAGCCTCCTCAGGCGTGATGTTGACGCAGAGGCGGTCGAGCGGATTGCCGGTCGGGTCAGGTTCGACCACCGGCTTGACACCGGGGAGGCCCTCGAGCGTCTCGCGCCAGAGGTGAAGGTAGCCGGTCTCGCGTGCGCGGATGCCGGCGTGATCGCGCGTCTCCCAGGCCTCAAGCGCAGCCATGACGCCAACCATGCTTTCCTTGCCGACCTTCATGCCGCGGCCGATGCCGAGGTTTTGCAGGAAGGCGTTGCGCACCAGAGCCTTGGAGCCGGCGACGATGCCCGAGGTCGGCCCGCCGAGGAACTTGTGACCGGAATAAAGTGCGATGTCCGCGCCCGCCGCGAGGAAGCCCCTGAGATCGTACTCTGAGGCCGCATCGACGATGACCGGCACGCGCCTGGCATGGCAGACTTCGACGAATTCGCTGAGGCCGACCAGACCGTATTGCACGACGTGGTGGGAAACGACATACACAGCGGCGGCGGTGCGCTCGTTGATCGCGCCTTCGACGTGATGGCGATGGGTCGAGGTGGCCTGACCGACGAGTACGGGCTTGGCTCCGGCGAGGCGGATTGCTTGGTCCACCGGCGCTCCATAGCTCACGACGTGGCCCATCTGGATGATGACTTCGTTCTTGAGCCCCGCCGTATCCGGGAGGCGCTCGATCGCGGCGATGTCGTCCCCCGTGATAGCGCCGGCGACGGCGAGGCTGATGCCGGCGGAGCAGGAGGCGGTGACGAACCCCGCCTCGCCGCCCGTCAGTCGCGCGATCACCGGGCTTATCTTGCGTTGCAGGTCGTTGATCTCCACGAATTGCGGCAGTATGGCTGTCATCGCGGCGATCGCTTCCGGAACCACGATCGATGCGCCGAGGCTCGTCATCGTGCCGGATACGTTGATAACGGGACGAAGTCCGAGGGCGTCGCGGATGTCGCGGTCAGGCATAGTGATCTCCATCAGATTTTCTCGCATGCGAGGCACAAAGAGTATTCCGTTTTTGCGGAATATCTACCATAATAATGTCATCTAAGCGATCGCCCCGCGCCCGTCGGCCAGGCATTCCGCCGTCCGCGACGGGGGGCATCTGACACGGTACGGGAGCAGAGACGTGGACAGCAACGCGATTGAAGCCGAACTCAAGTCGGAGCCGGCCGTCAAGGCGCGCCGCTCGCGCGTCAGCGGCATGGATCGGGCGCTGCAGGTGCTCGATTTCCTTTATGAAACCGGTTCGCCAAGCAGCGTCTATGCGATCGCCAAGGCTGTCGGCGCACCGCTTTCCACCATCTACGTGACCGTCGATGACATGGTGGAGAAGAACCTGCTTAGTCGCGACGCCGATGGGTCGGTCTGGCTCGGCGACCGCCTTTATCACTACGGCCTCGCCTATGCCCGCTCGCTCGATTTCCTGGGTGTCGCCACCCGCGAGATGCATGATCTCGGCCGCGAGGTTTCCGAAACCATCCAGCTCTGCGGCCGCGACGGCGACTATATGCAGGTGCTCGCCATGGCGGACGGGCCGGGCCATTTCCAGGTGACGTCTCGCGTCGGCACGCGTGTGCCGCTCAACTGGACCGCGTCGGGCCGGCTGCTGGTCGGGCATCTCCCGGCCGACGAGCGGCTCGAACTCTTTCGCCGCTGTGCCCGCTCCTCGCCGACCGGGCGGGCAGATATCGACCCCGCGACCCTTTCGACGCAGGCGGAAAGCGCTCTCACGGCCAAGCTCTCGATCCAGGCGGGTGAATCCGATTATGCCGTTGCCTGCGTCGCCGCACCGATCCTCGACGATAAGGGAAGTTGCGTCGCAACCATCTCCATCGTTCTGCCCGAGCAGAAGGTCCTCGACGACCGGGACCATTACGCCCGGCACGTCCAGGTTTCCGCCGAGCGGATCGAGAAGATGATGGGCTGGCGCAGCCATTGATCGCTTCCTCCGCTGTCAGTCGTGAAGTGCGACGATCGCTTCGATCTCGACGGTGATGTTGCCGGGTAGCGAGCCGAAACCGACCGCCGAGCGCGCGTGCTGACCCGCCTCGCCGAAAACGTCGATCATCAGGTCCGAGCAGCCATTGATCACCCGCGGATGTTCACGGAATTCCGGCACGGCATTGACCATGCCGAGGATCTTGACGACGCGCTTGACCCGGCCGAGATCGCCGAGCGCGTCGTGCATCACTGCCAGCAGGTTGATGCCCGTCAGGCGGGCGTGATCGTAAGCGCTTTCGACATCCACCTCGGCGCCGACCTTGCCGGAATGCAGGTGGCCGTCGACCTCGCGCGGACCCTGGCCGGAAAGGTAGAGGATGTTGCCTTCCCGGACATAGGTCACGAAATTGGCGATCGGCGGCGGCGCGGGAGGAAGATCGATGCCGAGGACGGCCAGGCGCTCATAGGGTGAGGCCGGCGAACGATCCACTTTCTTCTGGTCCAAGCTGTTCACGCGAATTCCTGTCTGGTTCTGTTCTTCTGTCTGCTTCAACGGTAGCTGAAGCCGTGGCTATGATCGGAGCATTCGACATGCTGCGGCTGGTAGCGGTTGGCCGCGACGAGATGGCTACCCATCACGGCAAAACGCGGCTCGAAGAGGCGGCTGAGATGAGCCTCGGCGCCGAGCGAATCGAAGACCTTCAGACCGGAGTCGACCAGGTCGAAAATGGTGAATTCCGCGCGGGCACCGACGTCCAGGAGGTCGTTCATTGGCAGGCGGATGACCGAGGCCGGCGCCTGTGTCACGGCCTCGACGACCTTTTCGAAAGGCATGCCAACGCTCAGGAGCTTCGACATGGTGGTGCCAAGGTCCCAGACCGACTGGTTCATGCTGCGCAAATGCACGTCCGTGGAGATGGAGAAAGGCATCAGGCCGCGCTCGATTGCGACCTCGGCAACCCGGAAGGAGAACGAGGCGCCGCCGTGGCCGATGTCGAGGCGGATGCCTTCACCGGCGCAGCGTTCGGCGAGCGCAAACAGATCCTCGTCTTCGATGATGCTGCTGCCGGCCTTGCCGTTGAAGCAGTGCGTGACGATGTCGCCGGGCCCGAGGATTTCGAGCACCTCGTCGTAGAGCGCCGGAGGCTCGCCGACATGCACCATCATCGGAATCTTCAGGATCTTGGCGATCTTCTTGCCGAGTTTGACCGGTGTCACGCCCCAGGAGCCGGTGATCACGTGGCTCGCGCGCACCTTGAGGCCGACGATGTGCTCGCGGTTCGCCTGGTAGCAGGCGATGATGCGGTCGATGTCGATCGAGCGGATGTCGCTGAGTTCGCTCACCCGGTTGCAGGCAACGAGACCAATCGAGCCGAGATTGAGGAACGCCTTGATGCGCTCTCGCGACGGCTCGATGATATATTCGCGGAAGCCGTGGAAGTTCGCCTCGCCCGCCGAGCCGGCATCGACGATCGTCGTGACGCCGCGCTCCAGGCCGCAGACCTGCGGACGCACGGAAATATCGGTGCCGCCGTGCCAGACGTGGGCATGAAGATCGATCCAGCCGGGCGAGATCCAGGCGCCTTTGCCGTCGACCCGGCGCGTGCCTTCCGGCGCCGAAAGGCCCTTTCCAACCGTCGCGATCCTCCCATCGGGACCGACGAGGATATCGATCGTTTCGGCGGGCGTCGGCGTGCCGAAGGCGACGGGTTTGACATTGCTGATGAGAATGGGCTCAGCGGTTCCGTTTGGCATGGATCAGAGGTCCTTTCTGAGGCGGGGGTCGAGCAGGTCGCGCAGACCATCGCCAACCATCTGGAGCGACAAGACCGAAAGCACGATGGCGATGCCCGGAAACAGCGTCACCCAGTCGGCTTGTCCGATATATTGACGGCCTGCTGCGATCATCGTGCCCCAGGTCGGGATTTCGGGGCTTACGCCGACACCGAGGAATGAGAGCCCGGCTTCGGCGAGCATGGCGTGGGCGAAGAGGAAGGTGCCCTGCACCAGGATCGGCGAGACGAGGTTGCGCAGCACGTGCCGCGTCATGATGTGCGGCGTCGAGATGCCGAGCGCCCGGGCCGCCTCGATATAGGGCAGTTCGCGGATCACCAGCGTGGAAGCGCGCACCACCCGTGCGAGCCTCGGCGCATAGACGACGCTCAAGGCGACGATCACGGTCGTCAGCGACGGGCCGAGGGCGGCGACGAGCGCGATCGCGAGCAGGATGTCCGGAAAGGCCATCATGGCGTCGATCAGCCGGGCGATCGGCGTGTCGAGCTTGGGGAAAAAGCCGGCGACGAGCCCCATGACCACCCCGATCACGGTTGCAAGCGCCACCACTGCGGCGCCGACGAGAAGCGAAAGCCGGCCGGCATAGATGGTGCGCGAGAACACGTCGCGGCCGAACTCGTCCGTGCCGAAGAACCACCGCAGGCTTGGCGGCGACAGCCGGTTGACGATGGAGAGCTTACCGGGCGCATAAGGCGCGACAAGCGGCGCGAAGATCGCAAGCAGCACGAAGACGGTGAGAACGACAAGCCCGAAGGCGACCGTCTTGCGCTTGAAGAGGCGCCGCAGGAATTTCTGGCCTTCGCTCGGCGCGGGGGTGGATACGGTGGCGGACATCAGTAGCGCACCCTTGGGTCGACGAGGAGATAGAGCATGTCGATAGCGAAATTGATCAGCACGTAGAGTGCAGCGATCACCAGCAGCGCGCCCTGGATCACGGGATAGTCGCGCCTGAGCACCGCGGAGACCACGAGATTGCCGACGCCCGGCAGGCCGAAGACGGTTTCGGTGACGACAGCGCCGGAGATCAGGACCGCCGCGGTGAGCCCTATGATGGTGAGGATCGGTATCAGCGCGTTCTTCAGCGCATGCTTCATCACCACGCGCCGTTCGCCAAGGCCCTTGGCACGGGCGGTGCGGATGAAATCGTCGCCGAGTACGTCCAGCATCGAGGCGCGGGTGAAGCGCAGAATGAGCGCCGAGGAGACGACGCCGAGCGCGATCGCCGGGAGTGTCAGATGATACATGCGCTCCAGGAACGATGCGCCGGGTCCGCCATAGCCCGAGACCGGGAACCAGCCGAGCCGTACGGCAAGCACCTGGATCAGGATAAGACCGAGCCAGAAGCTCGGCACGCTGGCGGCAAGCATCGCCAGAGTGGTCGCCGCTTGGTCCACGAGCGAGCCGCGCCGATAGGCGGCATAAATGCCGATCGGCAGGGCGATGGCGCTCGCGATGAGAATGGAGAACAGTGTGAGGAAGAACGTCGGCTCAGCCCGTTCGGCGAGCGCCGACGTCACCGGCTGGTTGAGGAAGATCGACTGGCCGAGATCCCCCTGGAGCAACTGGCCTATGTAATAGACATATTGCAGGACCAGCGACTGGTCGAGGCCGAGCCGGCTGCGCAGTGCAGCGATGTCTTCCTGCGTCGCTTCCGGCCCGAGCATCACGGCGGCGGGGTCGCCCGGCGTCACGCGCACGATGACGAACACGATCGTGACGACAAGCGCCATGACGACGATCATGCCGAAAAGGCGCTGAAGGATGTAGCGTATCATGGTGACCTCGAACTTCTCTCAGGCGCACGCCGCATTCCGGCGAGCACCAGGCTCGCCGGAGGGTTCTGGTGCGAGCATCACTTCTTGATCGAAGCGTTCCAGAAGTAGGGCCAGGGCGCCGGAGAAACGCCATCGAGCGTCTTCGACTTCGCGGACAAGGCGTTGAAGTCGCCGATCTTGATGAAGGGCACTTCTTCGTAAATCACCTTCTGCACGTCCGCCCACAGCGCCACGCGCTTGGCCGGGTCGGACTCCGCATTGAAGGCATCGACGGCCTTGGCGCGCGCCGGCGTGTCCCACTGGCCCGGCGCCTTGGTCGACATCATGCCGATGAGAGCCGGCTCCGGCAGGAAGGGGCTGTGGGTGATGTAGATGTCCCAGAGCGTCGGGTCGGCGCGGCGCTGGGTGAGCGTCGCCCAGTCGACCACCTGCAGATCCACGGTGAAGCCGGCGAGTTTCAGATATTCCGCCGCAACCTGCGCCATCTTGTAATGAAACTCGTACTGCCGGCTCGTCAGGATCCTCAGCGGCTCACCCTTGTAGCCCGCCGCCGTCAGAAGCTCAGCCGCCTTCTCGGGATCAGCAATATTGTAGTTGCCGTCGGTTCCCGCATCGGTGCGCCAGGAATATTGTGCCGGGTAGAGTGCCGCGTCGAGCGCGTAGAAATCAGTGCTGCCGAAGGCGGCCGCCATCATGTCTTCCATGCTGAGCGCCGCGCGGATCGCCTTGCGCAACTCCTGGTTCTTGGTGATGCCGTTGCCGGAGTTCAGAACGAAGACCGGCCAGCCGAAGGGTTGCAGCATCACCGGCTCGGAAGCGCTGGAGCCTTTCACGCGTTCGAGCGATTCGACGGGAAGCGAATCGACATAGTCGTACTGACCGGAAACGGCGGCCTCGATGCGTGTGTTCGGATCCGGTACCGGCACGAAACGGATCTCGTCGGCGTATTGATGGCGTGCGCCGCCATAGCCGTTGGCTTCACCCTCGGGCGAGGCGTAGTCGTCAAAACGTTCGAGTTGGATATATTGGTCGGCCTTGCGTTCCTTGAGTTTGTAGGGGCCGGTTCCGACGAAATCGGCCATCGGCTCGGCCTGCTTCTCCGAGGGAAGCACGATCGCGGCCGAATTGTTGAAAGCGAGCAGGGACACGAGCGGCGCATAGGGCGCGTTGAGCGAAATCTTGACCGTCAGCGGGTCGACCGCTTCGACGCCGGCAATCGTCGCTGCGGTCTGCTTGCCGCGTGATGCCGTCTTCATCCAGCGTTCGAGCGAGGCGACGACGTCCTTGGCATCCAGGTCGGTGCCGTCATGGAACTTGACACCGGAGCGCAGCTTGATCGTGTAGGTTTTGCCGTCGGCGCTGATGTCCGGCATGCCGGCCGCGAGCAGCGGCGTCGGCTTCCAGTCCTTGTCGAAGGTATAGAGTGTTTCGAAGATGTGCTGTGAGACAATGCCGACGAGATCGGCGGTCGAGGCCATCGGATCGAGTGTCGGCGGCTCACCCACCGTCGCTACATTGATCACCCCTCCCCTTTCCTGATCAGCGAAGGCGAATGACGCCGACGCGACGAGCGCCGTGCCGAGAAGCAGTGCGAGCTTAGCTGACTTCATGTCCGTTCCTCTCTTATTATTCCATAATTATGTTGTATAATGTGTTATATTGGAATACATGAAAGTCAGGATGTCAAGGCACCCCTACGCAACTCAGAAAGGGGAACCTAGGATGGCGGGTTCTGCCGAAGCGTTCGCATAGTAAGCGGAGGACGAATTCCCAGCGTTAGCGCCCGCTTCTGAGGCGTCATCCAACCTCTGCAGGTTGACATCAGCGATGGCACAAACGGCTTTGCGCGCGACCTGAAGCCTGCGCTAACCGGAACAGAAATTCCGCATCGCGATTTTCATTGCGTATTCATTCCATTTCGTTTCTACTGCGCAGGCTTTCGCAGCGAAAGGCGGATGTGGACGAAGTCGAGGAGGGACTGTCCCGTCAAGCGCCTGTATTTCTTAGCTTGCACGAACTGGGAGGAATGATCTTGAAACGATTCAGCTGGACGCTCAGGGCTACTTCGGCACTTTCGGTTTTTCTCGGAACCGAAGCTTTTGCAGCAACTGAGCTTGCCTGGTGGCACGCGATGACTGGTGCCAACAACGAAGTGGTCGAGCAGCTTGCCAAAGAGTTCAATGAGAGCCAAAGCACTTACAAGGTGGTTCCCGTTTTCAAGGGCACCTATCCGGAAACGCTGAACGCCGGTATCGCGGCATTTCGTTCGAAACAGGCACCGGCAATCCTGCAAGTCTTCGACGCGGGCAGCGGTGTGATGCTGGGGGCTGAAGGTGCGGTCGTCCCAGTCGCCGACGTGTTGCGGAACGGCGGATACGAATTCAACAAGGACGAGTATCTCCCCGGTATCGTCTCCTACTATTCCAAGGCCGACGGCACCATGCTGTCGTTCCCCTACAATTCATCGTCGCCGATCCTCTACTACAACAAGGACGCGTTCACGAAGGCGGGGCTCGACTCCGAGAAGCCGCCGGCAACCTGGCCCGAGGTTTTCGAAGCGGCCAAGAAGATCAAGGCCAGTGGCGCCTCCGCCTGCGGCATCACCTCCACCTGGTTGACCTGGATTCAGACCGAGAATTTTGCCGCCTGGAACAATGTGCCCTATGGCACGAACGAGAACGGGCTTGCGGGCCTTAATGTCGAACTCAAGATCGACGCGCCATTGTTCGTCCAGCATTTCCAGGCCATCGCCGACTTGGCCAAGGACGGCACGTTCCGCTATGGCGGGCGGACCTCGGAGGCAAAGCAGCTGTTCACCTCGGGTGAATGCGCGATCCTGACCGAGTCTTCCGGCGGTCTCGGCGACATCATCAAGTCGGGCGTCAATTATGGCATCGGGCAACTCCCCTATTACGAGGGCAGCGGCCCGCAGAACACGATTCCCGGCGGCGCGAGCCTTTGGGTCTTCGCCGGCAAATCGGACGACGAATACAAGGGCGTTGCCGAGTTCTTCCACTTCCTTTCGCAGACCGAAATCCAGGCGCGTTTGCATCAGGTCTCGGGTTATTTGCCGGTGACTATGGCAGCTTACGACGAGACGAAGAAGTCCGGTTTTTATGAAAAAAATCCGGGCCGCGAAACGCCGATCAAGCAGATGATGGGCAAAGCACCGACCGAAAACTCGAAGGGTGTGCGCCTCGTCAACCTCCCCCAGGTCAGAGACATTCTCAATGAAGAATTTGAGGCAATGCTCTCCGGCCAGAGGGACGCCCAGAGTGCCTTGAGCGAGGGTGTCAAGAAAGCCAACGCAGCGATCGCTGCGGCGGTCAGCAATTGACACCAGGTGCACCCTGCCCGCGTCGTTCACCGCCGCGGGCACTCATCTTTCAAGGAAGGGGAGCACGTTGCAGCCTGTCGTCTTTCCCAACAAGATCCTGCCCTATGTTCTGTTGGCGCCGCAGATCATTCTGACGGTGGTCTTCTTCTTCTGGCCAGCGAGCCAGGCGCTCTATCAGTCGGTCCTGCGCGAGGATCCGTTCGGCCTCAAGTCGGGCTTCGTCGGGCTCGCCAACTTTCGGATCATTCTCTCCGACCCTGCCTACCTGCATTCCTTGGAGGTCACGGTGGTCTTCAGTGCGGCGACGGCACTCCTGTCGATGGCGGTGGCGCTGCTGCTGGCAGCGTCGGCGGATCGCGTCGTGCGGGGGAGGAATGTCTATCGCACCCTTCTGATCTGGCCCTATGCCGTAGCTCCGGCGGTTGCCGGAATGCTGTGGCTTTTCATGTTCAACCCGGCGATGGGGACATTCGCCTACCTGCTTCGGCGCAACGGCCTCGTTTGGGATCCGCTCCTCAATGGCAACCAGGCGATGCTGCTCGTCATCATCGCGGCCGCCTGGAAGCAGATCAGCTACAATTTCCTGTTTTTCGTCGCAGGCCTGCAGGCCATCCCGAAATCTCTGATCGAAGCGGCATCGATCGACGGCGCCCGCGGCGTCAAACGTTTCTGGACGATCGTCTTCCCCCTGCTTGCGCCGACAACGTTCTTCCTGCTCGTCGTCAACACCGTCTACGCGTTCTTCGACACCTTCGGGATCATCCACGCCGTAACCGGCGGCGGGCCGGCAAGGGCGACAGAGACGCTGGTCTACAAGGTGTACAACGATGGTTTCGTCAATCTCGATCTCGGTGGCTCGGCCGCCCAATCGGTGATCCTCATGGCGATCGTTGTTGCGCTCACGGCGTTCCAGTTCCGTTTCGTCGAAAAGCGCGTCCACTATTCGTGAGTTGCCGATATGATCGAAAACCGTCCCATTTCGAACCTGGTCGGGCATCTTGTGCTCGTCATCGGTATCCTGATCGTCGTCTTTCCGATCTACTACACGTTCGTGGCTTCGACGCGAACGTCCGTAGAGATCATCCGCCCGCCGATGTCGCTCTCAATCGGCTCCCAATTCGTGGAGAACTATCGCGAGGCCATGACGGGCGGTGTCGAGCGCGTTGTGGGCGTCAGCCTCGAGCGGCTGCTTTTCAATTCGACGATCGTGGCGCTCGCGATTGCCGTCGGCAAGATCGTCATCTCCTTTCTCTCCGCTTTCGCGATCGTCTTCTTCCGCTTTCCGATGAAGATGGTCTGCTTTTGGATGATCTTCATCACGCTGATGCTGCCGGTGGAGGTTCGGATATTGCCGACCTACAAGGTGATCGTCGACCTCGGATTGATCGACACCTATGCCGGATTGACCCTGCCGCTGATGGCCTCGGCAACGGCGACATTCCTGTTCCGCCAGTTCTTCCTGACGATCCCGGGCGAATTGGTCGAAGCGGCGCGCATCGACAATGCCGGTCCCTTTCGCTTCATGCGTGACATCCTGCTTCCGCTTTCGAGAACGAACATCGCAGCCCTGTTTGTCATCCTCTTCATTTACGGGTGGACACAGTATCTCTGGCCGCTTTTGGTCACGAACGACGCCAAGATGAATACGATCATTATCGGGCTGCGACGAATGGTCGATTTCGCGGACGCGTCGACTCCGTGGAACTACGTCATGGTGACCGCGATCCTCGCGATCATTCCTCCCGTTCTTGTCGTTGTGTTGATGCAGCGCTGGTTCGTCAAAGGCCTCGTGGAGACGGAGAAGTAATGGCTGAAATCATCCTCAAGGATATTCGCAAGACCTATGCTGGCGCGGTCGAGGCGATCCAGGGCGTCTCGCTCGAGATAAAGGATGGCGAACTCGTCGTGCTTGTCGGTCCTTCCGGCTGCGGCAAGTCAACCCTTCTGCGCATGATCGCGGGGCTGGAAGGCATAACGTCCGGCGAGATCCTGATCGGAGATCGACGCGTCAATGAACTGGATCCGGCCGAACGCGACATCGCCATGGTGTTTCAGAATTATGCGCTCTATCCGCATATGACGGTTCGTCAGAACCTCGCCTATGGCCTCAAAAATCGCAAGACGCCGAAAGACGAGATCGAACGACGTATCGCAAACGCCGCGAAAACGCTCGAAATTGAACCCTATCTCGACCGCAAGCCGCGCCAGCTTTCGGGCGGGCAACGCCAACGCGTCGCGATGGGACGCGCGATCGTTCGCGAACCGGCCGCCTTTCTCTTCGATGAGCCGCTGTCGAACCTCGACGCCAAGCTCAGGGGGCAGATGCGCATCGAGATCAAGCGGTTGCAGCGTTCGCTTGGAACCACAAGCGTCTACGTGACACACGATCAGATGGAAGCGATGACGCTCGCCGACAAGCTGGTCGTCGTCAACGCCGGACGCATCGAGCAGGTGGGCACGCCGATTGAACTCTATGAGAAGCCGGCGACCGTGTTCGTCGCGACCTTCATTGGTTCGCCGTCCATGAATCTGCTCGGCGGCGACTCCGCCACCGATGGATGGTCGCTGGCGCCGAATTTCCCAAGGCCATCCGGATCGTTCACGATCGGGGTCAGGCCGGAGGACCTGACGGTCGTCGCGGAGCACGCCGGGGCCGGCGACTTTGAAGCGACGGTGCGCATCGACGGTATCGAGCTGGTGGGCGCCGAGAGTCTATTGCATGGCAGGCTCGCGAGCGGACAGGGCCTGGTCTTTCGCGTCTCGGGACGAGCTGCCTTTCAGATCGGCGATGAAGCCAAAGTCGCCGCCAGCCGTGAAAATCTCCATCTTTTCGACGCGCAAGGCATACGGGTAACGCGCGGTTCTTGACCGGCCATTTGCGGCGAGTGGGGTATTCGCTGGGTCGTGTCAACGAGGACTGGACGATTTTACGCCCTCTGGTCGGCTGGAAGGCAATTGAGGCAGCGTCTGTCGCGTGTCGGTATCGACAACAGAAAGCGAACCTGGATTTTTCCGTGTCGCTGGAGCTTGGGGTTTAAGACGTCCCATACCGTTCAACACCTTGAGCAGATCGTAGCCATGGGCCCAGCGGCCGAAACCGCTCGCGACATTGATGTGGCCCGCGTGGCCGAGATCGACGAGCCCGCTGCCCCATGTTCCGGAAAGCGGCTTCAGGCGATCGAACGGCATGTAAGGATCGTTGAGACTACCCACGATAAGGCTGGGGAACGGCAACACAAGATTTGGCATCACCCCGAAGTCGATAGCGCCGGGATGCAGCCGCTCCGTTTCGTCGAGGTCGCACGGCGCGACCAGGAGGGCACTCCTCACGCGTTTGGCAAGCGCCCTGTCGGCCAAGGCTGCCACGAGAACCGAGCCGAGGCTGTGCGCCACCAGGTCGACCGTTTCATGTCTCGCGATTTCCGCCTCCAGCGCCGCCCGCCAGCGCGCAAGCGTCGGACGGTTCCAATCCTCCTGCTCGACGATGGCAGCGCCCAGGTGGTCGGCGAGCCAATGCCGCTGCCAATGCCCCTCGCCCGAGCCGAAAAGTCCCGGAACAATCAATGTTTTCGCCATGCTTTCCGCCTCTCAGCGCTCGCAAAGGTTCGGTCGCCGGTTCGACGGCCACAGTTTGCGATTGTGCCCCATGGCCAATGTGCCAGTAAGGAAAGAAGATTTATTGTCTATAATATTTATAGAATATCTTGCCGCACAAAGGATTGCGGCGTCGCGGCATGGCCGCGCATCCGAGAGGCTGTACTCTATGAAAAACGACCTGACGCGTCAGCGATTAAACCGATGTAGCGACAACCGCCCGTCATCACCGAGGCGGGCTTCGACGTCGCCGTAGTGCGCGAGCGTAAGATGGGGCGTATCGGCGGCTGCTACATGGGCCCCGGTGATGACCGCGACCTCCGCCCCCGCGGCTCTTCCTGCGAGGATGCCGGCCGGAGCGTCCTCGAAGACGAGGCAGTCCTCCGCGCGCACGCCGAGCCTTCCAGCCGCAAGAAGATAGCCTTGCGGGTCGGGTTTGCCGGCCGATACGTCTTCGCCGGTTATCATCAGCCGCGGCGTCGGTATTCCAGCAGCGGCTAGGCGGCGAATGGCGAGTTCGAGCGGCGCCGAGGTGACGATCGCCCATTTCTCTGGTGGCAGGGTGTTCAGAAAGGCGACGGCGCCCGGAATTTCGACGATGCCCTCGACGTCGGCGATTTCTGCTGCGGCCAGTTCGCGCGCTTCATGTTCCGCGTCGACGGCGAGGCCCAGCTTGCTGATGGTGTCGACGGCCCGTACGCCATGCACTGACTTCATCAGGACGTCGCGATCAACACCGTTGCGAACTGCCCAGGCTCCCCAGACCCGTTCGACGACAGCCATCGAATTGAGCAACGTTCCATCCATGTCGAACAAAAGGGCGGAAAATCTTTTCGTGAAAAGCGATGAATTCAAATGATCCAAGCCTGTCCCCTTAATTGATGGATTGCCCGTTGCGGCTCTCGGCAGCAGGCGACAAGTATCGCCTTGCGCACGGCAGCACAATCCTTGTTCACGTGCATATGACCGGCGTGGCGACCTAGCCGTCCACGCTCTCGGCCACGAGAAAACCGATCGGGCCGCCCGGCTGGTCGTCGTCGAAGACGGCGCAGGAAAGGACGCCGCCGAAGACGGCTCCGGAATCGACGTTGGTCCGGTTGCCGACGGTCCTGGGATTGCTTCGGCTGGGCGTATGGCCGTGGCACAGATGCTTACCCCAGTAGTCGCCGGAATGGTTCGGCGGCGTTCTGATCCAAAGCAGGATGTCGTCCCCCTGCTGGTCCAGCGGAATAGTCTCGTCGACCCCCGCATGCACGAAGATCCGATAATGATCGACGATGATCGACGGCCTCTCCGCCATCCAGACAAGATGGCTCAAGGGTATTGCCCCGCCATAGGATGCCATGGTCTCGTCGCCGCCGTTCATGAGCCAAGTGCTCATCTCGGCATGGCCTCTTCGGGCGGCCAGCAGCATTTCTTCATGATTGCCCTTGAGCGTCAGCCATTCCCAACCGGGCTTGGTGGGCCCCGCCATTATCCGCTCGACCACCCCGCGACTCTCCGGCCCCCGGTCGATCAGATCGCCGAGAAATATGATCCTGCCGCTCGGCACGGCGGATTCGATACTTGCCAGCAAGGCTTCGAGCTGTGCCAGGCATCCGTGAATGTCACCGACCGCGAAGGTAAGACGTCGGGCATTCATGCATTGGATCTCCTGCACTCGTCCAGGGCGGCGTTCTCCGCTGGTTGAGAAGCGACCGTCGCTGGTGATGGGGCTGCCAAACGTGGTGGCGCCGGTTGTGGGGCACAAGCTTTAGCGCATATTTTTCCCGAAGAGAATCCAAATTCCGGAAAAAATGCACGGACTCAAAGTGTTACGGCAGCCTTCTCAAGTCGCCTGAGGTCGTCAACCGTGCGAGGAGCCCTTCGGGATCGCGGAACTGACGATGGACACTGGGTCGCTTGCAGGAAACGTGTCTTCGAGACCCTCCTCCAGTTGCTCTTCCATCGCTTGCTGATCATGAGTCTGACGCGCATTGGCAAGCGCACCTTCCGGGACCGACGGAGATCGTCTCGTCCCGGTGATACCGGGAAGAGCCTCGTCAGCCTCGATGGCCGCAGCAAGAATCTGTTTTGCCCGTGCGACGACGTTAAGTCGATTGAGGGTACCTTCGGCATTCTGCGGGCAGGAAACCGAAACGATCTCTCCGGTGGCGCCTACGAATTCGACCGTGAACCCCGTCTTGCCGCCGCGCTCCGCATAGACCTGAATCCCCACGAACTGCATCGATTCCTCCTTCCGCGCAGATGCCGCGAAGCTCGCGATGAAACTGAATCACGCGCCAGCGGTCAGTTGCAAACGCTCGGGTGGCGTCTTGTTCGCTGAGTCTAACAGATTTGCAGTCCCGCCAACAGGTTCGCGCGGGGAGTGATGTTCACCGTTGATGCGTCAGAGTACCCCTGAAGCCGGATCAGCAACCGATTGACTGTCCACGGCGTGGAATCCGGGCGCGGCTTTTCCCGCATCGGGGCGCGTGCACGAGGCGAATGCGTCGAGTGTGCGGTTGTAGACCTTGGTCTCCACGTCCAGCATCCCGAGCACAGTGTGGAACAGATTGTCGTGCGATCTCGGTTGATCCCTTTCCTTGGCGAGACAGCCGGTATCGACCCTCATCGCCGCCTGGTACGTTTTGGAGAACCAAGCGATGAAGGGTACCTGGGTCTGTTCCTTCGGAGCGATGGCATAGGGCGCGCCGTGCAGATAGATGCCGTTCTCGCCGAGCGACTCGCCGTGATCCGACATGTAGATCATCGCACCGGCAAGCCGATCCTGATGCTTTTCCAGGAGCTTCGCAACGCTTGCGAGGACGTGATCGGTGTAAAGGATGGTGTTGTCGTAGGCGTTGACGATCTCGGCGTTGGTGCAGCGCATCAGTTCCGGCGTGCGGCAATCGGGCGTAAAGCGACGGAACGCCTCGGGATAACGCCGATAGTAAGACGGCCCATGGCTGCCGAGCTGGTGCAGGACGATCACGCTGTTTTTCGTCGTAGCGCCGAGCTTGTGATCCAGTTCCTCGAGGAAGATTTCATCGAGGCATTCGCCCTTGCTGCAGAGCGGGCTGTTCTTCTGGTTCGTCATGCTGGCGAAGCTGATGAGGTCGGCAATGCCCTTGCTGCCTGTGTTGTTGTCCCACCAGCTTACGGAAACGCCGGCGTGGGTCAGGACGTTGACGAGGTTCTCGGTCGAGCGCGCCTTCCAGTCGCTGTATTCGTCACGCGGGTAGACGGAGAACATGCAAGGCAGCGAGACCGCTGTCGCCGTGCCGCAGCTGGTCGTATTGGGGTAGTTGATGGCGCCGAGCGCCTTGAGTTCCGGATTGGTCTCGCGGCCGTAACCATCGAGCGAAAAGTTCATCGCCCGCGCCGTCTCCCCGGCAACAACGACAACGACCACAGGCTTTCCGACTTGCGCAATACGACCGCCTTGGTGTGCATCGGTGCCGAGCGGTTGAACGACGAGATTGCGCTCCCGATAGGTCGAAAGGCCGTAGCGTGCCGCCGCGATGAGCGGCCCGGTGGGATTGAACCGCTTCATCAGATCCGTGTGCTCGCGCAGCACATAGGCAAATGTCGCGAAGTTGGAATAGACCAGACCACCGGCGGCGAAGAGCGCGACGGTCACGAAAAGAAAATTAACGGCAAACTTTGGCAGGAAGCGACGGTGGCGTACCTTGATCCACGCCACAATCAGCGAAGGAGCGAGGGCATAGACCACCAGGTGCTGGGCAAGACTTCCCGTCAGGAGATGACTGGCCTCGGCCGGTGTCGTAACCACGGCGCTGCCGATCATGTCCCTGTCTATGATGATCCCGAATGCGTCGGCGAAATAGGAGGCGGAAGCCGATACGAGAATGAAGAAAATGAGCGCCGGCTTCATCAGGTATTTGACTGACATCGGGATCAGTATGGAAAACAGCGCCAGGAAGAGCGCCGCGCCGAAGACCAGCAAGCTCAACTTCGAAGTACCGAAATAGCGCGTCGCATGTGTCCAGAAGGAATTGTTGGTCGCCAGAAGTAAATAAGCAGCGGCGATGGCGCTCAAGGCTACGCTGCCGATCTCGGGCCGGCGAATTCTTGAAAAGGTCAAAACACTTGTCTCCAAAACGGCGAACAGCCCCACAGCGCCCCGCAAGCGCGCACCAGCTGTCCTTGGCGGCGTGCAGCCGAATCGCCGCCGCGTCTCAAGTCCATCGGCAGTACTGCCGCTAAGCTGTCGAAGTCCTGTCGGGCGATTGCGGAGGCTGACGAAGAGGGGCCCGGCGCCTGCATTTCGCGGCACAGACAGTTGTTCGACAGCAAGCCAAAGGCACGGTCGCCACCACCGCTGCTGATTTCCCATTCGATGGAGCTGTTTATGAGAACGACTCTTTTCTGCGCCCTCGCGGTCGCTGCCCTTCCCGCCCTCGCGCTTGCGGACGACGACAGCGCGTCCTGCACTACGAAGCCGCAGTCCGCATGGATGAAACCTGAGGTCGCCGCCTCCAAGGTTGAGGAAGCAGGCTATTCGGATGTGCGCAACATCAAGGTGGCCGGCTCCTGCTACGAAATATATGCTTTTACGGCAGAGCATCGGCGCGCCGAGGTTTACATGAATCCCGTGACTGCCGAGATCGTCAAAGCGGAGGTAGGTGATTGATGTCGCCGGCCGAAAGTCGGGAAGCATTGGCCTGCCGGCCCGGCGAAGTCCTCGTCTGGGATCCGGTCGTCCGGCTTTTTCACTGGGGCATCGTCCTGTGCTGCACCCTCAATCTCTTCCTGCTGGAGCCGGGAAAAGCGGTACATCGTTACATCGGTTATGCAGCCTTGGCACTGCTCGCCATTCGTTTCGTCTGGGGCTTCATCGGCACCAGACATGCGCGCTTCGCAGACTTCGTTCGCGCACCGGCGGTGGTTCTCCGGTATGGGCGCGCCGTTGCCACCGGCACAGCGGAACGCCACATCGGCCACAACCCCGCCGCCGGCTGGATGATGGTGTTGTTAATGGTCTTGCTGGCGGTCACGATCGTGTCCGGATGGCTGACGACGCTCGACGCTTTCTGGGGTAACGATCCGCTCGAAGAGGCACATGAATTCGTCGCGAACTCCATCATGGTGCTTGCCGGTGTGCACGCCGCCGCAGCCATTTTCGAAAGTTGGCACCTCAAGGAAAACCTCATATGGTCGATGGTAACCGGTCGTAAGAAGGCTTGATCCAGGAAACCATATGCGCCTCCTGCTCGTGGAAGACAGTCCCCGCCTCATCGAGCTCGTGGGCGAGACGATGCGTGACGCCGGCTGGCGACTTGACGCGGTCTCGACGCTTCACGATGCCGAGGCCGCGATCGCCGCACGGGAGCACGATCTCGTGCTTCTCGATCTGGGACTGCCGGACGGCGATGGTCTCGACCTGCTGAAGTGGATCCGGCACGAGCATCCCGGGCTTCCGGTGTTGATCATAACCGCCCGCGGATCGGTCGATGAACGCATCATGGGGCTCGACGCCGGCGCCGACGATTATCTCGTCAAACCCTTCCATCACCGCGAACTGCTCTCGCGCTGCCGGGCCATGCTGAGGCGGAATCCGCATGCGATACAGCCGATATTGGAGGCCGGTGCCTTGCGCTACGATCCGGCGACGGCCGACCTCACCTGTGACGGTTCCGTCGTACCGCTGCCGCCGCGCGAGCGGTCGCTGATCGAGATCCTGATGCGCGAGGTGGGCCGCGTCGTTCCGAAGCGCCGGCTTGAGACGGCGCTTTCGGAATACGGACAGGAGATCAGTTCCAACGCACTGGAACTTGCCGTTTCCAGGGTGCGCAAACGACTGCAGCCGCTCGAAACGGGCGTGCAGATCGAAACCGTGCGCGGAATTGGCTACCTGCTCAGGACGGGTTCATGAAGAGAAGAAATCCGTCGCTGATCGGCATCGTCGCGCGCCGCATCATCGCCTTCTCGCTTCTCGCGATGGCGCTGCAGATCGGCGTGGTCTTCGCCGACTATTGGTTCGACGATGACAAGCTCAGCGTGCTCATGCTGCAGCAGGAGACCGAGACTCTATCAAGGGGGATCGTGAACCGGGACGGCGTGTTGACCTACAAGCCGGACCATGAATTGCGCGAGCGTTATCTGGAAAGCCACGGTCGAGGTGGCGCGATCTATGTCCGGGTGCGCACAGCCTCCGGCTCGGTGCTCTTTTCCAATTGCACGACGGAGTGCGCCGCGCACTTTCTGCCATTAAGCGTCAACGCCCCGAATTTCTGGAAGCGGCTGATCGAGCCGGGCAAGCCCTTCAGCGTCGCCGGCGGCCAGTCCTTCGAGCAAGAAGGCGTAGCGGTTGTTGTGGAGTTGGCGATCCTCAACGATCCCAACGGCTTCATGTACAGCGCCCTGCTTCATGAGATGTTCGATTCGATGATCGTGCCGATGACGCTGATGTTCTGCCTAGTCATCGGCGCGACCATTTGGTCGATACGCAGCGCTCTGCGACCGGTGGCGGTGGCCGTCAGGGCGGCTGATGCGATCGATCCGCGCGACAGCGGCGCACGCCTGCCTGCGACCCGCATGCCGCAGGAAATCGAACGCCTTGTCAGCGCCGTCAATCGGCTGCTCGCCCGTGTTGCCGATCTGATCCAGTCGCAAAAGGTATTTTCGTCCTCGATCGCCCACGAGATACGCACACCCGTTTCGATCGCCAAGATGGAACTGAGCCGCATCGCCGACCCGCGTGCACGCAATGCCGAGCGCGATCTCGACGCGCTCACGCATATCCTCGAGCAATTGACGTCGCTCGCACGTGCCGATGCCGTCGACCCTTCCGCGTATCAGCGTGCGAATCTCTCGCTGATCGGGGCTGAGGTCACGGAGATGACGGCGCCATTCGTGTTCGATCAGGACAAGTCCATCGAGTTCGTCGACCACGGCACGACACCGGTCACTGTCATCCCCGCACTCGTCGAAAACATGCTGCGCAACCTGATCGAGAACGCCGTAAAACATAATCCGCCGGGCACCCGCATCCTCGTGACCTGCGGCCCCGGGCCTCTGGTCTCGGTCGAGGACAACGGCAAGGGACTGGTCGATTTGCCGGAGCATCACGAGGATCTCGGCTACGTCAAGCGCTCGGGCCAGATCGGCCTCGGCTTGAAGATCGTTCACCGGATCAGCCAATTGCACAAGGCAAAGATCGCGATCGACACCGCGCCCGATCAGGGAACGAAGGTCACGATCGATTTCGCTGCCGCAGCATAAGCCCCGCCTCGTGAACTGACTCGGCCCCGGAATTTCCCGGGCACGATGCATATTTTTGATCCGCTGATTTTTTTTGATGCGAATCTCGCGCTCAATGCACGATCGTCCTGCCCAAGCCGTACAAAATTCATTCGATTGACTTAATCAGCTGAATGAGATAATTTGAGCACATGATGAAAGACAGCGCCCCCTCTTCGCAACCTCGAGTCGACCGCGGCGACGCCACGCGGGAGAAGCTCCTCAACGCCTCCATCGACGTTTTCGGACGCTATGGTTTCGATGGCGCGACGACCCGCATGCTCGCCGATAAGGCGCGCGTGAACCTGCAGGCGATCCCCTATTATTTTGGCGGCAAGGAAGGCCTCTACATCGCCGCCGCCGAGCACCTCGCCTCGATCATTGGCGGACATGTCGCCGATCTGCGGAGCGCCATTCTCACGCGCTTCGCGGAACTCGATGCCGACGGAAAGGAAATGGCCCCTGCGGAAGCACGCGCGTTTCTGACCCAGATGGTTCAGAGGATGATTGTCCTCTTCGTCAGCGAGCAATCGGAAAGCTGGGCGCGCTTCATCATTCGCGAGCAGATGGAGCCGACCGAGGCGTTCACCCGCATCTACGGCAGCATCATGCGGCCGATGATCGAGATGGCGCGGCGGCTGATCGGCATCATTCTCGACGACGACCCCGCATCCGAACGCATCCGCCTGAGGACGCTGTCCTTCGTCGGAAGCGTCCTCGTCTTCCGGATGGCCCATGCCGCTGTTTATGCCCAGCTCGAATGGGAAACCGCCGGGCCGGACGAGCTCGAAATCCTGCGTCATCACGCGGCCGACCTCGTTGCCGCACTGGGCGCTGAAAAGGACTACAAGGCATGAAAAAAATAGCTATTCCCGCTCTCCTTCTCGCCGCAGTTGCGGCCGGGGGCTGGTGGTTCGACCTGCCGGCGCGGATCGGCTGGGCTGAGGACAATCGCCAGGCGGTTCTTTACGGCAATGTCGATATCCGACAGGTGTCGCTCGGATTCCGCGTCAGCGGCCGCATCGCGGAACTGCGTGTCGACGAGGGCGATGCCGTGAAGGCCGGCGATGTGATCGCCAGGCTCGACGCCGAGCCGTTCGAGCAGGCCGTCGACGCAGCCAAGGCGGAGGTGGAGGCCTTGACCTCCACGCTCGCCAAGCTCAAGGCCGGCGCGCGTGCCACTGAAATCGCACAGGCACGCGCCGTCCATGAAGAGCGCCTCGCCGAGCTCGAAAACGCCAACCTCGCCTACGAGCGCGCCCGGCAACTGCGGCCGAACGGCACGATTTCCCAGGCGGACCTCGATCAGGCGAGCGCTGCACGCTCCGCCGCGGTAGCCCGCGCAACCTCGGCGCGCGAGGCTCTGGCGCTGATCGAAGAGGGGAGTCGCGTGGAGGACGTAGCCACGGCGCAAGCACAAGTGAATGCGGCAACCGCGAAGCTTGCCAGTGCCCGGACGTCGCTCAAGGACACCGAGCTCGTCGCGCCAAGCGCCGGCGTCGTCCTCTCGCGCGTCCGCGAGACCGGCGCCATCGTTTCACCGGCCGACAATGTCTATGTGCTCTCGCTGACCGAACCGGTCTGGGTCCGCGCCTATGTCGCCGAACCCGATCTCGGCCGCGTTCACCCGGGCATGAAAGTCAAGGTGACCTCGGACACCGCCCCGAACAAGGCCTATGATGCGACCGTCGGCTTCATCTCGCCAGTAGCGGAATTTACGCCGAAATCAGTCGAGACGCCTGAACTCCGGACAGATCTCGTCTACCGGCTCAGGATCGTGGTCACCAATCCGGGTGCGGACCTGCGCCAGGGCATGCCGGTCACCATTCATCTGCCGACGGCCGGAGAGGCAATGTCATGACGGCCGCGGCCCCCGATATTGCTGCCTCCTCCGAACCCTTCGTACGGTTGACAGGTGTCACCAAGCGGTTCGGCGCCCCGGCGCCTGCCCTCGACGCCATCCACGGGTCGATCGCTGGCGGGCGTATCACCGGCCTCGTCGGCCCCGACGGCGCCGGCAAGACGACGTTGATCCGCCTGATGACCGGGCTCATGCTGCCGGAAGCGGGCACTGTCCAGGTGCTCGGCTACGACACGCGCACGGATCCGGCGAGCATCCAGGCGGCAATCGGCTACATGCCGCAACGCTTCGGCCTCTACGAAGACCTCTCCGTCCAGGAAAATCTCGACCTCTATGCCGATCTGCGCGGCCTGCCCAACGATGCGCGCACCACGACGTTCGGCGAACTGCTCGAATTTACCGATCTCAAGCGCTTCACGGCGCGCCTTGCAGGAAAGCTTTCCGGCGGCATGAAGCAGAAGCTCGGTCTTGCTTGCGCGCTGCTGCGCAAGCCGCGCCTGCTGTTGCTCGACGAGCCCGGCGTCGGCGTCGATCCGATTTCGCGGCGCGATCTCTGGAAGATGGTCGAAAAGCTGACGGCCGAAGGCGTCGGCGTCGTCTGGTCGACGGCCTATCTCGAGGAGGCGGAGGCGTGCGACCACGTCTTCCTGCTCAATCAGGGCAAGCTGCTTTTCGCCGGCGCGCCGCAGGAAATGACGAGTCGCGTGGCGGAGCGCGTGTTTCGGGTGAGCGGCATCGAAGGTCGCCGCCGCGAGAAGCTGGCGCGCCTTCTCGACGACGAAGGCGTGGTCGATGGTGTCATTCAGGGCGAGGCGATCCGCCTCGTGATGAAGGCGGGTCTCGAGCCTCCACCGCTTGCCGGCAACGGCGCCGCGACGGCATTGCGTGCCGACATCACGCCCCCGCGCTTCGAGGACGCCTTTGTCGACATGCTCGGCGGCGGCCCCGGTGGCCGCTCGCGGCTTGCGGAGACGCAGAGAACCTTTGCCGCAGACGCGGGCAAGGCGGTGATCGAGGCGCGTGGGCTAACCAAACGGTTCGGCGACTTCACCGCCGCCGAAAACATTACCTTCGACATCCCGCGCGGCCAGATCTTCGGCCTCTTGGGTCCGAACGGCGCGGGCAAGTCGACCACATTCAAGATGCTCTGCGGCCTGCTGAAGCCGACTGCCGGCGAAGGTCGGGTCGCTGGCTTCGATCTCAGGCGCGATGCCGCCGAAGCACGCAACCGACTTGGCTATATGGCGCAGAAATTCTCCCTCTATGGCGATCTCAGCGTCACCCAGAACCTCAATTTCTTTGCGGGCATCTACGGGCTTTCCGGCACGAAACGGCGCGAGCGCATCGCACTGATGACTGAGATCTTCGATTTTCGCCCGACCCAGGACATGTCGGCCAAGGACCTGCCGCTCGGCCTAAAGCAGCGCCTGGCGCTTGCCTGCGCCGTGCTGCACGAACCGGAGGTGCTCTTTCTCGACGAACCGACTTCGGGCGTCGATCCGATCACCCGGCGCGAGTTCTGGACACACATCAACGGCCTCGTGGAAAAGGGCGTGACCGTTCTCGTCACCACCCACTTCATGGACGAGGCGGAATATTGCGATCGCATCTCGCTCATTTATCGCGGCCGGTCGATTGCGCTCGGGTCGCCGGACGAGATGAAGGCGCGCGTCGCCAACAAGGACCTCCCTGACCCGACGATGGAAGACGCCTTCATCGCGCTCATCCAGGATTCGGAGGCGAAGGAAGCGGCATGAACGTGATCGGGAAGAGTAGCACCATTCAGGAGCGTGGTGGCAGGGCGAGACGCTTCACCGCCCTCGTGCGCAAGGAAAGCTATCAGATCGTGCGCGACCCAAGCAGTATTCTGATCGCCTTCGTGCTGCCGCTGATCCTGCTCTTCCTCTTCGGCTACGGTGTTTCCCTCGACACGACGCGGACGCGGGTCGCACTGGTGGTCGAGGAAGCAACGCCATCGACGCGCGATCTCGCCGCAAGCTTCCAGCAGTCGCGCTATTTCGCCGTCGTCAACGGCCACGACCGCCGCGAATTCGAGGACGATCTCGTGCTCGGCCGGGTGCGCGGCATCCTGGTGATTCCGGCGGGCTTTGCGGCCGACCACGCCGCGGGACGCCATCCGGCGATCCAGGTGATCGTCGATGGCTCGGATCCGAACACGGCGAATTTCGTTCAGAACTACGCGCAGGGTACCGTGGCCACCTGGGAGCGCCAGCGTTTCAGCGAGGGCGTGGGGCGCGCACCCGCGATTATTGCCGAACAACGCTTCTGGTTCAACGCGGAACTGACAAGCCGCAATTTCCTTGTTCCAGGATCGATCGCCATCGTCATGACGCTCGTCGGCACGCTACTGACGTCGCTGGTCGTGGCGCGGGAATGGGAGCGCGGGACGATGGAGGCGATGATGGCGACGCCCGTCTCCGCCGCCGAGCTCCTTGCCGGCAAGCTCCTGCCCTATTTCATTCTCGGGCTCACCTCGATGACGCTCTGCGTGCTGCTCGCGGTCTTCCTGTTCGGCGTGCCTTTCCGCGGCTCGGTGGCGGCGCTCTACGCACTCTCTGCCACGTTCCTCATGCCGGCGCTCGGCCAGGGACTGCTGATCTCGGCAGCCACCAAGAACCAGTTCCTCGCCTCGCAGCTCGCGTTGATAACAGCATTCCTGCCGGCGTTCCTGCTTTCCGGCTTCCTGTTCGAGATCAATTCCATGCCGACTGTCATCCAGTGGATCACCTTCGTTGTGCCGGCACGCTATCTGATCCCCAGCCTGCAGACGGTGTTTCTGGCCGGCGATATCTGGCCGATGTTCGCGCGCGCGATCGCGGTCATGCTTCTGATCGGCAGCGTCTTCTTCGCGCTTGCCGCACGCAGTACCAGAAAGAGGATCGGCTAAGATGTGGTGGACACGGCTGAAGGCGCTGATCATCAAGGAGCTTCTGGCGGTGCTGCGCGACCCGAAGGGCCGCGCCATCCTGATCGGTCCGCCGATTATCCAGTTGCTCGTCTTTTCCTATGCGGCGACCCTGGAGGTGAGGAACGTCGACCTGATCGTGCTCGATCGCGATACCGGCCATTGGAGCCAGGAACTGGTCCAGCAGATCGGCGGATCGCCGACCTTCCGAACCGTCACGCGGGCGAGCAGCCCGGCGGAAGTGCGACTCGCGATCGATACGCAACGCGTTCTTGCCGCATTGGAAATCGGCCCGACCTTCTCCCGCGACATCGAAGCGGGACGGACGGCCGAGGTCCAGGTGATACTCGACGGCCGGCGCTCCAACGCCTCGCAGATCGTTGCTGGCTATCTCAGCCAGATCGTCGGCATGCTCGCCTCGGAAACCCCCGCCGGAAAACGCGCGGCATCCGATGTGGTCCGGGTCGAGGCGCGCAACTGGTTCAATCCCAACCTCACCTACCAATGGTTCATGGTGCCTAACCTGGTGGCGAGCATTGCGCTCCTGATCGGGCTCATCGTCACCGCGCTTTCGGTTGCCCGCGAGCGTGAGCTCGGTACCTTCGACCAACTCATCGTTTCGCCGTTGCGGACCCACGAAATCCTCATCGGCAAACTGATACCGCCGATGATGATCGGGCTCTTCCATATCACGGTCTATATTCTCGCCGCCGTGTTCATCTTCGGCGTGCCGTTGCGCGGCTCGCTGATCCTGCTTTACGGCAGCGCGATCTTCTATCTCGCCTCCGTCGTCGGGCTCGGGCTTTTCATCTCGGCGCTGTCGATGACACAGCAACAGGCGATTCTCGGAGTCTTCCTGTTCATGGTTCCAGCCATGCTCTTGTCGGGTTTCGCGACGCCGATCGAGAACATGCCGTCCTGGCTGCAGCCGATCACGCTCATCAATCCGCTGCGTTATTTCCTGGTGATCGTGAAGGGGGTATTCCTCAAGGACATTCCGCTTGCAGAAGTGGTGCACCAGACCCTGCCGCTCTGCATGATCGCCGTCGTGACACTTTCCGCCGCCTCCTGGCTCTTCCGCAGCAGACTGGAGTGACGCGGTCAGACGAGCCGAATCGGCCCCGGGTACTTTCCGACGATCTCATCCGTGGTCAGCAGTGTCACGCCCTCGACTATCGACTGGGCGACCAGAATGCGATCGAAGGGGTCCTTGTGGATTGGCGGAAGTTGGTCGATTTCCACCGCATGGGCGCTACTGACAGGCAGTTCCTCATAGCCGTTGTCCAACAGGCCGCGGCGCAGCAGCCGAGGATTGGCCTCGAAATCGGCGCGCCCAAGGCTGCACTTGATGGCAATTTCCCAAAGGCTCGCCGCACTGAAAAAGAGCGCGTTCTCCTGATTTTCGATGAGCGCCCGGGCTTCTCGCGGCAACTGGTCGGGAGCGCCGGCCACCCAGAGGAGGATGTGCGTGTCGAGCAGTATGTTCATGCGCCGGTGCCGAATAGATTTTCAATCTCATCGCTGACCATACGATCGAAATCGTCCGGCACCACGATCTCGCCGGTCATAAAGCCGATCCGCTGCTTTTCGGTCTCGGAAGGCTGATCGAGGGCAACCACCTTCACCAGGGGCTTTCCCGCCTTGGCGATGATGAACGACTCCCCCCTCGCCGCCTTTTCGACCAGCCGCGACAAATGGGTCTTGGCCTCGTGAATATTGACGGTTTCCACCACTGCCTCCGCTGGATTGAACTTAGTTCATTAAACTTAGTTCAATCCAGCGTGGCTTTCAAGCTTTCACGAATCGCTCAACCGCGGCAATCTCGTTCCGCCGGATATCATGGCCGCCGGGATGCCACTCCACGGTGACTGTCGCCTTTTGAGCCTTGAAGTAGTCCGCGAGCGACTGCGTCAGCGGCGCCGGGCAGATCGGATCACGCTCTCCGGCAGTGATCAATATGCCTCGGCCTTCCAGCTTCGGATTGTCGTTCGGCCTGAACGGGATCAGCGGGTGCATCAGGACGGCTTTGTCAAAGGCACCTTCTTCGATGAGCACGTTCGCAATGATATTCGCACCGTTGGAATAGCCGAGCGCGATGATTTCCGAGGCCTCATGCTCGGATGCAAGCGTCCTGGCGAAGTTTGCCAGTTTTGTGGTGGCGCGCGCGAGATCCGCCATGTCGTAGACGCCCTCGCCGGTGCGCCTGAAGAAGCGGGCCGCGCCATGTTCCGAAACGTCGCCGCGCGGCGACACGATCGTCGCCTCCGGCAACAGTTGCGAACCGAAGCTGAAAAACTGGTTCTCGTCGCCCCCCGTGCCGTGAAGAACGAAGAGGATCGGACTGCCGGGCTTGCCGGCTTTCAATTTATGGACATAGCCATGGTCGACCATTGGAACTCTCCTTGGCACGCGGCCTGCGCCGATGCCATCGCTGTTCGTCATATCAAAGCCCAGCCCCTCCCCCGCGCCAGACGGAGGAGGAAATCTCGGCCGCAGAGATACCGGACGTTTATGCTTCCAGCTTCTGCAACTGGCTTTCGAGGATCGGGCGCAGGTGCTTGTGCTGCTGCGGCAGTTTCAGCGCCTCGCCGAGATGGGCAATTTCCTCGTCACGGTCAAAGCCGGGCTCGTTCGTGGCGATCTCGAACAGCACACCACCCGGTGTCCGGAAGTAGATCGCCCAGAAATAGTCACGATCGATGACCGGAGTGACGTGATAGCCAGTGTCCATCAGGGCCTTGCGCACTTCCAGCTGCTTTTCGCGATTGTCGACCGCGAAGGCGACATGGTGCACCGAGCCGGCGCCCTGCGCCGCGCGATTGACGTTGGGCAGCGTTTCGAGATCGACGAGGCCTGCGCCGTTGCCGCCCGGTACGATCAGCCGGGTAACGCCATCCTTGCGGTCGAACTCCTGATAGCCCATGAACTTGAGCAATTCGGAGGTGGCGCCCTCATCGCGCAGCCGCATGGCGACCGAATGGAAACCACGGATCGCGTGGTCTGCAGAAATGCCACCCTCGGTCCACGGGGCACGCGGGTCGTCCTTCACTTCGACCAGAGCGAAGCCGTCGCCATCCGGGCCGGCAAAGTTCAGGCGCTTCTCGCCGAAAGTTTCTTCGTCCTTGAGGCCGGTGACGCCGAGCTTGCCCAGGCGATCCCGCCAGAAACCGAGCGAACCGACCGGCACGCCGAAGACGGTCGTTCCAACCTCTCCCGTGCCGGCGCGGCCGCGCGGCATCTGCGGAAACGGGAAATAGGTCATCACGGTGCCGGGCGTGCCGCTCTCGTCACCATAGTAGAGGTGGTAGACGTCCGGTGAATCGAAGTTCACGGTCTTCTTGACACGACGCAAGCCGAGGGTGTTGGTGAAAAATTGGTTGTTGGTGCGGGCGTCATCCGCCATCGAGGTGACGTGATGCAGGCCTTTGATCTGGTCGAGCATTGTCAGTTTCCTTTCTGCCGGTCTGCAACCGGGCTCTTGATGGCGTATAGATGCGCTCTTCCCTTGCTTTGCGAAAGGCTGGCGCGGCCAAACGCATTGTCAACGCAACGTTGACACCTTGAGCTTCTCGTTAAGAAAAATCGACTGCTATGTGCGACTTGTCACCGATTGAGCGGATCCCTACCATCGACTAAATCCGTCATCCGAGAGGAACGCATGGGAGGAGGAGCCAGGCATTCCGTGAAATATCGTCTTGTGCTTGTGCTCTGCCTGCTGCCGCTCATCGCCGTGCCTGTTGCCTGGCAGGGCAATCTCGTCGCTACGCGCCGCTATATGCAGGAGGCTTCCGCCCAGGCGACCACGACGCTGAGGCTGGCCGTCTCCGCCTTGAGCGGCCACCTCAATCGCTACCAGGCGCTTCCGGCACTCATTGCAGATCACGATGACGTCAAGGAACTCGCCATGCGACCGCAGGATCGTCGGCTCCGCGAGACTGTCAACACCTACCTGAAGGAGATCAATGCCCTCCTCAGGTCCTCGGACATCTATGTCATCACGCCGGATGGCGACACGATCGCGGCAAGCAACTACGACGGCCCTGCCAGCTTCGTCGGTGAGAACTTCAGCTATCGCCCCTATTTTCAGGATGCCCTGAAGGGCGTGCAGTCCCGCTTCTATGCGCTCGGCACGACATCGCTCAAGCGCGGCTACTATTTCGGCTCGCCGATCCGCGTCGGCGATGAAATCCGCGGCGTCATTGTCTTCAAGGTCGATATCGAGACGATCGAGGCCTCCTGGCAGGGAGGCGAGTACAAGCTGTTCGTCTCCGATCCCGAAGGTATCATCTTCATGAGCGGCAGTCCGGAATGGCTCTATGCGAGTATCTTGCCGCTGACGCCCGACCGGCTCTCGCGCACAGAGGCCTCACGCCGCTATGCAAATGCGGTTCTGCGCCCGCTGCCGGTGTCGCTGAGCACGCTTTTCGATCACCAATTGATGCGGATTGCGACCGGTGACGCAAGCCGTGAATACCTCGTTCTTTCGCAATATATGACGGAAGCCGATTGGACGGTGAACGTCCTGATCGACACGGCGTCGGTCAAGACACAGGCGCTGACCGCGGTTGCCGCCGCTATGCTGCTTTGCGGCCTTGCCGGCCTCGCGGTTGCCGTCCTCTGGCAGCGCCGGGCGCGTCTCAGGGAGCGCCTGCTGATGCAGGCGCAAGCCCAAAGCGAGCTTGAGCACCGCGTCGAAGAGCGCACCGCCGATCTCGCGCGGGTCAATGCCCAGATCGAGGAAGAGATCGCGGAGCGGAGGCTCACGGAGCAGCAATTGCGCCAGACCCAGGCCGATCTCATCCAGGCGGGCAAGCTCGCCGGCCTCGGCCAGATGTCGGCAGCCCTTTCACATGAATTTAACCAGCCGCTTGCCGCCGCGAAGACTTACGCGGACAGTGCTGCTCTCTTGATCGAGCGGGGGCGCACCACCGAGGCGAGCGACAATGTCAGGCGCATTTCCGGCTTGATCGATCGCATGGCGTCCATCAGCCGGCATTTGCGCAATTTTGCGCGCAAGCCCAATGAGAAACTTGGCCCTGTGCCTCTCGACGAGGTCATGCGCGACACGATGGAAATCGTTACCGCGCGAATCAAGGCAGCCAACGCCGCTGTCAACATCGATCTCGGTGACGAGCCGCTGGTTGTCCGGGCGGGATCGGTCCGGCTTCAGCAGGTCCTCGTCAACGTTATCTCCAACGCTGTCGACGCCGTCGAGGGCCTTGATGATCGCGCGATCTCCGTCAACGCCTGGCGCGAAGGCGACAAGGTGATTCTCACGGTCCGTGACCGTGGGCCCGGTGTGGCATCCGCCATCGCCGAACGCATTTTCGACCCGTTCTTCAGCACCAAGGGTGTGGGCAAGGGACTGGGCCTCGGACTTTCGATCTCCTACAACATCATCAAGGATTTCGGCGGCAACCTGACTGTTTCGAACCACCCTGAAGGAGGTGCCGTGTTTCGCATCGAGCTTGCGACAAGCCGGAACCAGCGTGAGGCCGCCGAATGAGCGAGAGCCGTGTCCTGCTCGTCGACGACGAAGAGGAGCTTCGCCATTCGAGTGCCCAGGCGCTCGAGCTTGCGGGATTTCGCGTTGATGCGTTCGCCAGTGCCGAACACGCGCTCGAGTTCATCGGCTTCAGCTTTTCCGGCGTGGTGATCAGCGACATTCGCATGCCTGGTATGGACGGCATGACCTTCCTTCAGCGTATTCGCGAAATCGACGCCGAGGTCCCGGTGATCCTGGTGACCGGTCACGGCGACGTCCAGCTCGCCGTGCGGGCGATGCGCGAAGGCGCCTACGATTTCGTCGAGAAACCCTTCACTGCGCAAACGCTCGCGGGCACCATTCGCCGCGCGCTCGAGTGGCGCGGCCTCGTGCTTGAAAACCGCCGCCTGAGAGCGGTTGCAGGAAAGCGTGACGACATCGAGCAGCGACTGCCGGGACGGAGTCAGGCGATGGTCGACCTGCGGTACAAGGTCCGCGCCATCGGCGCGTCCGACGCCGATACGTTGATCATCGGCGAGACCGGGGTCGGCAAGGAAGTCGTGGCGCGCGCACTCCACGACTTGAGCAGCCGCGCCAACAGCCCCTTCATCGCCATCAATTGCGCCGCCCTTCCGGAGACGCTGATCGAGAGCGAGCTTTTCGGCCATGAGGCCGGCGCCTTTCCTGGCGCGCTGCGGCCGCGCTACGGCAAGTTCGAGCACGGGCGTGGCGGCACGATCCTGCTCGACGAGATAGGCTCAATGCCTTTCGATCTCCAGGCAAAATTCCTGCGCGTGCTGCAGGAGCGGGTCATAACCCGGCTCGGCTCCAACGAAGTCGTGCCGCTCGACGTCCGGTTCGTCGCCACCAGCAAGGTCGATCTGGAGCCCGAGGTTGCCGCCGGCCGCTTTCGCGCCGATCTGCTCTATCGCTTGAATGTGGCGACGCTGCGTGTGCCGCCGCTTGCACAGCGCCGTTCGGACATTGCCCTGCTTTTCATGCAGCTCGTGCGCGAATCCGCCGCGCGCTATGGCCGCGATGATGTCGAGATCTCTCCTGCTCTGGCGTCGGAAATCGGTGAACGCGACTGGCCTGGCAACGTTCGCGAACTGCGCAATGCGGCCGAACGGTTCGTGCTGGGGCTCGAAGCCGAACAGGACGACGCCACATCCGAGCGGCCGAACGGTGCGCGTCTCGCCGACAAGGTTGCCGCGTTTGAGAAGAGCCTTATCGCCGGCGCACTTGCGGCCCACGGCGGAGCGCTGAAGCCCGTTTACGAGTCTCTCGGGATCTCGCGCAAGACGCTCTATGAGAAGATGCAGAAGTTCGGCCTCGACAAAAGGCTTCTGGCGGCGGAGGCACAACGCGACGACGACGCGTGATGGCCTCACATGTTGGAACGGGATGCGGGCGCTGGACCGCTTCGCATTTCGTCGCCGCGTTCAAGCGAATCCACGACTTCGACAGGTGTCTTCATGATGATTTCACGATGCGGGAACGGGATTGAAATACCGGCCGCCTTAAAGGCATCCCACAATGCCATCAGGACCTCGCCACGCACGTTGGTCAGCCCGTTGCTCGGATCGGAAATCCAGAATCGCAGTTTGAAATCGAGCGACGATGACCCGAAGGCGGTCATCCAGCAGACCGGCTGCGCGTAGATACTGGAAACCCGTGGAATAGACTTCGCGGCCTCGATAGCTATCCGAACAACTTCGTGCGGATCGCTGTCATATGAGGTTCCGAAGCTGACCTCGATGCGGACATATTCACTGGAAAAGGACCAGTTCACGACCTGCTGGGAAATGAAATCCTCGTTTGGGATGAGATATTCCTTTCCGTCTCTCGTGATGACGGAGACGAAGCGCGAGCGCAAGTCGCGGATCGCGCCGAAGGTTTCTCCAAGCGTGATCGTGTCGCCCGGTTTGATCGACTTGTCGAGAAGGATGATGATTCCGGATATGAAATTGGAGACCACCTTCTGCAGGCCGAAACCGATGCCCACGCCGACGGCACCCGAAAAGACCGTGAGGGCCGTCAGGTCGATGCCTGTTGCAGATAGCGCGACAGCGCCCGCCAATCCGATCAAGGTGATCTTGATGAGCTTGCTGATGAGGACCTTGAGCGATGGGGTGAGATCCGCTGACTTGTGTATCCAGTGGGACGACATGTTGCCGATCAGGACAGCCAGCCAGATCAGGGCGGCAGAAAGGACGATGGCCTTCAAGACCAGCAACATGGAAAGACGGGCAGCACCGAGGTTGACGGCAATGTTATCCAGGGCCGTCAGGATCGTGTCATCCAGTCCAAGTGCGTAAAGTGCAAAGTAGAGCCAACCGGTGACAGCAACGACCCGTGCGAGCATTTGGTTTCTGATTATGCGGGTGAGCACCGCGATCACAAACCACGCCGCCACGAGGGTCAGGGCCGTGGCCACCAGCCACCGGTAGGACGGCCATCCAAATCGCGACAGTACCACATCCGCGATCCAGAGCCACACGATCAAGAAGAGCCATTGCAACCGCCGCATGAAGGCGATGATGACGCGGAGCAGATCGGGATTTCCCTTGATGGTGCGCGCGCGGGTCTCCAGTGCCGGCTCTATCCGTTTTGCCAGGAAACCGCAAAACAGGTAACCGGTTGCAATCACGATAGACTGATAGACCGTCCATTCGTTCAGAAGGGCGGTCTGCAGCCAAGATCCGGCAGCGTTGACCGCTTCTACGAAATCCATCGCCTTTCTCGTCGAATCCGCTGGGGCGGCCAGCAGATTCGAGTGTTCTCAAATACCGAATGCTCGGACATTATTGAAAACTCGTACTAGGCAAGGATGGTTCCTGACGTGGGCGAGCGGTGGAAATTCAGGGCTGGTTTTGGTCGTCGCGCTTTGGCCGATAGCTTCGCGACCACTGGGATGAAGCGGGGTAGAACCACACGAAAAAGGCAGGGACGCGCATGTCGCGCCCCTGCCATTCAAGCTGCAGATATCAGACGTTGAAGGCGGCGCCGATCAGCGTCTTGGTATAGGGCTCTCTCGGTGCCTCGAAGATCGCGTCCGTTTCGCCCTCCTCGACGATGCGGCCGTTCTTCATCACGATCACGTAATCCGACATCGCCTTCACGACGGAAAGATCGTGGCTGATGAAGATGTAGGAGAGCCCATGCGAACGCTGCAGGTCGCGCAGAAGCTCGATGACCTGCCCCTGCACCGAGCGGTCGAGCGCCGAAGTCGGTTCGTCGAGGATCACAACTTTCGGCTTCAGGATCATGGCGCGGGCGATCGCGATGCGCTGGCGCTGGCCGCCCGAGAACTCGTGCGGGTAGCGGTTGCGCGATGCTGGATCGAGGCCGACTTCCTTCAGTGCGGCGATCGCGCGGCGGTCCCGCTCTGCCCGGTTGAGCTCGGGCTCGTGCACGTAAAGGCCTTCGGTGATGATCTCGCCGACCGTCCGGCGCGGCGACAGCGAGCCGTAGGGATCCTGGAAAACGAGCTGGAGCTGGCGGCGCAGGGGCCGCATCGCGCTCCGGTCGAAGCTGGAAATATCGGTCGTGCCGAAGCGATAGTGCCCCTTGCTCGGCAGGAGCCTCAGCAATGCCCGTCCCAAGGTCGATTTGCCGGACCCGGACTCGCCGACGATGCCGATCGTCTGGCCTTGCCTCAGGCGCAGATTGACGCGATCGACAGCCCGGAACACCGAAGAACCACCCCGGAACAGCCCGCCGCCGATCGAATAATCCACCGAAACGTCGCGGCCCTCCAGAACGATCGGCGCGTTTTCCGGCGGCGACGCCTTGCGTCCGCTCGGCTCGGCTGCAAGCAGCATCCTCGTATAGTCGGCCTTCGGCCGCTCGAAGATCTCCGCCGTCGTGCCATGCTCGACCACCTCGCCCCGGCGCATAACCGCGACTCGCTCGGCGAAATGCTTAACGATGCCGAGGTCGTGCGTGATCAGCACGATTGCCATGCCGAAACGCTTCTGGAGCGACTTCAAGAGATCGAGAATCTGCGCCTGGATGGTGACATCCAACGCCGTCGTCGGTTCATCCGCGATCAGGATGTCCGGCTCGTTGGCAAGCGCCATGGCGATCATCACGCGCTGCCGCTGGCCGCCCGAGAGTTCGTGCGGATAGCTGTCGACGCGACGCGCCGGCTCGGGGATGCCCACGAGCTCCAACAGTTCGAGCACCCGCTTGCGCGCCTGCTTGAACGTTCCGCCGCGGTGGTGGACGATCGGCTCGGCGATCTGGCGACCGATCGTGTAGAGCGGGTCGAGCGACGTCATCGGCTCCTGAAAGATCATCGTGATCTTCGAGCCCCTGACGTCGTTCAGTGCCTTGGGCGCAAGGCCGATAAGCTCCCGGCCGCGATAGCTGGCCGAGCCGGTCACGGTGCCGTTCTTCGCCAACAGTCCCATGATGCCCATCATGGTCTGGCTCTTGCCCGAACCGGACTCGCCGACAACGGCCAGCGTTTCGCCGGCACGGATGTCGAGATCGATGCCTTTGACGGCCTCGACGGTACCGTCCGGGGTCGAAAAGTCGACCTTGAGGCCGCGGACGGTAAGAATGGATTCCTTCATCTCTGCCATGTCAGCGATCCTTCGGGTCGAGCGCATCGCGCAGGCCGTCGCCGACGAAATTCAGCGAAAACAGCGTGACGACGAAGAAGATGGCCGGGAAGATGAGCAGCCACGGCGCCGACTGGATGTTGTTTGCTCCTTCAGAGATCAGCGCGCCCCAGCTCGTCAGCGGCGCCTGCACGCCGAGGCCGAGGAAGGAGAGGAAGCTCTCCAGCAGGATGACCTTCGGTACGACGACGGTGACGAAGACGATGACCGGGCCGATCGTGTTCGGAATGATATGGCGGCGGATGATCTGCCAATCGGTCAGACCGAGCGCCTGTGCCGCGCCGACGAACTCGCGCCGCTTGAGCGCAAGCGTTTGCCCCCGCACGATACGCGCCATATCCAGCCATTCGACCGCGCCGATCACCAGGAAGATCAGGATGAAGCTGCGGCCGAAGAAGACAACGAGCACGACGACGAGGAAGACGAAGGGCAGCGAATAGAGAATCTCGACCAGACGCATCATGACGTTGTCGACGCGCCCGCCGATATAACCCGAGGTCGCACCGTAGACGACGCCGATTCCGAGCGAGACGAGGCTCGCGAGCAGCCCGACGGCGATCGAAATCTGTCCACCGAGCATAACGCGAACGAGCAGGTCGCGACCGTTCGAGTCAGTGCCGAACGGGAAATATTCGCGGTCCACCTGGCCCTCGACCTTCAGGGTACGGCCGTCATCTTCGGTCGCTACGACCTTCGTGCCCTCGAACTCGTTGGCCCTGTCGAAGTAGCGCGTCGCGCGTGGGTCGATCGGCTGATCCGAATTAATGGTGGCGGTGAACCGCTGGCCTTCAACGGCGAATTCCTTGAGCGTTACGCGGGCGCGTGTGGCAACGCCCTCCATTACGTCCTGAAGCGTCGACGCATCCGGCCTCGGCTCCAGGCTCGGACCGATCGAGACGTAGGACGGGAAGACCTGGTCGTAGGTATGCGGCGAGAACAGCGGTCCAAGGAACGAAAACAGCGCGATGAGCACCAGCATGATGCAGCCGGCCATGGCGGCGCGGTTGCGGCGGAAGCGGAGCGCAGCAAGCTGAAAGAGGCTGCGTCCCCTGGTCTCCGGCGTGGACGCCGGCGTTTGGACGATATCAGTCATGGCGGACCCTCGGGTCGAGCAGGCCGTAGAGAATATCGACCAGTAGGTTGAAGACGATGACGAAAATGGCGACCAGGATGACGGTGCCCATGACCAGCGTGTAGTCGCGGTTGATCGCGCCGAGAACGAAGTAGCGACCGACGCCGGGAATGGTGAAGATCGTTTCGACGACCGCCGAGCCGGTAAGAAGTGCGGCCGCACAGGGGGCGAGATAGGAAACGACCGGAAGCATCGCGCCGCGCATCGCGTGCGTGACGACGACCGCGCGGGACGGCAGGCCATAGGCCTTGGCGGTACGGATGTGGTCGGTATGGAGCGCCTCGATCATCGAGCCGCGCGTAAGTCGGGCGAAGACGGCGAGCTGCGGCAATGCAAGAGCGATCATCGGCAGGATCAGGAAGCGGAACGATCCGTCGCCCCAGCCGCCGGCCGGCAGCCACGACAGAGCGATAGCGAAAACGAGCGTCAGCACCGGGCCGACGACGAAGTTCGGAACGGTGACGCCAATGGTCGAGACCGCCATGATACCAAAATCGAGGGCGCTGTTCTGCCTCAGCGCCGCGATCGTGCCGGCGATCACGCCGCCGATCACAGCCAGAAGCAGTGCGTAGAAACCCAGCTCCATCGAATAGGGCAAGCCCTTGCCGATCAGCTGCGCGACGTTGTTGTCCTTGTAGATGTAGCTCGGACCGAAGTCGCCTGTCACCGCATTGCTGAGATAGTGAACGTATTGGCGCCAGAGCGGCTGATCGAGGTGATAGGTCCTCATCAGGTTCTCCATCGTGGAGGGAGGGAGAGGACGCTCGAGATTGAAGGGGCCGCCGGGGGCAAACCGCATCAGAAAGAAGGATATGGTGACGACGATGAACAGGGTCGGCACCGCACTCGCCAGTCGGCGGAGGATGAAGGGGATCATGGATGTGCTCCGGAAGCGACGCGCGGCAGACCAGCCGCGCGTCGCCTCAGTTCGTTATTCGGCGACGCTCAGGAACTTGCTCAGATGCGCGTTCGGTCCGTTGTCCTGCCAGCCCTTGACGCGGCTCGAGACGAGCCACAGGTCCGCCTGGGTGAGGAACGGGGCAATCGGCTGTTCCTTCATCAGCAGGGCCTCGGCTTCATGGAGAAGCTTCGCGCGTGCTGCCGGATCCTGTTCTTCATAGGACTTCTTCATCAACCCGTCGTATTCGGCGTTTTCGAAGTGGCCATAGTTGAAGGTCTTGTTGCTGCTGAGGCTCAGCGCCAGGAAGTTTTCGGCGTCGGCATAGTCGGCGACCCAGCCGGCACGCGCGACGTTGAACTTGCCGCCTTCCTGCAGGTAGGCGTAGTGCGACGACACGTCGAGGTTCACCAGCGAAACCTTTGCGCCGAAGGTGTTCTTCCACATGTCGGCGACGGCCGTTGCAACACGCTCGTGGTTCGGGTTGGTGTTGTAGCGGATTTCGATGTTGAGCGGCTTGCCGCCCTCACCGTAGCCGGCTTCCTTCATCAACGCGATTGCCTTGTCCTCGCGATCGAGTTGCGACATGTCCGCAAAGTCGGCCTTGGCGGGCTCACCGTAGCTCTCGAGGCCCGGCGGCACCATCGAGTAGGACGGCAGCTGCGAACCGCTGTAGATCTCCTTGGCGAGGAAGTCGCGGTCGACCGCCATCGACAGCGCGCGGCGAACGCGGACGTCGCTGTAGGGCTCCTGCCGCGTGTCGAAGGCGTAATAGTAGGTCGCAAGCGTCGGCGAGACGTGGACCTGGTCACCATAGGACTTGCGCAGGCGCTCGATCTGGTCGGCCGAGAAGTTGTAGGCGAGGTCCATTTCCTTTGCTTCGAAGCGGCGGACCGAGGCCGCCTGGTCGTCGATCGGATAGAAGATCACCTTGTCGAGCTTGACGTTGGCTGCGTCCCAGTAATTCGCGTTTTTCTCGACCGTCAGGCTGTCGTTCGGCACATGGGCGGTCAGCTTGAACGCGCCGTTCGAGACCATCACGCCCGGCTTGACGAAATCGGCAGCGTTCTTCTCGACGCTTGCCTTGCTGACCGGAAGCGCGGTCTGGTGCGCGAGCAGTTCCAGGAAGAACGGCGTCGGGCGTTCAAGCGTGATTTCCAGCGTCTTTTCGTCGACGGCCTTCACACCGAGCTGATCGACCGGCGCTTCACCCTTGTTGACCTTCTCGGCATTCTTGATCGGGAAGAGAATGTTGGCGTATTCGGCCGCCGTCTTCGGGTCTTCCACACGACGGAACGAGAAGGCGAAGTCTTCGGCCGTTACCGGCGAGCCGTCCGACCACTTGGCATCGGCGCGCAGCTTGAAGGTATAGACGGTGCCGTCATCCGAAAGCTCCCAGGTTTCGGCTGCACCCGGGATGATCTTGCCCGCGGCGTCGTAGATCGTCAGGCCTTCATACAGATCCTTCAGGATGAACTCTTCGATGTTGATCGACGTGTGGGCCTGGTCGAGCGTCTGCGGTTCGCCGGCGTTGCCGCGGTGAAGCACCGCTTCCGCAAGCGCCGGGCTTGCGCCGATCAGCAGCGAGCCAAGCAACGCTGCGGCGCTGAGTTTAAGTTTCAGTGAGGTCATTGTTTTTTCTCCTTCCCCTCTTTTTTGGGTTGTGATCGCAGGAGAGAAGGGCAAATTCTCAACAAAGGCAAGGCGCTTTGTGCGGAAAATTGCATCCTTCTCTATAGGCCATGATTTTCATAGACGCATAGGTTGTATTTCGTTTGCGGTGGATTTCGTCTCCTTTGCGACTTTGGCCAGGCTGGACAGCAACAGGCCGAACGGCAAACTGTAACGTTTTAGATCGAATTCGAGGATGGCCCTTTCGGCCCCAAAAACCGACCCGGAAAGGCCGAGATGCAAAGTTTGTGAATTGAAATGGCACTTTACGTAATATGCAAAAAAATATGCGGCTCCTGTCGCAATTTTTTTGCAATTCGCATGTACGCATCGACTGCGCCACGGCGTCGTCAAGGAGCGATTTCGTCCCTCGTAGACCACCGGCATGCGCGTATTTACCCTCCTCTCCGCGCCACCCTGCCAGCACCACCAGAAAGCGAAAGCCGCGAATTTTGACCGTGCGATTTCTCATCCACAGCAAAATCCGCTGACGCACGTCCATCAAGTGTTCGACCCTGCCGCTGTCCCCGTTGCCAAAAGACCCGCATGAACTATTGTGCCTTTGACTTGGTCCGGCCGCGTCGACTCCAGGTCCGCCGAAGCGCGGTCAAACCGTCTTCAGCGCCCTCGGGAACAAGACTCATCGGGTACTGAACCCGTGTCCGCCTATCCACGGCGCCTGGAGTGGGGCGTCCAGTATCAGGGAGATTTCGAATGGCATTGATCACATTGCGGCAACTGCTCGACCACGCGGCGGAGAACAATTACGCGCTGCCAGCCTTCAATGTGAACAATCTCGAATACATTCAGGCCGTCATGCGCGCCGCCGATGCGACGGATTCTCCGGTGATCCTGCAGGCAAGCCGCGGCGCGCGCTCCTATGCCGGGGACGCCTTCCTCCGTCATCTGATCCTCGGCGCGGCCGAGGAATATCCGCATATCCCCGTCTGTCTGCATCTCGACCACGGCGACCAGCCGTCGACCTGCATTTCTGCGATTACCAACGGCTTCACCTCCGTCATGATGGACGGCTCACTCGAAAAGGACGGCAAGACCGTTGCGAGCTATGAATATAATGTGGCGGTGACCGCGGAAGTCGTGAAGATCGCCCATGCGGCCGGCGTTTCCGTCGAAGGCGAACTCGGTTGCCTCGGCAATCTTGAGACCGGCGCCGGCGACAAGGAGGACGGCCACGGCTTCGAGGGTAAGCTGTCCCGCGAGGAGTTGCTGACGGATCCGGACCAGGCCTTCGACTTCGTCTCCAAGACGGGCGTCGACGCACTTGCAGTCGCGATCGGCACCAGCCACGGCGCCTACAAGTTCACGCGAGAGCCCGACGGCGAGATCCTCTCGATCGATACGATCGCCAAGATCAACCGGCGGCTGCCGAACACCCACCTCGTCATGCATGGCTCGTCGTCCGTGCCGGCCGATCTGCAGGAACTCTTCAATGCCTACGGCGGCAAGATGACGAAAACCTGGGGCGTGCCGGTCGCCGAGATCCAGAAGGCAATCCCGCTCGGCGTCCGTAAGGTCAACATCGACACCGATCTCCGGCTCGCCTTCACAGGCGAAATCCGCAAGCACCACCTCGAGCATCCGGACAATTTCGACCCGCGCAACTACCTGAAGCCGGCGATCGCGCGCATGACCGAGGTCTGCAAGGAACGCTTCGAGGCCTTCCGCGCTGCCGGCCAAGCCTCGAAGATCAGGGTGCTGCGCCTGCCGGAAATGGCCAAGGGTTACGCCAAGGCCGCCTGACCGCGATTGCGGGGGGCGCGCTTCTCCGTCTCCTGCAAGGTCCATGGGCAAGCAACAATCGCGATGCGGCGCGGCCGAAGGGGCGCCGCATTGTTTTTTGCAGAACTCAACCGTGGCGCTTCACGCCCGTCTCGTACTCGTAGAGCTGATCCATGCTCAACGAGGCTACGTCTGCCAACGGCGTCTGGCTTTTCACGCGGCCGCTGCCGAGAACCACCACGTCGTCGCAGAACGAAATCGTGCTGCGGTGGTGGCTGATCACGATGGTCGTGCGGCGACCGGCCCTTAATCTCAGCGTTTCGACGATCGCGGCCTCCGACAGGCCGTCCACGGCATTCGTGGCTTCGTCGAGGATCAGGATCTCGGGGTCGCGCACCAGCGCCCTGGCGAGCGCAATGCGCTGCCGCTGCCCCGCCGAGAGACTCGCGCCGCGATAGCCGACAATGGTCGCATATCCTTGAGGCAGCTTTTCCACGAAACTGTGAGCCTCGGCCAGTTTGGCTGCCTGCTCCACTTCTGCGATCGTAGCGTTCTGGCCGTAGGTGATGTTTTCGAAGATGCTGCCGTCCACCAGTTCGAGATCCTGGCTCGCGACGGCAATCTGGCGCCGCCACTGAGCGGGATCGATCTGATCGAGCGGCATGCCACCGACGAGGATGTGTCCTTCGTCGGGCTCCACAAAGCGGCACAGGAGATTGACGATCGTGGTCTTGCCGGCGCCTGACCGTCCAATGATTGCCGTCGAGCGGCCGCTGCGAATTGCGAAGGTCGCCGAACTGAGCACGATGGGGCGAGCCTCGGAGCCCGGATACCGGAACGTCACGTGATCGAATTCCATGTCCTCGCGCAAACCGGCGAACGGCTCATGACCAGTCGGAGGCTTCGGTTTGTCCGACGGATCGAGGAGCCAACGCACCTCTTCGAGCGACCCGCTCCAGCCCTGGATCTGCCCCCAGGACATTTGCAGCGCGCGCACGTGCGGCTGCAAACGATAGAGCAGCACGACGAAGGCGACGATGACCGGAAAGCTGACGCCGACAGACCAGGCACTGACGACCGCCCCAAGAAACAGGGCGGAATGCAGCACTTCGGTGAGCGGCGGCAACGAGCCCTGGCGGCTCTGCAGGACGAACCCGGCCCGGCGGACGGCGTCCGAAGCGGAGTCAAATACGGCCTTCTCGCGCTCCTCCTGGCCGAACACCCGGATCAGCCGCCCGGCATGAACGAGATGAAGCATCCTCGCGGCGAGTTCGCTGTTGAAGGACGTCACGTCGCGGCTCGGGCCTCTGAGAGTGGCCGACAAGACGGCGTGCGCGAGCTGGACGAGCACGAGGCCAAGCGCGACGAACAGCGTCATCTGCCAGGAAAGCAGCAACAGAAACGCCAGCAGGATGACGGCAGCAGAACCGTTGACCAGGGCCGCAAGCACGGTCTGTATGGCGTCGGAGGCCCGCCATGACTCGTTGGAGATGATGTTGAGCAGGCGACCGGGATTTTGCTGCAGGAAGAACGGATAGCCGATCCTCAAGAGCTGGTCCGAGAGAGCACTTCGGATCGCGTGACTTGCCTTTCCATAGATAAACATCGTCAGCAAAGTGTTCGCAAAGGCGAGAACATTCTTCAGCACGATCAGCGCCAGAACGCCCGCGGCGATCGCCAGCAGTCTCTGGCCATCATCGAGCCCTGCCCCCACCTGCTGGAAGAAGGCGGAGATCCCGTGCAATCCGCCGGCATCCTGACTTCCGGCAATGATGCCGAGCATCGGGATGATAAGGCCGATGCCGGCGCCTTCGAGCGCGGCGCTGACGAGGCCCAGGACCACGACGATCGGCAGCAGGCGCAACTGCCGCCCCAGTGCGTTGTGCAGAACGTGAAAACCCGGCAATAGGAACCGCAACATGACCGCCCTCACCCTAACTTTGCCGTTGTCTGGTCGATCTGACGCAGCTCTGCCCGCGGCGCCGGGCCGGTCGCGGCGAGGCGCGCGAACTTTGCAGCACCAAGCAGGTTCATCGACACGATCGGCCAATGGGATAGCTGGAGTTCAGGGTCGAACCTCTCACCGCCGAGGGTTTGGCCGCAAGCGGACCTCACCGTCCAGCAGAAGTGCTTGAGCAGCCATGGCGCCTTGAATAGGTGCTTCAAGCAAAGCGCGCCGTTGCCGAGGCTGTAGTTGCGGTGCAGCTTCTCGATGGCCTCGCGAGCCTTCCGGCCGTGGTGGTGATAGACGGTCATGTCGGGCACGTATTCCACCGGGATATCGAGCTGAAAGGCGCGTACGAGATAGTCGGTATCCTCCGCCGATTGCAGCGGCGCGCCGGCCCCGAAGCGCTCGTCGAAGCGGCCGACGAGCGCCGCGACATCGCGGTGCATCGTCATGTTGCACCCCAGCACGAAGCCCCCCGGGTGGACGTCGCGGGTCAATCGCGCGGCAACGCTCGATCGTTTGATCGTGAATGGCAGATCGGACGGATCACCAAGCTCGACGCGACCGCCGCGGATGATGCGCCGTTCGCCATCGGCGTAATGCCGCGCGAGATCGCTGAGATAGCGGCGGTGCACCTCGCAATCATCGTCGACGAAAACGAGAATCCGGCCGCGTGCCTGCTCCATTCCTGCGTTGCGCGCCGCGGCTAGGCCCGGGCGCGGCTCGGCGACGAGCGCCATCGCGACAGGCGACGCCGCCGCTATTCGGATAAGCTCGTCCGGCGTCCCGTCGGTCGAGCCGTTATCGACGATCACCAGCTCGCTGGTGATGGCAGCATATGCAAGACATGCGGTCTCGATCGAACGGATGCAGGCGGCAAGTGCCTGAACGCGGTTTCGCGTGCAGACGATGAAGCTCGCGAATGGCCGCGACCCGCCGGGAATTGAAGTCGCGGAGGTCGGCCGTGCGACCACTGCGCCGGGATGCTCTTGTGCCGTTGCAGAACTTTCGGATGCCATCTTAGGCCATGCCATTCTGGGGAAGAACGGTCGCGGCGGGCACCGATTGCAGGTACCGCGCCAGCCCGTCCACCCGCCTCGTCGCGGCAAGCGAAATGCGGCTGCACCACGGAGCACGCGCGCCGGCGAGCAAGCCGTATCGCTCGCGGCGCCGAATTAGGCCCCATTTTCCCGTCCGGGTCAGGAAAGCATGGGTCAGTTCCGGCCGCTCTTCATCGGCTATGAGCTGATAAAGAAAATAGAAGAAACAGAGGGCTCCGTCCGTATGGGCCTGCCGCACTTCCACCGGGAGAGACGAAATTTTCCGTTCGAGCGCCAGGACGAATTCGGCGAGATTTCGGATCGTTTCCATCGTGGTGGCGACGCCGATCTCGCCGAGCGCGCTCGTGTCATCGACAAGACATTCCCGCTCAAGGTTTTCGGCTACGATCTTCAGATGGGTCTGACGCATCCGGCGCTTGTGCGTGTTTGTGACGCTGTCGCCATGGATACGGTAGGCGACCAGGGCTTCATCGATAATCGTTACCGGCAAGCGATCGGCAATGCGCCTGAACAGATCGAAGTCCTCGGCATGCACGTAGCTCGGATCGTAAGCGAGCATCGGCTCCGGTATTACCTTCCGATTGTAGACCACGGTCGAATGCATGAAGATCGTGAAGAACATCGACAATGTGCGCAGGCTTCCGGATCGAAAGATCGGGTTGGGCGTACCGCGAATGATGCGATTGCCGATCAACGTGTCGATCGCCGTGCCACAAAGCGCGAGCTCGGGCCGTTGGCTGAACACCGCGACCTGACGCGAGAAGCGGGACGGATAGGAAATGTCGTCGGCGTCCATTCGGGCGACGAGATCGCCTCTCGCGAGGGCCAGGCCCTCGTTCAACGTGGCGATAAGGCCGCGGTTTTCGCGCGAGACGATGACGATACGGCCATCACTTTTCCGATACCTCTCCAGGATCTCCAACGAACGATCCGTCGACCCGTCGTCGATGGCAATGATTTCGAGGTGCTCGTAGTCCTGGCGCAGGACGCTTTCTATCGCCGCGGGGAGATAGGGTTCCGCGTTGTAGATGGGCAGCAGGACGGAGACCAATGGCGTGGGCATTGTTCAGCTCGCGTAGTTATTGAACATCTGACGTTTGAAGGGATTTGCGGGAGCTGACCGGTTCGGGGAGATAGGCGGGGGACTCGGCGTCCCTGCCCCCAACCCGCGCGCCTGCATTTGTGAAAGCCGACACAGCTCCGGATGCCCTCGGCCGGACATATGGAAAATGCCGTTTCAGTGCATTGAGCGGCTTCTCGAAGATCTGCCAGGAGATTGACGCGATTAGTAGCGTGGCGGCGCCGGCGACAAGGAACCGCCCAGGCCCCTGCTCGGACACATTGACGGGAAGCCAGGGCTGAGCCTTGACCGCCAGCGCGAGTACGATCGCATGATAGAGATAGACGCCATAACTGATGCGCCCGAGCGCAGTCAGGGGCGGAAGTTCGGTCAGCCGGCCGAGGTAGCCGCCGATCCCCCTTGAGCAATTACCAACCAGCATCGTCAGAGGCAGAAGGGGAAAGACCTCCAGCCCGATCCAGGCCAGCCACTCCAGCATCGGCGTCAACGTCGCGGGCCTGAGCCAAAATAGGAAGACGGATGCGCCCAGGAGCGGCATCCAACTCAATCTGGCCCATTGCGGCCAGGCCGTATTCTCCGACCGGTAGGCGGCGAGCAGAGCGCCGGAGGCGAGCGCGTCCATCGAGGCGGGGGGAAGCAGGTCGCGAGCCAGCGAGGGCTCACCCGTGAACGGCCAGTAAAAGCGGTAGGCGACGGAGCAGACGATGACGCCGACGCATATTGCTGCGATCGAGCGCCTCGGTGCGATGAGGACGATCAGCGGCCAGACGACGTAGAATTGCTCCTCAATGCTGAGGCTCCACGTGTGACAGAGGACCCACGGCGTCCACGCATCTTGGAGCGCATACCAGAAATTCGAAAGGTAAAGCGCGTGCCACGCCAGCACCGTCTTGGACCTCTCCAGGTCGATCAGCCAGACGATGCCGAGGACCGCGAAATAGGGCGGAAAGATGCGAAGCGCCCTGCGCGCATAAAAGGATTTCAGCGCCGTCGCCGGCTCGAATCGGGCATCTTCGCGTGCGTCGAGCAGCAGCCGGGTTATCAGGAAACCGCTCAGCACGAAGAACAGCCGCACGCCCATATGGCCCCAATAGGAGCCGTCATCCGCGAGAAAATGTCCGTAGAGCACCATCGTGACGGCAATGGCTCTGAGCCCATCCAGCTGCCGGTCGCGCGCAATCCGCATCGAACATCCCTCTCCGAGTTCAAACCTTCGCGGGATACTCTCCTGGTGGCACCAGCTCCCTACGCAATTCTGTTTTTGCCGCCGGTTTCGGTGAAAGTACTCTGGCGAGAGTCTCAAATTTGTGCAGGTAAACGAATGGTTAAGGGTCGGCCCAAGCGACAGTAGGAGCGAATAGGGCTAAACTTTGGCACCTTAAAGCCAAGGATAATGCTTCAGCAGTTGAGACATCTGAAGTGTGTCTTTGCGGCAATATCGGACTAAAGTCTGATTAGACATCAGATCGAGCGTAGCGTCGGCGACATTAGTTGCAGAAATCGTGACAATACAGCCGAGAGTCCGCAACGATAAGACTGTACTAATTCAACTATCCCGTGCGAGCGTCGGGGCGCGTCGACTAGAACGTCGGCGGCGTGTTGATCCACAGCAGAACGGTTTCGCCGTCGTGCCGATTGGACCAGGCATGCCGTCGGCGGCTCTCGAAATAGAGCGAGTCGCCCGGATGAAGATCGTAGAACTGATCGGAGTCCAAGATGAACTCAACGCGACCGGAAAGCACATAGACGAACTCCTCGCCATCGTGCCGATACGCACCCTCGCTCGATGCCCCCGGCGCCAGCACGAACCGATGGCAATCCATCTGGTTTCTGCCCTCGGCGAGCAATTGCACGGTCACCCCCGGTGTCGTGCGCGGCCAGTTGCGCCACTCGCCGGCCCTGACGAGCGCCCGTACTTCAGGCTCCTCCTCGCCGGAGAGGCTCGAAACAGTCGTGCCGAAATATTCCGCGAGATTGTGAAGAACGGCGACGGAGACGCCCTGTGAGGTGCGTTCCAGGGTCGAGAGGACCGATGCGGCAATGCCGACGTCGCTTGCCACCTGCTCGAGCGTCTTGCCCGCGGCATGCCTGAGGCTCCGCAACTTTCGGCCGACCTGGAGATCGGCATTGCTATCCTGCAATATGGCCGGAGCGGTGTCGTCGTTCGCGCCTTCGGCCTCCAGAGCCTCGCGAATGGCGGCCGGGTTTAGACCGCGCTCGGCGCGAAACCAGGAAATGCGTTTCAGCCGGGCAAGGTCCGCCTCGGTATATTGCCGATGGCCCGTTGCGGAACGCTCCGGTACCACGAGCCCCTGCGTTTCCCAAAGCCTGAGTGTCGACGCAGACACGCCGGCCAGCCTTGCCGCCTCGGCGACCTTGTAGCGCACATTGCCGGCTCCGCTCATCGATCCACTTCCTCTTTCCGGCATCGGCGCTCCAGGCGATTCCAGGCTGTCGGTACTGCTGGCAATCTAGCCGCCGCGCCCGTCGATTTACAAGAAGCGCCCATCAGTGGCGGTGTTGTCTCGATCACCAAATTTGATTTGCAATCCACCCGAAAAGATGTACCACTTCCGGGGAAAAATTGCAGAAAAAATGCAATATATTCCCCTCCTCGCAAACAGGACGACGATGATGACCAGCCTCACCGATCGCAAGAACGCAGCCATCTCCCGCGGTGTCGGGATGACGACGCAGATCTACGCCGACCGCGCCGAGAATGCAGAGATCTGGGACAAGGAGGGCAACCGCTACATCGACTTCGCCGCAGGCATCGCGGTGGTCAACACCGGTCATCGCCACCCCAAGGTGATCGCAGCCGTCAAAGAACAGCTCGATCGCTTCACCCACACCTGCCACCAGGTCGTACCCTACGAGAACTATGTCCATCTCGCTGAGCGCCTCAACGCGATCACGCCCGGCAACTTCGCTAAGAAGACCATCTTCGTCACCACCGGCGCAGAGGCTGTCGAAAACGCGGTCAAGATCGCCCGCGCCGCCACGGGCCGCCAGGCGATCGTCGCCTTCGGCGGGGGCTTCCATGGCCGTACCTTCATGGGCATGGCGCTGACCGGCAAGGTCGTGCCCTACAAGGTCGGCTTCGGCGCGATGCCGGCCGACGTCTTCCATGCCCCCTTCCCGATCGAGCTTCACGGCGTCAGCGTCGAACAGGCGCTTGCGGCGCTGAAGAAACTCTTCGCGGCCGACGTCGATCCGGGTCGCGTTGCCGCGATCATCCTCGAGCCGGTCCAGGGGGAAGGCGGCTTCTATCCCGCCCCGACCGCGTTCATGAAGGCGCTGCGCGAAATCTGCGACCAGCACGGCATCCTGCTGATCGCGGATGAGGTCCAGACCGGCTTTGCCCGCACCGGCAAGCTGTTCGCGATGGAGCATCATGACGTGGCGCCCGACCTGGTGACGATGGCGAAGAGCCTCGCCGGCGGCTTCCCGCTTGCCGCGGTCACCGGCCGCGCCGAGATCATGGATGCGCCCGGACCGGGCGGGCTCGGCGGCACCTACGGCGGCAATCCGCTCGGCATCGCCGCCGCCCATGCCGTCCTCGACGTCATCGAGGAGGAGAAGCTCTGCGAGCGCGCGAACCAGCTCGGCAACCGTCTGAAGCAGCGCCTCGCCGCAATCCGCGAAAAAGCGCCGGAGATCGTCGATATCCGTGGCCCGGGTTTCATGAATGCGGTTGAATTCAACGACGTGAAAACCAATCTGCCGAGCGCCGAATTCGCCAACAAGATCCGCCTCATCGCGTTGCAAAAGGGCTTGATCCTGCTGACCTGCGGCGTCCATGGCAACGTCATCCGCTTCCTGGCGCCGATCACGATCCAGGACGAAGTCTTCGCGGAGGCACTCGATATTCTCGAAGCATCGATCCTCGAGGCGCGTGGTTGACGGCAACTCGCGCGCCCGCTATCGCGGGCGTCCGGTCAACGATGCCGGCTCGGAGTGCGCAACAGCCGCTCCGCAGAAAAGAAGCGAGGCTTGGCCCTACGACAACAGGCCTCGCCGGAGGACGGCCCATGGGATCGACAGCCGCACTAACCAGACACCTTCGCGCCGCCGACCTGTTTGCCGGGCTCGCAAGCGTTACCCGCCCCTCCGGCCAGTGGACCGGCGCGACATTCGACATCTTCAATCCGTCGACCGGCGAATTGCTTGCGACACTGCCCGACATGGGGATCGAAGAGGCACATGCTGCGATCGAGGCGGCCGCCGCGGCGCAGGGGCTTTGGGCCGCAAAGCCCGCGAAAGACCGAAGCACGATCCTGCGGCGCTGGCATGACCTGATCGTCGAGCATGCCGACGATCTTGCCGCAATCCTCACCGCCGAAATGGGCAAGCCGCTGGTGGAAGCGAAGGGCGAAGTTCTTCACGCGGCATCCTATGTCGAATGGTATGCGGAGGAAGCCAAGCGCGTCTATGGGGAGACCTTCCCGGCGCCGGCCAACGACCGCCGCATGCTCGTCATCAAGCAGCCCGTCGGCGTCGTCGGCACCATCACGCCCTGGAATTTCCCGGCTTCCATGGTGGCGCGCAAGATCTCGCCGGCGCTCGCCGCCGGATGCGCGGTCGTATTGAAACCGGCGGAACAGACGCCGCTCGTGGCCGGCGCGATGTTCGTGCTCGCGCAAAAGGCAGGGTTTCCGACAGGCGTCGTCAATCTGCTTTACGCCTCGGAAGGCGCCCCGATCGGCCGCGAACTCTGCAGCAATCCGAAAGTTCGCAAGATCAGCTTCACCGGCTCCACCGAGGTCGGGCGGCTCCTGATGCGGCAATGTTCCGACCAGATCAAGAAAGTCAGTCTGGAACTGGGCGGCAATGCTCCCTTCATCGTTTTCGACGACGCCGATATCGACGAGGCGGTGGAAGGCGCCGTTCAGGCCAAGTTCCGCAATGCGGGCCAGGCCTGCGTTTCGGCCAACCGCATCTATGTGCAATCCGCCGTGCACGACGCTTTTGCGGAGAAATTCGTCGCCCGCGTGCGCGAGCTCACTGTCGGCGACGGGTTCTCTGCCGGTGCCGCGATCGGCCCGATGATCGACAGCCATGCGATTGAGAAGATCGAAGCGCATGTCGCCGATGCCTTGGCCAAGGGCGGAAAAGTACGATGCGGCGGCAGGCGGATCGGCACCAGGGGCACTTTCTTCGAGCCAACGGTTCTGACCGGCATTTCGCACCAGATGCGCGTCGCCCAGGAAGAAACGTTCGGCCCGATCGCGCCGATCATCCGTTTCGAAACGGCCGAGCAGGTGGTGGCCGAGGCGAACGACACGATCTACGGCCTCGCCGCCTATTTCTACGCCGAGAACCTGAAGCGGGTCTGGCACGTCGCGGAGGCGCTGGAATACGGAATGGTGGGCATCAATACCGGGCGGATGTCATCCGAGGCTGCTCCCTTCGGCGGCATCAAGCAATCGGGCATCGGCCGCGAAGGCTCCCGCCATGGGCTCGAGGACTACCTCGAGATGAAGTATCTCTGCATGGGCAACATCTGAGCGACAACAGCGTCGTCAGTCGACGATGTGGTAGCCGCCATCGACGTAAAGCACCTGGCCGGTTATCAATCGCGCCGCGTCATGGGCGAGAAACGCGGTCGCCATGCCGACGTCGTCGATATCGACGAGCTCGTGGGCCGGCGCCTTCAGCTTCGTCTTTTCGAGCAGCGCGTCGAATTCCGGGATGCCGGAAGCGGCTCGGGTGGCAAGGGCACCGGGAGAAATGGCGTGGACGCGAATGCCCTTGGGGCCAAGCTCGGCGGCCATGTAGCGCACGGCGCTTTCAAGCGCCGCCTTGGCGACGCCCATGATGTTGTAGTTCTCCACCACCACCTGTGAGCCGTAATAGGTCATGGTGAAGAGGGTGCCGCCGTTCTTCATCAGCGGCTCCGCGAGCTGGGCCATGCGGATGAAGGACCAGCAGGATATCTCCATCGTCGTCAGGAATCCATCGCGCGGCGCGTCCGTCACGCGCCCGCCGAGCGTGTCCTTCGGGGAGAAGGCTATCGAGTGGACGAGGAAATCGAGCTCTCCCCAGGTCTCGCCGATGTGCTCGAAGACCGTCTCGATCTGGCCGGGCACCGCCATGTCCAGCGGCAGGAAGATCGGCGAATCGAGCTCGCGCGCCAGCGGCTCGACATGTGGTTTTGCCTTGTCGTTGAGATAGGTCACCGCGAGTTCCGCACCCAAGGCACGAAACGCGCGGGCACAACCCCAGGCAATGGAGCGGTCGTTGGCAATGCCGACGATCAGGCCTTTGCGGCCTTCGAGAAGCTTGGCCTTCATAGTGGGGATGGACATGCGTGGTCTCCGGCTCAGGCGTTGGGAGCGCTGATGAGCGCCAAGGTATGGCGCGCGATCATCAGCTCCTCGTCGGTTGGAAGGACATGAACGGCGACCCGGCTCGCGGCCGCGGAGATCAACATTGCGCCGGCCTCGTTCGCCGCCGGATCAAGCTCTGCCCCGAGCCAGGCGAGGCCCTCGACAATGCGGGCGCGGATCGGTGCGGAGTTTTCGCCGACGCCCGCGGTGAAGACGAAAGCGTCGACCCCTCCCAATGCCGCCGTGAGCATCCCCGCATTGAGCACACACCGATAGACGAAATGTGCGACGGCAAGCGCGGCATGGGGGTCATCGCTTGCGAGAAGATCGCGCATGTCGTTCGAGAGGCCGGACAATCCTTTGAGCCCGGCGTCATGATAAAGGAGATCCGATACGGCTTGTGCCTTCATGCCCTTCTGGAGGATCAGGTAGAGGACGACACCCGGATCGAGCTGGCCCGGCCGCGTCCCCATGGGCAGGCCGTCGAGCGCCGTGAAGCCCATCGTGCTCTCGACGCTGCGACCCTCTCGCAACGCGCACATGGAGGCGCCGCTACCGAGATGAGCCACGATGACGCGTCCGCGGGCCGCCCGCGGCGCCACTTCTCGGAGCCGTTCGGCGATGTACTCGTACGAAAGGCCATGAAAACCGTAACGCCGGACGCCCTCATCATAGAAGGCTCGCGGCAGTGCGTAGCAATCGGTGTGCTCGGCATGGCCGCGATGAAAGGCGGTGTCGAAGCAGGCAACCTGTGGTACGCCCGGATTGATCTCCATGGCCATGCGGATCGGCGCCAGGTTGTTCGGCTGATGCAGAGGCGCGAGATCCTGGTAGCTTGCAAGGCGGTCGAGCACCCCCGCATCGATAAGCGCGGGCCGCACGTAGTCCGGGCCGCCGTGAACGACCCGGTGACCAACCGCCCGCAACTTGAAACCCTCCAGCGTCAGGAGCCAGCGTCTGGCCTCGGCAATGGCGGTCGGAAGATCGCGAACGGCCTTCGCGTCATAGGTCTGGTCGATGAGCCGGCTGCCGTCGGCCGCCGTCGCCTGCAGACGCGGCTTCGTGCCAATGCCGTCGATTTTCCCGCGAATCTGGCGCGTCAGGTCCATGCCGGCGATGCCGAAGACCTGGAACTTCAGGCTCGATGAACCGGCGTTGACGACAAGAAGAGCGTCCATGGCGCTATACCGCCGCCAGTTGTGCGGCTCGTCGCCGTGCCGCGTAGAGCGCAGCTACGGCGCACGATGCAAGGCGCGTGCGCACCGAATCCGCCCGCGAGGTGAGCACGATCGGCACACGGGCGCCAAGGACGATTCCCGCCGCGTCCGCATGGGAGAGGAAAGTCAGGTTCTTCGCGAGCATGTTCCCGGCCTCGAGGTCCGGCACGACGAGGATCTCCGCGTGGCCCGCAACCGGCGAATTGATGCCCTTGATGCGCGCGGCTTCCGGATCGATCGCGTTGTCGAAGGCGAGTGGCCCTTCGAGCAGGCCGCCAGTGATCTGGCCGCGCTCGGCCATCTTGCAAAGTGCGGCCGCCTCGATCGTCGACGGGATCTTCGTCGTCACCGTCTCGACCGCCGAAAGGATCGCCACACGCGGCTCGCCGAGACCGATCGTTACCCACAGGTCGATAGCGTTCTGGACGATATCGCGCTTGGCCTCGAGGTCCGGGAAGATGTTGATCGCGGCGTCCGTGATGAACAGAGTCTCGGCGTGGCCTGGCACATCCATCACGAACACGTGGCTGATTCGGCGATCAGTTCGAAGGCCGGTGGCGGAGGCGGCGACCTCGTGCATCAATTCGTCGGTATGGAGGCTGCCCTTCATCAGGAGTTCGCCCTTGCCTTCGCGGATCAACGCGACGGCCTTTGCGGCCGCGGCATGGCTGTGCGGTACATCGACGATTTCCCACCGCCCGAGATCGAGCCCATGTTCCGCCGCAACATTGCAAATTTTGGCTTCCGGCCCGACCAGTATGGGCGTGATCAGCCCCATCCCGGCGGCTTCCAGGGCACCTCCCAGCGACGTTTCATCGCAAGGGTGCGCCACGATGGTGGCCGCGGGCGCCTCGGCCCGTGCGGCCTCGATCAGTCGGTCATATTTAGACGGCTGGGTCGCCAGCGTGGTCACCTCGGACACTCGGAACTCCTTCTCCGGTCAGGATGCGTTGCGATCACGTGCGCCATTGCGCTCACTTGCGGCCTTGCGAACCACGAGAGGCACTGGTGCTTCACTGGTGAAACCAAAAAGCGCTGTAACCATTTGCAGCCGCTCGGCGGCAACGCCAGTCAACGGTCCGGGAGCTTCCAACACCTCTCGAAGGGCGGCAAAGGCAGCGCGGCGCTCCTCGATTTTCTCCGGCAGCAATTTTGGAATGGCCGCAAGCGCCGCCTCCTCGTCTACCAGCAACATGAAATATTGCGTGCGCATCAGCGCCTTGAACTCGGCAAGCGTCAATTGCTTGGCGGAGGGATGAGCGCGCCGAAGCCGGCGGACCGCTTCGAAACCACGCTCGTCGACCTTGCCGCGCGCTATGCCGACAAAAAGCAGCGCCCGGGCGAGAGCCTCCCGAAGGCCGCCCGTGGCCATGTCAGCTTTCAGCGCCGCGATCCTGTTCTCGAGGAGCGCATGGTGCAGCAGGTTTTTTGCCGCCTTGCGCGGAGCCCGGTCGGACTTCGTGTCGATGCCGAGCGCCGCTTGCAAGGCGGGCGCGCCGTAAACTGCGTGAAAGGTTTGCTCCGAAAGGTTCTCGACCATCTGGCGCCAGGCTTCCAACCCGTCGACCACCTGCCGGGACATGTTCTCTTGCAACGCCAGGAGTGGGTTGTCGGGTGCCGCCGGTTGGCGCTCGTCGCGGACGTTCCTGGCGGTCTCCTCGATCCAGGCCATGACGGGATTGCGTGGACCGAACACTTCATATTGCAGGCGCAGCGGATGCATGTTCCGCATCGCCTCCGCCATCGGTGGCGTTACCATCGCCTTGATCCAGGGCTGCAGATAGCTTCGGTAAAGCGCCAGATTGATCTCGGAGACCCTGGCGGCCGTGGCGAAGCGACGGTCATCCTCGAGATCGTTGCCACCGAAGGCGCGGATATCATCAAGCGTGCGCGCCTCGCAGCGCATCACCCATTCGCCGGTGACCAAATCACTGTTCTCTATCGCCGGTCCCACCGGCTCCAGCACGGCTTCGTAAAGGCCGGGCGGCAGCACGTCGATGAGGTCGATATTCGAGGCAAGCTCGTCGTGTTCCTTGCGCGCGACACCGGCAGAAACGAAGATGCCTAAGTGCCCGATCTTCTCATGCACGGTATAGACGATGGTCTGGCCGTGCGCGCGGATCTCGTCGACGCTGTCGTAAAGATCCAGGATCCAGTCGAGCGCCTGCGCAGGCGGCGTAATATTGTCGCCCTTCGAACAGAAGACAACGATCGGCGAGCGGATGTTGCGCATATCGATGGTCGTGCCGTCGGACGTCTGGATCTCGCCCGCGGCAAGCTTGTTGCCGACGAAGAGCTCGTCGACGATGAACTGCATCTCCTCGGCGTTCAGCTTCACATGGCCGCCCCACCAGCGCTCGAAGCCCAGATAGCGGCCAGCCTCGGTATCGATCTTCGAATAGAGGTTATATTGCTTGGTCCAGAGCGTGTTTGCGGGATTCTGGTTCTCGAAATTCTGCACCAGCCAGGCGCCATCGAATATGCCGGCGCCGAGATCGCCGGTGAGCGCCGTCAGCCAGCTGCCGCCGAGCAGCCCTCCCGAATAACGCATCGGATACTGGCCCCTGACACCCGCCCAGTAGGAAAGCGGGGCGCCCGCGATGATGATCGGACCGAACAGTTCCGGGCGCAAAGAGGCGAGGATCATCACGGCCCAGCCGGCCTGGCAATTGCCGATGACACAGGGCTTGCCATCGGCTTCGGGGTGGCGGGCGATCACGGTTTCGAGGAACACGGCCTCGGCGCGGGTGATATCCTCGATCGTCTGGCCCGCGACAGGCTCGGGAAGGAAGCCGATGAAATAGCAGGCGTGCCCCGCCTTCATCGCAACGCCGATCTCGCTGTCCGCCTTGAAGCCCCCGATGCCGGGCCCGTGGCCGGCGCGCGGATCGACGACGACGAACGGTCTTTTCAACGGATCGATCGCCGTACCGGCGGTCGGCACGATCCGCACGAGTGCATAGTTGACCGGCCGATCAAGCTTGCGGCCGTCGCAGACGAGCTCCGCTTCGTAGTCGAGCACGTGGGGCGCCGCGCGTGCCGTATGCTCTTCGTACTGGATGCCGCGCTGCCGCATCACGTCCAGAAACAGGATGGAGCGCTGCCAGGCATCAAGCGCATAGCCGTAGGCATCGGCAAAGGTTGGCGTTGTCGGGATGGTGGATTGCTCAGGCATGATGTCCACTCCACGCTGCGACCGAAGGTCGGTCCCATTGCTATCGGCAAATATGAGCAACCGTCTTTGTCGGGCGTTGATCTGCGTCAAAGAAGGCAGGCGGCAAGGCCGCGACATTATCGATCGTTAAAAACCCGTGGATGTCTTTGATTTTGCGTTATTTTATTTTGCGGGTCGGATGAGCGTAGCAACGCCGTGTTACCGTGATTTGACAGTTCACACAAAAAAATGCGCCGATCCCCTTCGGCCTTCAGTAGGCGCGCAGGCAGGATGGCACTGAACGGCACCGGTCGCAAGACGACCCTTGAAATTCCGCGCGCGGGCTGCCAATTGGGGCAAAAGCCAAGGAGGTCTGCAAGGCGATGAGTGAAGTCGAAATGTCCGTCGAGAAACATGTGTTCGAAGCCGATGTGGCGCGGCTACTCCATTTGATGGTGCACTCGGTCTATTCGGACAAGAACATCTTCCTCCGCGAACTGATTTCGAATGCGGCGGACGCCTGCGAGAAGCTGCGCTACGAGGCGATCGTCGCGCCTGAGCTGCTCGCCAACGATCCAGCACCGCGCATCACGTTGACGCTGGATGAGGAACGGGCGCGTCTCATCGTCGAAGACAACGGCATCGGCATGAGCCGTGACGAACTGGTCGAATCCCTCGGCACGATCGCCCGTTCCGGCACGCGGGCCTTCATGGAGCGGATAGAGGCGGCCCAGGGCAAGGAGGGCGCGCAGTTCATCGGCCAGTTCGGCGTCGGTTTCTACTCGGCCTTCATGGTTGCCGACAATGTCGACGTCGTTTCCCGGCGTGCGGGCTCCGACAAAGCCTGGCACTGGGCGTCGGACGGCAAAGGCAGCTACACGGTTTCCGCGGTTGAACTCGTCGATGCTCCGGCCCGCGGCACGCGGATCACGCTGCATCTCATGGACGACGCCAAGACCTACACATCGCGCTGGACGGTCGAGAGGATCGTCAAAGAGCAATCCGGCCACGTGCCCGTGCCGATCTCGATCGTCGAAAAACCCGGCGAAGAGCCCGCCCAGGTCGCGGACGGCACGGCTCTCTGGACCAAACAGAAGAGCGAGATTTCCAAGGAAGACTATGCGGATTTCTACCGCAGCGTCGCCGGGCAGTATGACGAACCGGCCGCCACCGTTCACTTCCGGGCCGAAGGTCGCCATGAATATACGGCGCTCGCCTTCGTACCGGGCTCCAAGCCCTTCGATCTTTTCGACCCGGATCGCAAGGGGCGGATGAAACTCTATGTCAGGCGCGTCTTCATCACCGACGAGGCCGAATTGCTGCCGCGTTACCTGCGCTTCGTACGCGGCCTCATCGACACGGCCGATCTGCCGCTCAATGTCTCGCGCGAAATGATCCAGGAAAGCCCGCTGCTCGCCAGCATCCGCAAGGGACTTACGAACCGTGTGCTGACCAGTATAGAGAAGCTGGCGGAAAGCGAGCCCGAGACCTTCGCCAAGGTCTGGGAGAATTTCGGCAGCGTCATCAAGGAAGGCATCTACGAAGATTTCGAGCGACGGGCACAGCTCATTGCGCTTTCGCGCTTCCGCACCACTGCGTCTGACGAAAATCAGCGCGCCTTGAACGACTACGTCAAGGACATGAAGGAGGGCCAGACGGCGATCTACTATCTGGCCGGCGACAACCTTGCGCAGTTGAAGGCTTCGCCACAGCTTGAAGGATTCCGCGCCCGCGGCATCGAAGTGTTGCTGCTCACCGATCCGGTCGACAGCTTCTGGGTGACCTCGGCGCCGGATTTCGAAGGCAAGCCGTTCAAGTCGATCACGCAAGGGGCGGCGGATCTCGCCGGCATCGCCAAGCAAACTTCCGACGACGCGACGTCCACGGAAGCGAGCCAGGCCGTGGCCGAATTCGTGACCTTCGTCAAGGCGACGCTCGGTGACGTGGTTTCCGACGTCAGGACGTCAGAGCGGTTGACGGAAAGCGCGGTCTGTCTCGTAGCACCCGAACATGGACCGGATCGCCAACTCGAAAAGATGTTGCAGGGTGCTGGTCGTATCGATGGCGCGGCAAAGCCGATCCTGGAGATCAATCCGGGCCACAGCCTGATCACGGCCATTGCTGCCTGCCCCGCCGAGGACGGCGCATTCCGCGAGGACGCGGTGAAGCTCTTGTTCGACCAAGCGCGTGTCCTCGACGGCGACAAGCCGGAAGATCCGCGCGCCTTCGCGGAGCGGCTGTCGCGGGTGTTCAGCCGGGCTTTGAAGAGTTAAGAACCTTAGCGGATATGCCCCTCATCCGGCCTGCCGGCCACCTTCTCCCCGCAAGCGGGGCGAAGGGACAAGCGGCAGCGCCCGCGCCAAAATCCCCTCGCCCCGCTTGCGGGGAGAGGGCCAGTCCTCGGGTTAAACCCGAGGAGAGGGGCAAAAGCCGCAAACTCGCAACGTGAAGCCTGGCCGGTCTCACCCTTTTGCTTTCGGGACGGTCATGCCGATCTCAGCCAGCACTTCCGCCGTATGCTCCCCAAGCCGCGGCACGCCGCGCTCGAGTGCGAGAGACGCGCCCGAGAAGCGAAGCGGTGTCCTGACACCGGGCGACGTACCGGCCGCCGCGCCGGTGTGCGGCGTAACCACCCGCATCTGCCGATGAAGGATCTGGGGATCGGTGAATACGTCCGCGACCGTATTGATGGGGCCGCCGGGGACGCCTGCCGCTTCGAGCTTCGCCAGAAGCGCATCCCGCGCGAACTTCACCGTTTCCGCGGCGAGCTCGGGTGTGAGAGTCTCGCGATATTGAACACGGCCCGCATTGGTCAGATATCGTTCGTCTGACGCCAGATCCGCGCGACCGAGCAGGTGGCAGAACTTGACGAACTGCCGGTCGTTCCCGACAGCGACGATCAAATGACCGTCAGCGGTCGGAAAGACCTGGTACGGCGCGATGTTCGGATGCGCATTGCCGAGGCGCCGCGGCGCCTTGCCCGAGACGAGAAAATTCAGCGCCTGGTTGGCGAGCACGCCGGTCATGCAATCGAGTAGCGCCATGTCGATCTGCTGCCCCTCGCCGGTGCGTTCGCGCTGCGCAAGCGCCGCCTGCACGGCAATCACGCCGTAGAGCCCGGTAAAGATATCGGCGAAAGCAACGCCGATCTTCTGCGGCTCGCGATCCGGCTCACCGGTCAGGTCCATGATCCCGCTCATGCCCTGGACGATGTAGTCGTAGCCAGCGCGGTGAGCATAGGGGCCGTCCTGGCCGAAACCGGTCACCGAACAATAGATGAGCCGCGGGTTGATCTTCTTGAGGCTCTCATAGTCGAGTCCGTACTTGGCGAGACCACCGACCTTGAAGTTTTCGAGAAGCACGTCGGATTGCGCCGCCAGCCGGCGTACCGCCTCCTGCCCCTCCTCGGTCGTGAAGTCGAGCACGACCGAGCGCTTGCCCCGGTTGCAGGCGTGGAAATAGGCGGCGTCGAGCTTCTCGCCACCCTCGCCTTCGACAAAGGGCGGCCCCCAGGTTCGGGTATCGTCGCCGGCTGGGCTTTCGACCTTGACGACATCGGCGCCGAGATCGGCAAGCGTCTGGCCGATCCAGGGGCCAGCCAGAATGCGGGCGAGTTCGAGAACGCGAATACCCTTCAGCGGCGCTTCCATGACGGCGACACTCAGAAGAAGGCCTGGAGCCCGGTCTGGGCGCGGCCGAGGATCAGGGCGTGCACGTCGTGCGTACCCTCATAGGTATTGACCGTCTCCAGATTGAGCATGTGGCGCATCACCTGGTATTCCTCGGAAATGCCATTGCCGCCATGCATGTCGCGGGCCATCCGGGCGATGTCGAGCGCCTTGCCGCAATTGTTGCGTTTGACGATCGAGATCATTTCCGGCGCCATCCGGCCTTCGTCCATCAGCCGGCCGACACGCAGCGACCCCTGCAGTCCGAGCGAGATCTCGGTCTGCATGTCCGCCAGCTTCTTCTGGAAGAGCTGTGTCTGGGCGAGCGGACGGTTGAACTGCCTGCGGTCGAGGCCGTATTGGCGCGCCGCATGCCAGCAGAATTCAGCCGCACCGAGCGCACCCCAGGAGATGCCGTAGCGGGCGCGATTGAGGCAGCCGAAGGGACCCTTCAGCCCTTCGACATTCGGCAGCAGCGCATTCTCGCCAACCTCGACATTGTCGAGAACGATCTCGCCCGTGATCGATGCGCGCAGCGACAGCTTGCCGGCGATCTTCGGCGCCGAAAGCCCCTTCATGCCCTTTTCCAGCACGAAGCCGCGGATCGCGTTTCCATGCGCCTCCGACTTCGCCCAGACGACGAACACGTCGGCGAGCGGCGCGTTGGAAATCCACATCTTCGAGCCGACCAGGCGGTAGCCGCCATCGGTCTTGATCGCCCGCGTCTTCATGCCCGCGGGATCGGAACCTGCGTCCGGCTCAGTCAGGCCGAAGCAGCCGATCCATTCGCCGCTGATGAGCTTCGGAAGATACTTCCGCTTCTGATCCTCCGAACCGTAGGCAAAGATCGGATAGATCACGAGCGAGGACTGGACGCTCATCATCGAGCGATAACCCGAATCGACGCGTTCGACTTCACGCGCGACGAGGCCGTAGGCGACATAGGACGCACCGACGCCGCCGTAGGTGTCCGGCACAGTGACGCCGAGCAAGCCGAGGTCGCCCATCTCGCGGAAGATCGTCGGGTCGGTCTTTTCCTCCCGATAGGCCTCGATCACACGCGGCTGCAGCTTCTCCTGAGCGTAGGCGCGCGCCGTATCGCGGATCATCCGCTCGTCTTCGCTCAACTGATCCTCGAGCAGAAATGGATCGTCCCATTGGAACTGGATCTTTTCGGCCATGTCTCTCTCCCGTCGTATTTTCCGCCTGTGGTTATGGCAAGCGGGCTCAGCGGTTTCAAACGAAATTGAGGCACTGCCTCATGCGTCTGGGGAATGGACCTTGCGCCGGAGGCCGTTCTGCTGATTATTCGCAAACGCGATACAGAGATCGACACGCCCGCAGCCATGACCAACAATCGCCTCGAACGTTTTGCCCACAATCTCGACTGGAACCTGTTGCGCACCTTCGTGGTCGTTGTCGAGGAGGGCAGCATCACGGCGGCGGCCAACCGGCTGCTTCTGCAGCAGCCGGCCGTCAGCATGGCGTTGAAACGGCTTGAGCAGACCGTCGGCCAGAAATTGATCGACCGGCGGCCGGGTCGGTTCAATCTCACCGAAGCGGGCGAGAAATTGCACGGCCAGTGCCGGGACATCTTCGCGGCGGTGGTCCGTCTGCCCAATGTGCTGGAGACCGCGGGCGAGGAGGTGACCGGTCATCTCAACATCCACTCGGTCAGCCATGCCCACAATCCGGCCTGGGATCGCAAGCTCGACACTTTCTTCCGAATGCATCCGAAAGTGACACTGTCGGTGACGATCGCGACGACGGTCGATGTGCTCAGTGCCGTCGAGCGCAACATCGCCACAATGGCCCTCTGCGACGGCGTGATTCCCGACGGATTGAACAAGAGCTTCCATCTTCGCGAGCGTTACGCACTTTATTGCGGGCGCGGCCATCCGCTGTTCGGCGTCGAAGGCATCGATTTCAACGATCTGCGCGGCAACCCCTACATCGCCTTCATTGCCGACGTCCTTGGCGGGCAGCACATGAATTCGGTGACGGCCGTTCGCGCACTCGGCTCCTTCGGCCAGCAGGTCCGGGGCGTTTCCTGCAATGTCGAGGAGGTGATGCGGCTGATTTGCGCTAATGTCGGTATCGGCATGCTGCCCGATCATCTCGCGGGCCCTGCAGCCAAAGCCGGGCAGTTATGGCAGTTGCCGCCCTACAGCGACCTTCCGACGGCGGAGGTCTTTCGTATCTCGAACCCCAACTCGATCCTTAATCCGGCGGAAGCAGCCTTTCTCGCGCATGTCGCCGACACCGAACCGCTGGATCACTGCCTGAACCATCATCAGGATTGATAACGGCATTTCCAACTATAAATTTGAACAGCCCCTCTCGTCCCCTTATGGTCCGAGCGAACGATGTACTGCATGTTTTGTCCTTAAATCGCACCCGATGTAAGGACAAAACATGCAGCAATTCAAAGCGTTACGGCGACCTTGTGCGTCTGAAAGGACACACGGCGCCGTCGGGAGCCCGGGAATATGCGGAAATACGACGTGGTCATCATTGGTGGCGGAATTGCGGGCTTGTCGCTCGCCTATTTCCTCAGCCAGCACCGCTCGGTCGCCGTCATCGAACGGGAGGACGCGCTTGGTTACCACAGCACCGGCCGTTCTGCCGCCGAGTTCGTCCTGAGATACAACGCGCCGGAAGTGTGCGCGCTGGCAAGGATCGCCAAGGTTTTCTTCGATCGACCGCCGCAGGGCTTCACCGATGTGCCGCTCTTGAAGCAGCGGGGCGGCGTGATGATCGCCAGCGCCGACAAAATCGCGCGGTTCGAAACGGTTCTCGCCGAGGAACACACGTTCACGCCGGAAATCGCGCGTCTGACACCACAAGAGGCCGTGTCCCGCGTTCCGATCCTCAAACCCGACTACGTTGCTGCGGCTTACTATGACCCGAACTTTTGGGACATCGAGGTGGAAAACCTGCTTCAGGGCTACGTCAAGGGCGCCCGGCGCAATGGAAGCGAGATCCTGGAACGCCATGAGATCTTGTCGGCCGAACATGATGGAGCCGCCTGGATCCTGACGACGACCGCCGGCGAGTTCAGCGCGCGGATTGTCGTCAATGCCGCCGGTGCCTGGGCAGACCCGGTCGCCGCGCTCTTCGGGGTCGAGCCGATCGGTATCGTTCCGCATCGCCGCACCGCTATCACCGTCGATCTCCCGGACGGCGTGGACGCGGCAACCTTGCCGGAAATCAACGAGATAGACGAGGATTTTTACATGAAGCCCGAAGGCGGGCGACTGCTCGCCTCTCCTGCGGACGCCACGCCCTGCGAACCGTCCGATGTCCAGCCGGAGGAGATCGATATCGCCTGGGCAGCACACTACGTGGAAGAGGCCACCACGATCTCAGTGCGGAGGATCGCCAAGAGCTGGGCGGGCCTGCGCAGTTTTTCCGCCGACAAGTTGCCCGTCATTGGATTTGCATCAGGGCGACCGGATTTCTTCTGGGTTGCCGGACAGGGTGGCTACGGCATCCTCACGTCGCCGGCGCTGGGAGTCCTCGCGGCCAGTCGCCTTGCCGATAGCCCTCTGCCGGAAGCCTTCAAGAGGGAAGCACTCGATCCGCAATCCTTCTCCCCTGCCCGCTTCGATCGTCCAGGCGCATAGCGGGGCCTATGGGCATCGACTTGCAAACGGCCGTGAGGCCCCGGACCTAGATCCCCGCAAATCCTTGTTCGTCGACGTCGCCGGCGCCCAGCGCCACGAACTGATCCAAAAGCCACGACGCGGCCGGCCCCGGCGGTGTGTCGCGCCGCCAGACGCCGGCGAAACGATAGATCCCGCCATTGTGGTCGGGGATCGCGAGTCGCATCAGCGTGCCGTCATCGAGATCGGGCTGGACCAGAGGCAGGGGCATGTTGCCCCAGCCAAGCCCTTGGCGCAGCAGCGCATGCTTCGCACCGAGATCGGCAAGCCTCCAGGTGCGGGGACTGAGCACGGCGAAGTCCTGCCCCTCGGTCAAGGAAGAGCGATCCGTCAAGACGAGCTGAACATGGTTGCGCGCCTCCCCCGGCTCGATCCTCTCCATCCGCCCGAGCGGATGGTCGGGCGCAGCCACCGGGATCGTCGCCACCGCCCCTGCCGCAATACAACTCACTCCCTCGACGGCCGTTGCCAGCGGGCCGGAAATGCCGATCACTGCCTTGCGTTCCAGCACCGCCGCAGTAACCGCGCCAAGGGCCTCGACATGCAGGCACAGCGCCACCGTCGGAAACGTCTCGGCGAAGGAGTGCAACGCCTTTCCAATCCTCTCCGCCGGCACCATCACGTCGACGGCGATGTCGACCTCCGCCTCCAATCCGTCGAGTAGACCCTTCACCTTGGCGCGCAGGCCGTCGACGCCTTGAGCCAGCGCCCGTGCCTCCGCGAGCACCGTACGACCTGCAGCCGTCAGCTTGGGCTTTCGCGTGCCGTCGCGTTCGAACAACTCAAGCCCGAGCTGCGCCTCCAGATTGGCGATTCCGTAACTGACGACGGAGACGGCGCGATTGAGATTGCGGGCCGCTCCTGCGAAACTCCCGGCATCGACCACGGCCAAAAACACCCGAAGCTGCTCGAAAGTTGGCGTGCCAGGATTGGACATAGTTCAACTTTCTCGAACAAATATGTCACAATTATCCCACTGCCTAAGAAAGCCTGCAAGCCTATATACACGAACGAGAGAACCAAGCCGCCGGGAACTAGACGAGGATCCGGATCGTCGACACGCAAAGAAAGAGGCTCTGGCAGGCCGTTTCCGAAGCCACTGCACGGAACGAAAGAAGGGAGGAAGCTCATGTCAACCGGACCGCAAGTAGCCGTTCTTCGATCGGACTCCGTGTCGGTTGCTCGCGTTCGCAGCGATCGCGTTGCCAAGACCGAGAGCGTCGCAATCCCGAATTCGGATTCGTTCAGCACCATCGTTCAACTTCGCCCCTTCAAGGATCACCGCTTGTGGCGAAACGGAAGACTGGTCCATGACGGAAGCCACTCACAGGGGGCGCTGTCGATCACTCACCTTGTGGAGGACTGGCGCTGCGAACATCGCTCGGCGTTTGACAACATCCGCTTTACGATCGACCGCGGAGCCTTGCGCGACTTTTTGCTCGACAACGGAAAGGTCGACCTGCCCCGCCTGAAGTGCGAGTCCGGCCAGGTCGACTCAGTGGTGTATCACCTTGGCCAGGCACTCTTGCCCGCCCTTGCAGATCCTGACAACGCCGACAATCTGTATGTGGACCACGTCCTGCTCGCTTTTCAGGCTTACCTGGTAGGCCGCTACGGCGGCGTTGATCTGGCGCCGGCCCGGCAACATGGCCTTTCCAGACACCAACTGGCTGCTGCGACGGCATATCTCGCTGAACATGCGTCGCGCAAAATATCAATGACCGAGGTCGCGTCGATATGCGACCTGTCGACAAGCCACTTCATTCGGACATTCAAGAAATCGACGGGGCGCACGCCTCACCGCTGGCTGACCGAGCGCCGAATCCAGATGGCCCAGAACCTGCTGTTGAGTGAGACGCCCATCGCCGAGATCGCGGTCAGCTGTGGGTTTACCGATCAAAGCCATCTGACACACGTATTTTCGTCCATTTGCGGCGCGTCACCGGCCGCTTGGCGGCGGATGCAGCGCAAATGAGCCCCGGCAGCAGACAACTTCTGGAGGATCGTCGGCTGTTCATTACGCCCGTCTGCGCGAGGTCGATAAAATAAATCCATCCATCGGAGCAATTTTCGACAACGAGAGCAGTTATCTACAATCAGCATCCTTTCGCATATCTACAATCAGCATTCTTCCCAGATCTACAATCGACATTCTCTCGCACGTACGCGCAACATTATGGAGGTCTCAATGCCGAACGCCACCCCGACCCCTGGTTCCCTTCTGATATCACCGAAGGACCACACGCTGATCATGATCGATTTTCAGTCGCAGATGGCCTTTGCGACAAAGTCGATCGACGCGGTCTTGCTGCGTAACAACGCCGCGCTTGTGGCGCACGCCGCCGCCGGCTTCGGTGTTTCCACCATTCTGACGACCGTCGCCGAAAAGACCTTCTCGGGCCCGATGTTCGGCGAGATCACCGAGGCCTTCCCGGGCCAGGCGCTACTCGACCGCACCTCGATGAACACCTGGGAGGACGCCGCCGTCATCGAGCAGGTCAATGCCATCGGCAAGCCGCGGCTGGTCTTCTGCGGACTGTGGACCTCCGTCTGCATCGTCGGACCGACGCTCTCGGCGCTCGACCAGGGCTTCGAAGTCTATGTGATCGCCGACGCCTGCGGCGACGTCTCGGAAGAGGCGCATGAGCGTGCCATGGAACGCATGGTCCAGGCTGGCGTCAGGCCGATGACCTCGCTGCAATACATGCTGGAACTGCAGCGCGATTGGGCCCGCACCGAGACCTACGACATGACGACGGGTATCGCCAAAAGGTTCGGCGGCTCCTATGGCCTCGGCATCATCTACGCAAAGAGCATGTTCGGTGCGTCCGAAGGACACTGAAAGCTGCCAGTTGCTCCGACCGTTCCGTCCACATCGGGCGGAACGGCCGTCTCGCCGAAAGGACAATGTCGATGAAAATGTACCTGTTGTCGCTCGGCGCCGGGCTGCTCGTGGGCGTCATCTACAGCCTGCTTAACGTTCGCTCGCCGGCGCCGCCGGTTATCGCGCTGGTGGGGCTCTTGGGCATCCTCATCGGCGAACAGGCGGTCCCGGTCGTCAAGCGCCTGATGTCGGGCCACCCGGTGAACGTTTCATGGTTCAACAGCCGCTGTGTCCCGCACGTTTTCGGGGAACTGCCGACCGGGGTCAATCACAACGGCGTGCCCGATCAGCCGCCGACGCGGGAGATCGGCTGATGCCGACCCGCCGCGGCTTTCTGGGAGCGGCATCCGCTCTGGCGCTCCCGGGGCTGTTTTCACCGGCGCGCGCCGCCAATTCCGTTTCGAATCCTGGAGACAAGCCAATGAGCGCCGATCTGATCCTCCATCATGGCCTGGTGACCACGCTCGACCGGACGAACCCGAACGCAACCGCCGTTGCAGTCAAGGACGGCAAGTTTCTCGCCGTCGGTGGCGACAGCGAGATCATGGCGCTCGCAGGGCCCGGCACGAAAGTTATCGACCTCAAGGGCCGGCGCGTGTTGCCGGGGCTCATCGACAACCACACCCACGTCGTGCGCGGCGGCCTGAACTTCAATATGGAATTGCGCTGGGACGGCGTCCGCTCGCTTGCCGACGCGATGGATATGCTGAAGCGGCAAGTGGCGATTACGCCGGCGCCGCAATGGGTGCGCGTCGTCGGCGGCTTCACCGAGCACCAGTTCGAGGAGAAGCGCTTGCCGACGCTGGAGGAGATCAACGCGATCGCCCCCGACACGCCGGTCTTCCTCCTGCATCTTTACGATCGCGCGCTCCTTAACGCCGCCGCGCTGCGTGCCGTCGGCTACACGAAGGAAACGCCGAACCCGCCGGGTGGCGAGATCGCCCGCGACGCCAACGGCAACCCGACCGGCATGCTCATTGCCAGGCCGAATGCCGGCATTCTCTATGCAACGCTCGCCAAGGGCCCGAAGCTGCCCTTCGAGTACCAGGTAAACTCCACGCGCCATTTCATGCGCGAGCTGAACCGGCTGGGCGTCACCGGCGTCATCGATGCAGGCGGCGGCTTCCAGAACTATCCGGACGACTATGCCGTGATCCAGAAGCTCGCCGACGACGACCAGATGACCGTTCGCCTCGCCTATAATCTCTTCACCCAGAAGCCGAAGCAGGAGAAGGAAGATTTCCTCAACTGGACGAAGTCGGTGAAATACAAGCAGGGCGACGACTATTTCCGCCACAACGGCGCCGGCGAGATGCTTGTCTTTTCTGCCGCCGACTTTGAGGACTTCCGCGAGCCGCGACCCGACATGCCGCCGGAGATGGAGGGAGAACTCGAGGCGGTTGTGCGCATCCTCGCCGAGAATCGCTGGCCCTGGCGCCTGCATGCGACCTATGACGAGACCATCTCGCGCGCTCTCGACGTCTTCGAAAAGGTCAACCAGGATATCCCGCTCGAAGGCCTCAACTGGTTCTTCGACCATGCCGAGACCATCTCCGAGCGCTCGATCGACCGCATCGCCGCCCTCGGCGGCGGCATCGCCGTCCAGCACCGCATGGCCTATCAGGGCGAATACTTCGTCGAACGCTACGGCCTGGGCGCCGCCGAAGCCACGCCGCCGGTTGCACGCATGCTGGAAAAGGGCGTCAAGACGTCGGCGGGGACCGACGCCACGCGCGTCGCCTCCTACAACCCCTGGGTCTCGCTGTCCTGGATGATCACCGGCCGCACGGTCGGCGGCATGCGGATCTATCCGCAGCGCAATTGCCTCGACCGCGAGACGGCGCTCAGAATGTGGACCGAAAATGTCACCTGGTTCTCCAACGAGGAAGACAAGAAGGGCCGCATCGAGAAAGGCCAGTTCGCAGACTGCATCGTCCCGGACAAGGATTTCTTCGCCTGCGCCGAGGACGAGATTTCGTTCCTGACCTCCGACCTGACGGTCGTCGGCGGCAAGGTCGTCTATGCGGCGGGAACTTTTGCCGACCATGACGAAAGCGAAGTCCCACCGGCCATGCCCGATTGGTCGCCGGTCAGGACCTACGCAGGCTACGCCGCCTGGGGAGAACCGGAGGGTGCCGGCAAGCGCTCTCTGCGCCGAACGGCGATCGCCACCTGCGGCTGCGTCAACAGTTGCGGTGTCCATGGTCACGATCATGCCGGCGCCTGGACGTCGAAGCTGCCGGTCACCGATCTCAAGGGTTTCTGGGGCGCGCTCGGCTGCTCCTGCTGGGCTGTCTGACGAAGGGAGGCGCCATGACATTGGCTTCCACGCTCGAAACCCGGCTCGCGGCCCGCGCAAGGCCGCTGTTCGGCGCCCCGGCCCTGCGGTTCGCGGCGCTGCTTGCCCTGTGTTCCGCCTATATCCAGGGGCCATTGACGAAGATCTTCGACTTTGGCGGGGCGATCGCGGAGATGAACCATTTCGGCCTGCATCCTGCACCCTTCTTCGCCGTAGCGGTAATCGTCTTCGAACTCGCCGCGTCGGCAATGGTTCTGAGTGGCTTCTTCCGCTGGCTCGCGGCCCTTGCGCTTGCCGCCTTCACGCTGGCGGCGACTTTCGTCGCCCTGCGCTTCTGGGAACTCGCCCCGGGACAGGAGCGTGTCATGGCGACCAATGCGTTCTTCGAGCATCTGGGCCTCGTCGGCGCGTTCCTGATCGTCGCATGGCAAGACCTTCATGAGCGGAGGTCCGGCCAGCCATGACGGACGCGACGGTCCCCTCCAGCGGCTTCGCACCGCTTCGCCAGAAGGTCTTCGCGACGCTCTGGATTGCAACCGTCATCGGCAACACCGGCAGCTTCATCCGCGATGTCGCGAGCGCGTGGCTGGTGACCGACCTTTCGCCCGCGCCCGCCGCCGTCGCCACGATCCAGGCGGCCGCCACGCTTCCGATCTTCCTCCTGGCGATCCCGGCCGGTGTCCTATCGGACATCCTCGACCGGCGAAAATTTCTGATCGTCATCCAACTGATGCTTGCCTGCGTCAGCGTCTGCCTGCTGCTTCTCTCGGCAACCGGCCTCCAGTCGGTAAGCTCGCTGATCGCGCTGACCTTCGCAGGCGGTATCGGGGCTGCGCTCATCGCACCGACCTGGCAGGCGATCGTGCCCGAACTGGTCGAGAGGAAGGACGTCAAGAGCGCCGTCGCACTGAATTCGCTTGGCATCAACATCGCGCGGTCGATTGGGCCTGCGGCGGGCGGCCTGCTGCTCGCGTGGTTCGGCGCCGCCGTGACCTACGGCGTCGACGTCATCAGCTATCTTTTCGTCATCGCCGCGCTCCTCTGGTGGAAACGGCCGCCGGATATCGAGGACGCGCTTTCGGAAAAATTCGCGGGCGCCTTCCGCGCCGGCTTGCGCTACGCCAGGGCCAGCCACGAGCTGCACGTTGTCTTGCTGCGGGCCGCGGTCTTCTTCGCCTTCTCGAGTGCCGTGTGGGCGCTGCTGCCGCTGGTTGCCCGCAATCTCCTGGGTGGCGACGCAGGTTACTACGGCATCCTGCTTGGCGCCGTCGGCGCCGGCGCAATCGCGGGTGCCATCGTGATGCCGACCTTGCGCGCCCGCGTCGATCCCGACTCGCTGATTCTCGGTGCCGTGATCGTTACGGCTGCGGTCATGACCGGCCTCTCGTTCGCGCCCCCGCAATGGCTGGCGCCCGTGGTGCTTCTCGCCCTCGGGGCCGCCTGGATTACCGCCCTAACGACGCTCAACGGCGCCGCACAATCGATCCTGCCCAACTGGGTGCGCGGCCGTTCCCTGGCAGTCTATCTGACCGTGTTCAACGGAGCGATGACCGCCGGCAGCCTTATTTGGGGCGTTGTCGCCGAGGCGGCTGGTGTTCCGGTCACCCTGTTGATCGGCGCTGCCGGACTGTTCGCCGTGGGCCTCCTCTTTCACCCGCTCAAGCTTCCGAGAGGCGAGGCCGATCTCGTCCCTTCCAACCACTGGCCGGAGCCGCTCACGGCCGAACCCGTCGAGAATGACCGAGGCCCGGTGATGATCCTCATCGAATATCGGGTGGCAAAAGCCGACAGGGACGGATTTCTCGATGCCATCCATCGCCTGTCGCAGGAGCGGCGGCGAGATGGCGCCTATAGCTGGGGTGTGACGGAAGATGCGGCTGATCCGGAACGGATCGTCGAATGGTTCATGGTCGAGTCCTGGGCCGAGCACCTCAGGCAACATCGGCGCGTATCAAAGGCGGACGCCGATGTGCAGCAGGAAGTTCGGCGCTTTCAGCAGGGACCGGAGACGCCTGTCGTGAACCACTTCCTCGCCCTCAACCGGCCACGCGGCAATCGCCGCTGTTAGTCGGCTGCGATTCACCGCGAACTTGATTTTTTCATTGTTCCGTTGAACAGTGAAATGATCTAACTCTTTGAAACTACGCAATTCCGGACGGAAAACCGTTACACACTTTTCCTGGAATGCTCTAGCCCAAGGCACGGTGGCCGGAGACTTCGGCGCCGGCGTCAGACGGCAATGCGAGGAAGCGCAATGCCGAAACAAGGCCGATCACTGCGATGACCACGAAGGCGACGCGGATGTCCGCGAGGCCCGCGTGCTCACCCTCGGCGAGATTCCGTGCGCCAGCAGAGAACCGGATGACGGCGGCGGCAACGGCGACGCCGAGAAGCTGGGAGAGCTGCTGCAGCATGGCGGAGATGGTCGTGGCCGCGCTGCGCTGGTCGGTGGTCACGTCGGCAAAGGAGATCGTGTTGAGCGAGGTGAACTGCATCGACCGCGAGAGGCCGGCGGCAAGCAACAGGGCAAGCAGCAAGATGCGAGGCGTTTCGTGCCCGACGGCAGCGAAGGCCGCAAGCGACGCAGAGGCGATGATGCCGTTGACCACCAGAAGCCTGCGGAAGCCGAAGCGGCGGAGCAGCGGCGTCGTCACGCTCTTCATCAAGAGGTTGCCGAGAAAATACGCAAGCACCAACGTCCCGGTCTCGACGGCACTGAAGCCGAGGCCAACCTGAAAGAGCAAGGGTAGCAGGAACGGCGTGGCGTTTATCGCAAGCCGTCCGGCAGTTCCCGATGAAAGCGTCGCCAGCGCGAAGGTCGGGATTTTCAACACCGAAAGGTCGAGCAGCCCGGCCCTGTTGCGATTGAGATGCCGAACAGCGAAGACCGCCAGCATCCCTCCTGCGATCACCAAAGCAGCGGCTACGCCGCTGCCATTCGGCGAAGAGGAGAGTTCGAGCCCCGCGAGGATCGAGGCAAGCGCTCCGCTCGTCAGGAAGAAGCCCTTGAAGTCGAAAGGTCGAGCACGCTCCGCCGGCTCGCGCGGGACGAAAGCGGCGACCAGCAAGACGCCGGCTAGCCCGAGCGGCACGTTGATGAAGAAGTTCCATTGCCATCCGATGTTGGTCGTGATCCACGCGCCGATAAGCGGCCCGAGCACGGGCGCGATCAGCGCCGGCCATGTGATCGTCGCGATCGCGTGCACCAGCTCGGCCTTCGGCGCATTGCGGAGAACCAGTTGCCGTCCGACCGGTGTCATCAGCGCCGCCGAGGTGCCCTGCACGAGGCGCGCGGCGGTGAACTCGCCAAGGCTCGAGACGACGCCGCAGGCGACGGAGGAAATCGTGAAAAGAGCGATGGCCGAGAGAAAGACGCTGCGGGCGCCAAACCGATCGGCAAGCCAGCCCGCAGGCGGAATGAAGACAGCCATTGCAAGAAGATAGGCCGTGAATCCGATATTCAGCGACACGACGTCCGTTGAGAAGGCCGAGGCCATCGCCGGCAGCGAGGTCGTGATGATGGTGCTGTCCAGCATTTGCATGAAAAAGGCGACGGCCACAATGCCGGAAACCAGGCGCGAGCGATGCAGAGGCTGGGAAATCGAGGAGATGAAGGACATTGGGGAATGGCAAAAGGAGGAGGAAACGCCGGCCTCTGGGGCCGGCGTCATAATAAGGCTTCAGTTGCTTGCCGCAACCTTCTTCACGGCTGCGTTGTAGTAAGACCGGTCGACCCAGCTGTCGTAGTCGACCTTGCCCTTGAGAAGGCCGGCCTCCGCCATGAAGGCTTCCTCGCCCTGGAGCGCCCGGACGGCTTCATCGGTGATTTCCGGGTTTTGCCAGAATTGGCCATTCGCATAGGTCGACCGGACAGCCGCCTCGCTGTTGCCGGTCTCCTTGACGAAGATATTGATGGTTTCCTCCGGATTTGCATCGACCCAGCGCGACAGGGCGAGGTCGACGGCAAGCACACGCGCCACGATCTCGGGATATTTCCGGGCGAATTCGCCATTGACGCTGAGGAGATGCGGCACCGCCCATTCGGGGTTGCCGGAAACGCCGGCATCGTAAATCAGCCGCGCCTGCCCGGCGTCGACGAGCTTCTGGACCGGACCATTGCTTTCGACGATCGCGTCGACATCGCCCCTCGCGAGTGCTGGACCCGAGTTCTCTATACCAAGGTTCAGGCTCTCGACGTCGGCGATGCCGAGGTTGACCGATTTCAGCGCCTTGGCGAAGGTCGAGTGGCGGACTGTGCCCGAGAGATAGGCAACCTTCTTGCCTTTGAGGTCTTCAAGCTTCTGGATCGGCGAGTCTGGACGTACGACGATCTGCGTCTCGTTCGACCTGACCCAGCTCGAGAGGCCGATCAGCTTGACATCGGCGCCCGTGGCTGCGAGGCGCAACGACGGATTGTTGCCGATATAGGTGAAGTCGAGCGCGCCGGACCCGAGCGCGACCGACGCGGCCGAGCCGCCGTCGAAGGTCGTCAGTTCGACCTTGATGCCGTCCTTGGCGAATTCTTCCTCGAGGATCTTCTTGCTGCGGAAGAGAATGAACTTCAGATGTCCCGGCGCGGTCGAACCGATGCGAATGGTGTCGGGCTTGGCGCTATCCGCAAAAGCGGGCGCGTATCCCACGAGCGGGGCGACGGATAGCGCAAGGGCAAGCTTCAGGAAGGTGCGGCGCAAGGAACTGCGAACGGTGCGTGCCATGGGGCGGGTCCTTTTCGGGTGCAATCGGGTTAGCGTTGGAAATGCGGCTTCGTGCGTCTGGCTCAGTTCGGTCCGCCTTCGCCCGTGCCGCGCCAGCGCGTGGCGCGCCGTTCTGCGGCGACGAGGCCGTAGTTGAGCAGGAGACCGATGATCGTCAGCGTCAGGATGCCTGCGTACATGCGGTCGGTCTCAAGCATCAGCGAGGAATGCTGGATCAGGTAACCGATGCCGGATTGGGCGGCGAGCATTTCGGCGGCGATGACCGAAAAGAGCGAGGTCTTAACGCCGAGCCGCGCCCCGGCCACGATCGAAGGGATCGCCGAAGGGAAGATGACCTTCTTGAAGAGGTCCCAGTCGGAGGTTCCCATCGAGCGGGCAGCCTTCACGAGCAGCGGATCGACCGACTTCACTCCAACGATCGTGTTGATGAGGAGAAAGAAAACCGCCGCGTAAAAGGTAATCGCGATCTTGGAAGCCTCGCCAATGCCGAGGACGAGGATGAAAACGGGTAGCAGCGCAAACTGCGACGTATTCCTGAGAGTCTGGACGAGAAAATCGCTGACCTTTTCGAAAACCGTGTATCTCCCCATGAGAAAGCCGAGCGGAACCGCGGTAACCACCGCGAGAACGAGCCCGATCGCGGCGCGCTGCAGGCTGATGCCGATATGGGCGGCAAGCTGTCCGCTCTCGGCCATGTCCCAAAGAGAGGCGAGTACCTGGCTGAGCGGCGGAAAGAACAGCGCGTTGATCCAGCCGGCGCGCGGCGCAATCTCCCAGAGCAGCGCGAAGGCGATCAGCGCCGGAAGGCCGAGGGAGAAGGTCGTGAGCGCCCCGCCAACCGCGTTGGAGCCATTAAAAAGGGACGAATGCCGACGCCAGAAGGCAAGCGGCGAGCGGACGGAAGGTGTTCTGTCGGTGACCAGGCTCATGCGGCCCTCCCTTTAATTGGCGTAGGCCGAAGCCAGCGCCCAGTCGCGCTGAGCCTTGCTGACCTCGTCGCGAAGGCTGTTCCACACCCAGGCGCGATAGGCGTTGAAGGCATCGGTGTTGCGGATATCGATCTCGCGCGGACGCGGCAGGTCGACGTCGATGATCTCCTTTACCTTGGCGGGCCGCGCGGTCATCACCACGACCCGGTCGGCGAGAAAGATCGCCTCGTCGATAGAGTGCGTTACGAAGACCACAGTGGTCTTGATCTGCTCCCAAATGCGCAGGAGTTCGCTCTGCAGGATGTCCCGCGTTTGAGCGTCGAGCGCAGCGAAGGGCTCGTCCATCAGCAGGACCTGCGGTTCGGTCGACAGCGCCCGCGCGATGGCTACGCGCTGCTGCATGCCGCCGGAGAGCTGCGAAGGAAAGCGGTCCTCGAAACCCTTGAGCCCGAACAGGTTGAGGAAATAAAGCGCCTTCTCCCGCCGCACGGCCGCCGGCGCGCCGCGCACCTCCAACGCATATTCGACATTCTCCAGCGCCGTTCGCCAGGGAAAGAGCGCATATTGCTGGAAGACGTAGGCCGTCTGGGAATGCGGCTTTCGCACTTCGGCGCCATCGATCGACGCGACGCCGGACGAGGCTTCGGTCAGCCCGGCGATGATGTCGAGGAGCACGGATTTGCCGCTCCCCGACGGCCCGACGAGGGTAATGAACTCACCCTTGCGGATCGTGAGGTCGATGCCGTCCAGGACCGGGATCCGGTTGCTGACCCTGCCGTCCACGGTGACGGTCTGTCCCGGTTTCAGCGCGAACGTCTTGCGCACGGAATTGACAACGATACGTTCCATGGGATGGGCCCTCCTCGGCCTTAGACCTGCGCGACGCGGATGTGGTGTGTGGGGTCCCGGTCGGTGCCGCCTGCCTGACCACGTCTCCAACCAAGTGAGCGCGAGTAGCTGCCGAACAGGCCCAAAGCCGCGACCTCCGCTTCGCCAATACCGGTCGGCCCGTCGGCCTGCTCGGCAACGTAAAGCGCATCGGTCGGGCAATAGATCTCGCAGAGGAAACAGGTCTGACAGTCATCCTGCCGGGCGATGGCGGGCAGGCCCGTCTCGTCACGATCGAAGACGAATGCCGGACAGACTCGCTCGCAGATGTCGCAGCGAATGCAGCGATCGGCGGAGATCACCTCGATCATGATCAGTATCCCTCCTGCGCGGCATCAAGCACCGGCTGCTCGCGTGTCGCGGTCACCCTGTCGAGACCGGAGACAATAATTCTCGCCGCCTGGGCGTCTTGTTCCTGCGGATAGTCCCTGCGCCTGTGCACGCCGCGGCTTTCGGTGCGCGCAAGGGCAGCAGTAACGGTCCAGCGGGCACTCGCCGTCACCGCGGCGACCTCTCGGGCGCGCAGCCGTTCGGCGCCGGTCGCTGGCAACGCGTTGTTCAAGCGCTTCCAGAGAGCATCGAGCCGGGCGCTGCTCGCCTCGAGGCCCGCGGCCGAGCGCCAGTAGCTCTTGCCGAGCGGTGCGATCTCCGCGTGAACTGCTTTGGCTGCGGCGCCAAGGTCGATCCCGGCATCTCGGCCGGTTCCCCTCAGCCCCGTCGCGCCGAGGGGCCTAAGCCACGACGAGTCGTGGTCGCGGTACCGGCGCGCATGGGCTGCCGCGCCCTGCCCGGCCCACCAGCCGCTGGCGATGGCCCAGGATGCGTTGATCGCACCGCCGCCGGAAATACCGCCCGTGACATTCTCGCGGCTGGCGGCATCACCGGCTGCGTAAAGGCCGCTCACCCCGGTCGCACATTCGGACGAGGTAAGCCGGATGCCGCCGGTACCACGCACGGTACCCTCGTATTTGAGGTCCACACGGAATAGGTCCCGGAACGGATCGATCCCAAGACGGTCATAGGGGAGAAAGCAGTTCGGCTGGCCGCGCCGAAGCCAGTCCTGCATGGCAGGTTCGGCGAGATCGAGCCTCGCATAGACGGGACCGGACAACAGGGCCTCGGCGATCGAGCGTTCGCCGCCGCCGATGCCGTTGGTCACCGGCTCGCCACGGGCATCCCGCAATGGCTCGCCGTTTTCCCGATAGAAGGTCGCCCAACGGAAAGGCAGTCCCTTGTTCAGCGACGAGCCGTGCGGGGCAAGAGTGTATTTGCCCGTGAATTCCATGCCCGAGAGGGCAGCGCCGGCCTCTGCCGCGAGGAGATAGCCATCGCCGGTCAGCCCCGTACCACCCAGGATGCGCTCGAAGAAAGCACATCCGCCCGTGGCCAGCACCACCGCGCCCGCAGCGACGCGGAAATTCGCGCCGCTGCGCCGCGACAGTCCCGCCGCGCCGCCGACACGACGGTCGTCACCGAGCAGTTCGAGGATCGGATGATGATCGAGGATCTGGACACCGGCCTGCTGCACGCGGCGGCGCATGAAGCGCATGTAGTCCGGACCGCGCAGGTTGGCGATGTAGAGCGCACCGTCATCTTCGCTTGGGAACGGATAGCCCCATTCGGCGAGCTTCAGCAGGTTCTCATAGGCCCGATCGGCGCAGCGCAACATCCAGCGCTTGTCGGCCAGGCCTGCCGTGCGCTTCCAGCGCTGCTCGACGGAGGCTGCTCGCCCCTCCCCCGGAGGCACGCACCACGTTCCTGTGTTGGAGGGAGCCGTGGCGCCGCTGGTGCCATGATACCCCTTGTCGGCGAGAACGACTTTCGCACCGGCTTCAGCCGCCGACAATGCTGCCCATGCAGCCGATGGGCCGCCGCCGACGACGAGAACGTCGGCTTCAATCGGTTGGCCGTCTTCCACGGACCGCGTCTTGTGCAGGGATGCCATGAGGCAGCTTTCTCCAGGATGCCGGTGCTGTTCGGCCGCCGACACCGGCCGGTCGAACACGATGGTGACCCGCTCTGGTTACGCGGCCGTCGAGAACCACGACGGCTCGTTGCCGGCCGTCCACTTGATGTTGCAGCCGATCGACGGCACCTGGTTCGAAACGGACTCTCCCTTCAGCACCGAGTCGACCGCCGCACGCAGATCCGCGCCCGTGACCGGCTTGCCATTGCCGGGGCGGGCGTCGTCGAACTGGCCGTGATAGGCAAGCTGACGCGCGCCGTCATAGAGGAAGAAATCCGGCGTGCACGCGGCCCCGTAGGCCTTGGCAACGGATTGGGAAGCGTCCTTCAGATAAGGGAAACCATACCCGTAGGCCTTGACCTCCTCTCCGATGCGAGCCAGCGTTTCTTCCGGATGATCGGAGGCGTCGTTCGCATTGATCGCGACGACGGCGAGCCCTTTAGCGGCGTATTCCTTGGCAAATTTCGCAAGCTCTTCGCGGATGAGCACGACGAACGGACAACGATTGGAGATGAAGGCGACAAGCACCGCCGGGCTGCCCTTGAAGTCGTCAAGCTTGAACAGGTTGCCATCGGCGTCCGGCAGAATGAAATCCGGTGCGCTGGTGCCAAGCGTGATCGGGTTGGATTGGGTCTTGGGCATCTGGGGTGTTCTCCTCACGTGTTGATGCATTAATCTATCAAAACCATGTTTTTTATCATCATTAAAGGAATGAATTTTCGCCCGCGCCGAAATCATTCGAACGCTGACCCTACAGAGCGCCGTTGCGTGGAAAAGTCTTGATTCCCGTTCACGGTCGGGCGTGGCGCGAAGCCACGTTGCCAACAGTCGAACAGCGGGCGAAAACGTGTTTTGTATCGCCGCCAGCCGTTCGACCGGATGCCCGCCTTCAAAGCGGTGCTACGGCTCTAATCTCTGAGGCCGCCCGCGACCGAGCGCGCCTTCGGCGCGGGCCTGCAGATAGGCGTAGATGTCGTCGATATAGGGAGCGAAATTGGGATCGTCGCCGAAGCCCTTCATGACCGAAGTGCCGCCACTGCTCCGTCCGTTGCGCACGACGCGCCTGAACTCCTCGATACCGAGCGGTCGGGCGACGAGCGAGGATGCGAAGCTCGAGCCTATTCCATCGGGGCCGTGGCAATGGTTGCAGCCGGCATTATAGCGCCGATAGCCGTTATAGGTCCGCGCATCGGCCTTGCCGTCGACGACCCTGTAAAACCTGTCGGTGGCTGCGAAGCTTCCCCCGCCCGCAAGGCCACAGCAGACGACAGCGAACAAAACCAGATACTGCAATCGGCGCATGTCCTGTTGCCTCGACGGCGCATCGCGGTGTGACCGTCCACGATGGGATTGGCCTTAGACCTGCGTGAACGATCTCAGACCCTCAGGTCCGGCAAAAGCCTCCACCGCTGCACGAAACGACCGGGATGCTCGTCGGTCCAACGCGCGACGAATGCCTGCGCCTGCATGAAGGCGACGCCTGGATTCGCGGCCAGATCCCAAACGACTTCTTCGCGGACCTCGCAAGCGTCAGGCGTGTTCGACAGGCAAACCAACATAGTGAGCGTGTAGAGCATCGTTCCCCCCTTCCGAAGCTCTCGTGCTGGCGGCGTTCACACCCCGAAATGTCAGTGATCGCCCAAGGATTCTGGACCGATCAATAGGATCGGTCACTTCTCGAGTATGGCGCTGGTCGTCACGCTGTCGAACCGATTGGTGCCCGGCTCGTTTACGACAAGGACTTCGCCATCGCGTATGATCTCCAAGTCGGCAGAAGGCTGGCCGATCGCTTGAGGCACGGAGATCAGCAGCCGCTGACCCGGTCCGAGCGTAGATACGAAGCGGATCGGCTGCTCGTCTGCTCCCGGGGCCACGGTCGCAACCACCCGGTAGCCGTCCTTTTCGACCGTGTAATACACAGCGCCATCGAAGCGGCCGAGATGAACGCTGTGGCCGTTCCCTGCCTTCAGGTCCGACGCCGCCGCCGCGCCTGTCATGGCGAGCAAGCCCATTGCGAATGCGATAGAATGTCTGGTCATCGCTGTCCCTCCTCCGTGAGCCATCAACTGCCCAACTCAAAGGGCTACATAGTCCTCTGGAGATGTTATAAGACGCGCAGTGCGGCAGATTGTCTGTTCCAATGGTGACACGCTCAGCCTATGCGCGGATGAACTCAGGCAAAATCGGTGCGGTCCCCCAATTTGCCGCGGCCGATCCCCTAATTTTCGCGAGCTTGCCTAACGGTCTAGCGCTTACAGCACATCGCTGGCCGACAGAAGCCACGGCTCGCCGCGCAGGCGCAGGAGGACTTCCATCCGGTTGGCCGCGTGGAACTTGCCGAGCACGGACGAGACCTGATGCTCGATCGTGCGCGGCGAGCGCGACAAACGCCGGGCCGCTTCCTTGTTGCTCATGCCTTCTGCCATCAAGGCGAGCACCTGTTGTTCGTGCCGCGTCAAGCCAAGGGGGTGACGGCGAGCCGCCCCGTATGGCCCTCTGCGGGCTTTCGGCAACTGATCCGCAATACCGAGACACTGCGCCTGTTTTCGCGCCAGCATGGCGGCGGGACGCGCCTCCAACGACTCGAATATGCTCACGGCACGAGCCAATGCCGGCCCGACTTCGGCTCCGCGAACCTGCATCAGGGCAAGCGCCGCTTCATAGGGAAGCCCCAAGCGTTCCCATTCCTTAGCCGCCGCCAGCGGATTGCCGCGGAGTTCGCAGGATCGACGTAAGGGAATCCGCGCGGTCGACGTCGGCAGCGGCTTAGCCATACCGCATCGCTGCCACCAGACGGCCAGTTCGCCCAAATCCCAGGCACGGAAGTTGTCGAGGTCCATCGCGGCGAGCGCGGTCAGTTGTTCGTCGCTGGCATTCTGGTCTTCGGCAAGCCAGGCGGCTTCTGCCAACGCCATGCGCACCGGCACGATCCGTTGGAGCTCACCCGTCGCCTGCCCTTCCTGGAGCGCTTGCTGGAGCAGATCCAGGCCACCGGCCTCACCCAGTCGCACGCGCACCCTTCCGAGTACCGTGAGGGCCGGCAGGTGCATGACCATCGCCAAGCGCTCCAGATTCATGACGCCCTGGGCAATGGTTTCGGCTTCTCTGAACCGGCCCTGCTCCAGGCGAAGCTGCGCCTGCCGCCCGAGCAGGTATTGTGCCGCTGAATCGAGATCGTGTTTGGTCGCGAGTGCTATGCCTTCGGCCAGCAAGCGTTCAGCCAAGGCAAAATCCTTGGAGGCAACGGCGCACTCCGCAAAATTGGTGTAGGCCCGCACGGCATGGTCGTGAAATCCGTGCTCAAGCGCCAGCGCCAAGCTTTCCTCCAACCGCTCCCGACCGCCCGGGCGGTCGGCGAAAAGAAGCGCGGTGCCGACATTGTTCAAAGCGTGGACGCGCGTTTCGACCTCCCCAAGTTGATCGGCGAGAGCGATCGCACGCAAGCCCCAGTCTATCGCTTCGTCGAAGCGGTAGTGCAGCATGTGGAACTGAGAGCGCGTGCTGTAAGCCATCGCCAATTCCGACCCGGGCGACAGCTTTTCCATTTCGCGCACCGCCTGGTCTGCGTAGTCCTCCGCTGGCTTGCCCTCGCCGCGGCGCCAATGCAGCCGCGACAACCTGCACAGATTGGGACCGATCTTGTCGGTGCGCCCCAGTTCGCGCCAGATCTCGATTGCGCGATGGTGCGCCTCGATCACCGGCTCGTAGACCAGCAGCGCCAGTCCCGCCTCGTAGGCCCAAGCCTCGTAAAGCTGAGCGGCCTGCTCAGGTGTGGCTTGCGCAACGTACTTGAGGGCCATTGCCAAATGCGAAGCGGCCTCCCGATGGGCGCCGAGACGGGCAGCATGAGCCGCAGCCCGTGGTGCAAGTTCGAGGACGCGCGCTCCGTCTTCGGCTCCGGCGGCATGATGGACCCGGCGCGAAAGCAGGGCAGACGGGTGCGCCGTCGGGAGTTGCGATATCGCCGCCTCCGCCTTTGCATGGAGGGACCTCTGAAGGCTCGGTGGCAGCCGGTCGAGCGTCGCCTGCCGGGCAAGTTCATGCCGGAACATCAGGGCGTCCTGATTGTCTCGCTGCAGCAATCCGCGCGCGACGCACTGGTCCACCAGTGGTTCGGCCTCGACGCCGAGCAATGCCCGGAGCAGCCACCGCTCTACGCTGCCCGGTACGATGCTGATCACCTCCAGCACGTCCCGTTCGCCCGCGGTCAGCCGTGAAAGACGCGCCCAGACCGCATCGCGTATGGAATCCGGCACGCGCCCCGGCTCGGTCTCGCCGCTTGCCAGAAGTTCGGTGATGAAGAACGGATTGCCCTCCGTGACGCGATAGAGGTCAGCGCCGCAGCGACCTGCCTGTTCAGCCAGTACCGTCACGGCCTCGGGAGACAGCGGTTCCAAAGCTATACGGGTGACCGACGCAGATGGCAGGTCGCCAAGGACATGCGTCAGCGGATGATCGGCACCGATTTCATCGCTGCGCAGACTGAGAACGAGCACGACGGGCAGCAGAGAGATACGGCGACCGAGGTATTTCACCAGGTCGAGCGTGGCGTTGTCGGCCCAGTGCACATCTTCGAAGATCAGTACAATCGCGTCACCGGCGTGCTGGAGGACATTCAAGAGTGCCGGGAACAGTCGCTCGGGCGGGGCCGTCTGATCGAGCAGTGCCGCCACACGTGGGTCAAGCAGTTCCCTCATGTCCTGCAGGGGTCCCAGCGGGCACGGCGTAAAAAGCGCCTCGCACCAACCCCACAGCACCCGGTGCCCCTTGTCCACATGCTCCGCGAACTCGCGCAGGAGGGCGGTCTTGCCGATTCCCGCTTCGCCTTCGAGCAAGACAGCACTGCCGCGTCCGGCCGCGGCGTTCCGCACCGCACTCAGCAAAGCCTCGAGTGGACCCTCTCGGTCGAGCAGCATCGCTAACCCCCATCGGGAGTATAACAAGAAGATCTGATTTACACGATGAGATTTGCACGAGTTTGCGACCGTATTTCGGTAATAATAATGATGCGCCCTCAATTTTTTCTTCGAAAAATCGAGTAATCCCCTTGTGGTTGCTTGGATACAACGCTGAAACCAGAGCGGGCGCACGGTTGAAGACGCCTAACTTATTGCCGCCCTGGAACCAGAGGGTTGCAATAAGCACAGTATTGAAGTGAACCGCGGGTTGAGCAGGGCGCACAAGTCCCTGGTTCTTCGGCACCCTGGCCAACGCGCGTCAGCGACGCACCCGACCTATGCGAAGTTCACCTGATGGGTGCAAAAGGTGCGGGAGATAGCGCTATCGTGATCGCTGCTTGGAACACTCAGGCAGGATTCGTTCCATTGGCTTTCCGCCACCATTGAACAGCCTGCTCCGCTATCGCCTCCAGCGGCAGACTTGCGTCCACGGCAAGTGTCAGCGGCTCCTGATGGGGAGGCTCGAGCGTCCGGTATTGGCTTTCGACGAGGCTTGCCGGCATGAAGTGGCCCGGACGCTTGGCAACGCGTTCGCCGGCCAGATCCCGGGCCAGATCGAGGAAGACGAAACCAAGCCCTGGCTCCCCCTGGCGGAGCAGGTCACGATAGCTTTTCCTGAGCGCCGAACAGGTGAGGACCGGGCGCTCCCCGGCAGCGAGTGCCGCGGCGACTTCCTCGCTGAGGCGGCAAAGCCAACCGTGCCTATCTTCGTCCGTAAGGGGGACGCCTGCACTCATCTTGGCAATGTTGGCGGCCGGATGAAAAGCATCGCCCTCGATCAGGCGACCTTGGTACCGATCGGCGATGGCGGCGCCAACGCTGCTCTTTCCGCAGCCCGCAACACCCATGACGACGATACCGCGTATTTGTCCGGCCATATTTGCCCTCCTCAAGATAGCGCTGTCTCATCAAGTGTAAAAAAACACCTCCATGCCGATTGGCACGGAGGTGACTGGAAATGAACGTCCCGAAATCGCCGACAACCCTCCTACAGCGCCGCTGCGTCTTATCAGACGCCTACAGGACGCAGTAGCGCTTTGAATTTACTGCATGTCTTATCATCTAAATCGACCAGGATTTAAGGATCCATACAGTGGCGGCGAGATCGCATTCCTCGTAAGGTAGCGCTGTCTTACCGAAGCGAATCCGTATTGGCAAGTATCAAAGCACCATGCGTAAAGAAGTCTCCCGCGCCACCGGCCGCCCTACCCTCGCCGAGGTTGCACAGCTTGCCGGCGTCTCGCAGATCACCGCATCACGCGCCTTGCGCGACGTCCCGACGGTCGATCCGGTGCTGGCGTCGAAGGTCCGCGAAGCCTCGAAGGCGCTAGGGTATGTACCGAACCCGGCCGCACGTACGCTGGCCTCGGCGCGAAGCCAATCGGTCGTCGTTCTTGTTCCCGCGCTCTCGAACCAACTGTTCATCGAGACGCTCGATGCCATTCATAACGTCCTTCGCCCGCGCGGCTATGACGTCTTGATCGGAAACTTCCACTACTCCCGGGAAGAGGAAGAGGAGCTCATCCGCAACTATCTCGCCATCCAGCCCTGCGGCATCCTGCTCACCGGCTTCGATCGCACGGAGGCATCCCTGCGCCTGCTCGAAGCGAACAAGGTTCCCTGCGTCCACATGATGGAACTCCAGAAATCCGAGGACATCTTTTCGGTTGGTTTCTCGCAGGAAGACGCCGGAGCCGTGATAGCGCGGCACCTTCTGGCGAGGGGAAAGCGCCGGCTCGCCTATGTCGCGGCCCAGCTCGACGCCCGCGTCATGCGACGCGGCGAAGGGTTCAAGCGCGCACTCGCCGAAGCGGGCGTGGATGCACTGGAGCTGGCGGTGCCTGATCCCTCGTCCGTCGGGCTCGGCGGTGAACTCTTCGACAGGCTGCTGCGCCAGCATCCGGAGGTTGACGGCATTTTCTTTTGCAACGACGACCTGGCGCACGGCGCGATTTTCGAGGCCCAACGGCAGGGCATATCGATCCCAGGCCGCATCGCCTTCGTCGGCTTCAACGACCTGCCGATGTCCGCCCACATCGTTCCGCGACTGACCTCGATCCGCACCCCTCGGGAGGATGTCGGCAAACATGCAGCGCATTTGATGCTGGCGCTGCTTGCGGGCGCCGAGGTCCGCGACAGGACGATCGACCTGGGTTTCGAACTCGTCGTTCGCGAGAGCAGTTGACGGCGGGTGAACGGCGCCAAAAAACCATTCGAGCGACTTCGGCCGATCGCTGCTCTTTCCTGCGCCGGGCGACATCCTATTTGATCAAAGTCAACACGGCACTTGCAACCGCACGGCACTGTGTTTGAATACAGATAAACGTTCGAGTGGAATCGTGATCGCGATGCGCCAAACGACCTGGAGATGCGCGAGAGGATTGCTGGCCATGCTGGTCGCGATCATGTTCCTTGCCGCGCCCATGGCTGGCGCAACTGCCTCGACATGCGATGACCACGTTGCGCCGCTCGAACACACCGAGACGTCAGGGGACATTACCCACTCGGGCGACCATCGCCCCAACGACCACAAGGCTTGCTGCCAGAGCGCGTGCACCTGGTGCAGTATCGTGCTTCCGGCCGCCAATTCCATCGTCCTGTCGCTGGATTCCAATGGTCAGCGATATCTTGATCCTCAAAGCTCTATCACAGGCGTAATCTCGCCTCCCGCTCTCGGCCCTCCCCGAACCCAGGCCTGAACATGTGCTCCGCTCGCCCAGCGGAATGATCGTCGGTTGCCTGCGGTTCGCGCATGGCGACCGTTTCGTCGGCGTTGCCGACGCGGGAAAGAGGTTCAAACGAGATATGAAACGTCGTCAATTCTTAGGCCGGTTGCTTTCGGGCGCCACACTTATCGGTTCGGCGCCGGTATGGCTCCCGGCGCCAGCATGGCCGCAACGGGCAACGGACCCGTCATCGCACGCGGATGCCCTTCCGCTTACAATCTCCACACGCGTGATCGAAGTGAAAGGGAAAGCCGCGAACGTCTTCGGCCTCGTCCAGCCGAACGGAAGGCATGGCCTCACGCTCGACGCCAATGGCCAGTTCGACGTCGCCCTTGGCAACGAAGGCGGCGAGCCGACGCTCATGCACTGGCACGGCCTGACGCCACCCTGGGAGCTGGATGGCGTGCCGGATAATCCGGCCGCACTGCTGACGCCGGGTGAGACGCGGCGCTACACTTTCCCGGCAGGGCAAGGAGGCACGCACTGGATGCATGCGCATACGCTGCAGGAGCAGAATCTGCTGGCCGCCCCGTTGATCATCAGGACGGCAGAGGAATTGAAGCGCGATGAGCAGGAGGTCGTCATCCTGCTTCACGACTTCTCCTTCACGCCCGCCGAGGAACTGCTCGCCAATCTCAAGGGTGCCGCTGCAAAGGGCGGGATGCCAATCGATCACGGTTCGATGATGCAGGGCATGGCGGACGGGATGCATGCCGGGCACATGTCCGGCGCCGCAATGTCGGGAATGGCTGCCATGGACCTCAACGACATCGAGTATGACGCCTATCTTGCCAATGATCGAACGCTTGATGATCCCGAAGTCGTTGCGGTCGAAAGCGGCGGCCGGGTCCGGCTGCGCATCATAAACGGCGCGACGGCGACGGCCTTCACGATCGATACCGGACCGATCGTCGGACAACTGATCGCGGTGGATGGACAGGCGATCCAGCCGATTGCGGGAAACCGCTTCCCCATCTCCATGGGCCAGCGCCTCGATATCCGTCTGCAACTCCCGAAGACTGCGGAGGCGCACCCTGTTCTCGCCTTGCGCGAAGGATCCAATGAGCGCACCGGCGTGATCCTCGCCCCGCCCGGCGCGACGGTAAGCAGGCTCGCGTCCCAGGGCGAAGGCGCAGGCCCGGTGGTTGGCCTCGAGCTCGAGCGGAGTCTGACGGCAGTCGCGACGCTGCCGAGACGCCCGGCAGATCAGCGTTTCGCGCTGACGCTGACCGGCGACATGGCAGGCTACGACTGGCAGATTGGCGGTGATGCCTTGAGCGCGAAGCAGGGCGACAGGATCGAGGTCGTCATGCAGAACATGTCGATGATGGCGCACCCTATGCATCTTCACGGGCATCATTTTCAAGTGATCGGAATCGACGGTCTGCCCCTTCGGGGCGGGGCCGTGCGGGATACCGTCGTCGTGCCGCCGATGACGAGCGTGGCGATTGCCTTCGACGCGAACAATCCCGGGCGCTGGCCTCTCCACTGCCATCACCTCTATCACATGGCATCGGGGATGATGTCCTTCGTTAGTTATCGGAACTGAGCACCAGAGCACCGCGCGTCCCAGCGCGCGGTGCTCTAACGCCTTGAATTGCTGCATAACTTCCCCCTTGATCGCTTCGAATTAGGGAACAGTGCAGCGGGGTCAGTATTCCGCTTCGGCGTTCGCCCGCAACGGCATCGCCGAACACGTTGGGAGCCGCGCCAAGCTCGCGGGCAACCAACGGGCGTCTACCAACGGAGTCGTGTCCAATGGACGATCATGAGCATCACAAGCATCACCACCATCCCGTGCAGCAGAGCGCGACGAAGCCGAGTGACGGGGCAGCTCCTCAGACGGAACAGGCGGAGGACGTCGTCTACACCTGCCCCATGCACCCGCAGGTGCGCCAGATCGGCCCGGGCAATTGCCCGATCTGCGGCATGGCGCTCGAACCGGAGGTGACAACCGCGGAAACCGGACCGAGCGCCGAACTCATCGACATGAGGCGCCGGTTCTGGGTCGGCCTGGTGTTGACGATACCCGTGCTTGCTCTCGAGATGGGTGGCCATGTCATCGATCTGCACATGCTGCTTGGGGCGCAGACATCGAACTGGCTCCAACTCCTCTTTGCAACACCGGTGGTGCTGTGGGCAGGCGCGCCGTTCTTCGAGCGGGCGTGGCGATCCATCGTCAACCGACACCTCAACATGTTCTCGCTGATCGCGATGGGAACCGGCGTTGCGTGGGTCTATAGCGTGGTTGCCACCGCTGCGCCCGGCCTCTTCCCGGCAACCTTCAGCGCCGTGGATGGCTCGATCGCGGTCTATTTCGAGGCCGCCGCCGTCATTACGGTGCTTGTCCTGCTCGGGCAGGTGCTGGAGTTGCAGGCGCGCGAACAGACGGGAGGCGCGATCCGCGCTCTGCTGGATCTCGCCCCGAAAACAGCCCGTCGCATCCGCGATGACGGCGTAGACGAGGACGTGCCGCTCGAAGCCGTTGTCGTCGGAGATCGGCTGCGGGTTCGTCCCGGCGAGAAAGTCCCGGTCGACGGCGTTCTCGTCGAGGGCCGCAGTTCGGTCGATGAATCTATGATTACCGGAGAATCGATGCCCGTTACCAAGGAGGTCGGCGCCAGGCTCATTGGCGGCACGATGAACCGCACAGGCGGGTTCGTCATGGAAGCGGGGAAGGTCGGGCGCGATACCATGCTGTCGCAGATCGTGCACATGGTTGCGGATGCCCAGCGCTCGCGCGCACCGATCCAGCGCCTTGCCGACCAGGTCTCCGGCTGGTTCGTCCCCGTCGTGATTGCCATTGCCGTGATTGCGTTTGCGACGTGGATGGCGGTCGGACCCGAGCCCCGCTTTGCGCACGGGCTCGTCGCCGCGGTCGCCGTGCTCATCATCGCCTGCCCCTGCGCTCTCGGCCTCGCCACGCCGATGTCGATCATGGTCGGCGTCGGACGCGGCGCGCGGCTCGGCGTGCTGATCAAGAATGCCGAGGCATTGGAGCGCTTCGAAAAGGTCGACACGCTGGTGGTCGACAAAACCGGGACGCTGACGGAGGGCAAACCCAAGGTGACATCGATCGAGGTCGCCGACGGATTTTCCGAGACCGAACTGCTTCGCCTCGCCGCCACCCTGGAACGCGCAAGCGAGCATCCCCTCGCGGCGGCGATTGTGGAAGCCGCTCATGAGCGCGGCCTCAGCCTCGGCACAGCGGAGGATTTCGACAGTCCGGTAGGCAAGGGCGTGACCGGCTCCGTCGACGGGCGCAAGCTCGTCATCGGCAGCCACCGCATTATGGCCGAGGAAAAAGTAGACGTTTCCTCTCTCAGCGAAAAGGCGGAAGCGTTGCGAGGCGAAGGGGCGACGGTGATCTTTGCCGCGGTCGATGCCCGCGTCGGCGGACTTTTTGCCATCTCCGATCCGATCAAGTCCACGACACCCGCTGCCGTCGAGGCACTCGTCAAGGAAGGTGTGCGGGTGGTCATGCTGACCGGAGACAACAAGACCACGGCGCATGCGGTCGCGAGGAGGCTCGGGATCAAGGAAGTCGAGGCCGAAATCCTGCCGGAGCATAAGAGCGAAATCGTCGCCCGATTGCGCCGGGAGGGCCGGATCGTTGCCATGGCCGGCGACGGGGTGAACGATGCCCCTGCGCTAGCCGCGGCCGATGTCGGTATTGCCATGGGGACCGGAACGGACGTTGCGATCGAGAGCGCCGGTGTAACGTTGCTCAAGGGCGATCTTCAGGGCATCGCGCGGGCACGGCAGCTCAGCCACGCCACGATGAAGAACATCCGGCAAAACCTGTTCTTCGCCTTCGTCTATAACGCCGCCGGCGTGCCGGTTGCGGCCGGCGTCCTTTATCCGGCCTTTGGGCTCCTCCTGTCGCCAATCATCGCCGCCGCGGCCATGGCGCTCTCCTCCGTCAGCGTCATCGGCAACGCTCTCAGGCTGAGGAGTGCCCAGATATGAGATGGGAGCATGTAAGGAGCCTCATCCGGAGCTGCACAATTTCAAGGAGTTAGAGCGTTTCCTCGCTCCAAGAATGAAGCGCTACGGCTCCTTCGCAGGTGCACGTTGCAACGGCACCGGTTCTTGCGGAAGGCGCAGGATCTCCGCGGCGATTTGCTCGGCGCTGCGAGCGGCACCGATCCGACTCCAGCCGCTCTCGCCGCCGTCGCGAGCCAGTTGTCCGGATAGAACGTCGAGGTCCGCGTCCGAAGGCCCACCGCTTCGAGAGGCAACTCGGTCACGCAAAAGCGTCGGTTCGGCATTCAGCCATACGGCCGTGAACGGGAGGCCGAGCTCACCTGCAAGCTCTTCCATCAGGCTGCGATTTCGCGGATTGTCGAACACCGCATCGACAATCACAGTGCCTCCTGTAGCCAGGATCAGGCGAGCCCTCTCTGCCATTTCGCGATAAACCTTTTCCGATACCTCGGGACGGTAGGCTGAGGGCGGTAGTCTGGTTTCTGCGGCAACGCCAAACATGGCCTTTCTGACGCGATCGCTCTCGACAATCCTGGCTCCCGGCGGAGCGCCCACCTGCGCAGCCAATGTTTCTGCCACCGTCGTCTTGCCCGAACCGCTGAATCCACCGATGGCGATCAGCCGTGCCGGCACCGGTTCGATCAGCGAGCGCGCCAAGTCGAAGTAGGACCTCGCTTCGGCAACGAGTTTCTCCGAGCCTTTCCCGCTTTCTTCCACCTGTGTCGCGGTGACATGCGACCTGACGGCGGCGCGAATTGCCATCAGGTACGGCAGAAGCACGAAACCGTCCTCGTCATCCAAATCATCCAGGTAACGATTCATGACCAGGTTCGCGAGATCCTGGAAGCCGCGATGCCAGAGATCCATCAGCAGAAAGGCGAGGTCATAAAGTGTGTCGACCGTGGCGATCTGATCGTTGAACTCGATGCAATCGAACAACCGCGGCCCACCCTCGAACAGGCAGATGTTACGCAGATGCAGGTCGCCATGGCAGCGCCTGACCTTTCCTGCCGCCTCGCGGCGATCGAGCAGCGCCGCATGACGCGCAAGCCCTCCCTCGAATGCGAGAGTGAAGGCGGCGAGCTCATCCGGCTGAAAGACCCGGCTCGTTGCAAATCCCGCGGCATTGATCCGGAGCACTCCGGCGATATTGTCAGCGCCTCCCCCGTCATGAACGACCGGCGCCGCGCGATGAAAGCGTGCGATCATCTGCGCGGCCACGGTCATAAGCTCAGGGGTCAGGGTGCCCTCGATCGCCATTCGGTCGAAGAGTGCTTGCTGATCGAAGCGCGCCATTTCAACCACTGCGTCCACCAATTCTCCACGGCCGCCGAACGCCAAGGTACCATGCTTCTCGCGGGTAATTCGCCGGACGCCGAGATACAGCCCTGGCGCGGTCGCGGAATTGAGCTCCACCTCCTTCTGGCAGGCATCGAGCCGGAGGCTCGCTGTCGAGAAATCGACGTAGGGCAGTTTGACCGCGCGCTTCATTTTGAAGGCGCGCCGGCCGACGAGGAAGATGCGGGAAATATGCGTCTCCATCGTCTCGATCAGCTCGGTGGTGCCATAAGAGGCGGGAGCGCTGAGAAACGCGACCGCCGCAGTCTGGTCTTCCGCTATCACGCGTTCCTCCTGCTTTCTCCGACTTGCCATGGAACGCCGTTTGGGGATCGTTCTCATTGATACCGATCAACCAAGGCATTCACCGAAGGAAACCCTCAAGCGGCTAAAGCGTTTCACCAAGTAGCCACGCTACAGGCTGATCGCTCGGCCATGCGGTTTGATGCAGCTCAATGAAGGATGCGGTCACTCGCTTAAGCTGACATGCGATAAGCGCAACCAACTCTTCGAGGGAGAAAGCTCATGCCCTTCAAGACAATTCTCGCCGTCACCGGGGTCGACGGTTCAGATAGCGATCTGCAAACCGCAGCCGATCTCTGCCGCCAAGCGGGTGCTCATCTTTCTGTCCTCGTCGTCGCCATGGCTCCGCCACCGCCGATCGGAGAGTATGCGACCGTTTCCACCATATGGCTGGAACAACGTGATCGCGATCGCGCGAAGCTTGAAGCATCCGCGAATCATGCTCGCGAAACGGTTTCCCGCGCGGAAATCTCCTTCGAGATCGAAGGCATCTACGTCGAAGCCGGGGCGGCAGATCGCGAAATTGGCGACCGCGCGCTCTACGCCGATCTCGTCTTGATCGGGCCAAGCGTTCTTGACCAGGCGGACTTCAAGCGCCAGGTGATCAACGGCAGCCTCTTTCAGGCAACGCGACCGATCCTGCTTATCCCGACCGACAGCACGCCGAGTCTCCAGCCGAAGACGGTCCTGCTTGCCTGGGACTCGCGCGCGGAAGCTGCCCGCGCGGCGCGCGAGTCTCTTGAACTCATGGCGAAGGCGACCTCGGTCCACGTAACCTTGGTCGACCCGGAGGCGGTTCGCGGGAAAAACGGCGCGGAACCTGGCGCCGATGTCGCCGCCTATCTCGCTCGCCACGGCATCAACGTGACGGTCGATCAGCTGCCGAGCGCGGGTCGTCCTGTGGCGAGCGTGCTGCAGCAGCATGCCGTCGACATATCCGCCGACATGATCGTCATGGGCGCATACGGGCATTCGCGAGTGCGCGAGCTGATCTTCGGTGGAGTTACAAGGACAATGCTCGGCGAGACTGCCATCCCGATCTTGATGGCCCGCTGAGCGCTCCCGCTGTCGAGGTCGACAGCAACCCCGCCGTTCGCAGAGTGGATCGAGGGGATCGAACGGTAAATGGAAGACGGCAATGCGCCAAGATCGGGAAGGATCTGGTAAAGGTGCCGATATGGGGGACCGAATGATACTTCTCGGACGGGGTATCGTATCCACCCTTCCGAGGGAGATCGCTACTGACGACGCCAATTGGAGGTTGCACCAATGAGCGAAGCTTGGGACCTGTCGCTTTCACCCGAAAAAGTCTGCTATTTCATAGTCAAGGCCCGCGAATTCGACGTCAAGGATGCCGTGACGGATCCCGACCCGGCATCCAACGCATCCGACGACAACATGGCCTCGGTGCTCGAGGATCAACCGGACGATCCCGTCGAGGCTGAACTTGCGAGCGCGATCTGGGCGCTCAACGAAGACGAGCAGATCGATCTCGTCGCTTTGAGCTGGCTCGGCCGCGGCGACGGCAAGATCGAAGACTGGGACGACATTCGTGCCCAGGCTGCCGACGCACACAACAACCGAACTGCCGCCTATCTGCTCGGCATACCGCTGTTGGCGGACTACCTGGAGGAGGCAATGGCGCAATTTGGCGAGTCCTGCCAGGATTACGAAACAGGCCGCCTCTGAGGCTCCTTGTGCGCCCTGACGAGGCGAATGCGTCTGCTTGCGGAAGCAGGCGCCCGCCGCTCGAAATCAACACGGCGCTTGATTTACATCAATAATTACAAACACTTAACTGTCCGACACCGCTTGGGCGCGCTAGTGTTCGTCGCAGGACAACAGAAATCGGAGAGGTCCCGTGAAAGCCATCCTGCAGCGATATGCGACGCCCTTCATCACAGGTCTATTTCTCGTTTCGCTCATTTCTGGAATCGCACTGTTCTTCCATGTCGGCAACGGCGTCTTCAACGAGATGCATGAATGGCTGAGTGTCGCGCTCATCCTGCCCTTCGCGCTGCACGTCTGGAGGAACTGGCGACCGATGACGCATTACCTCGGACGTCTTCCGATGACGCTTGCGCTGCTGATCTCGACCGGAGCGGCCGTTGCCATGGCCTGGCCGAGCAATGAGGGTCGTAGCGGCGGGCCGCCCCAGATCGCCTTCAGCCGGCAGATAATCGCCAACACCGCCGGCGAGATCGCACCGCTTCTGGGTCTGACGAGCGAAAGCCTGGTCGAAACGCTCAAGGCGCGCGGGTTCGCGACAGCGGCACCCGACATGGCCTTGATCGAGATTGCCACGAAATCGGGCAAGAACGAATCCCAGTTGGTGCGGGCCCTTTTGCCCGCTCAACCGTGACAACCAGCACAGAGCGCACGACTTTATTCTACAAGCCTGCAATATAAACTCATGCTAGCGTCTCCCGTAGCGCCGATCGATAGTTGCTGCGCATCTCAATTCGTCGGGCAACGGGAGAGCATTGAATGGAACCATCGCCTGCGGGCCAATATGACCCGCTACCGCTCGTCCTTATTGTCCTTTCGGCGGTGACCGGGCTTGTCGACGCGGTCAGTGTGCTCGGCCTCGGCCAGGTCTTTGTTGCCAACATGACCGGCAACACGGTCTTCCTGGGCTTTGCCATCGGTGGAGCCCCCGGCTTCGATGTCTCGCGCAACCTGACGGCGTTGATCGCCTTTTTTATCGGGGCTTGGGCCGGCGGGCTCATTGCCGTACGCCATGCAAAGGCCAGTCGCCGGCGTTGCCTGCTGACCGTTGCGACGGGTGAAGCGTTGCTCTTCTGGATCTCCGCCTTCCTTGCGATCGGATTTGACACGAACGCACTGGCGCCTGCCCGCAGTCTTTACCTGCTGATCATCCTTACCGCCATTGCCATGGGGCTGCGAAATGCCACAGTTCGCGCGCTCAAGGTGCCGGATCTCACCACGACGGTTCTTACACTGACTATCACTGGCCTTGCCGCGGATTCCTCGCTCGCCGGCGGCAGCAACAAGAACTGGCAGCGCCGCGTTGCAGCCGTGCTCGCCATCCTGATCGGCGCCGCTATCGGCGCTGCGTTGATGCGGTGGGTCGGGCTCGCGCCGACATTGCTCGTGACCGGCGCCATTGTGCTGGGCGTAACGATCGCTTATGCCCTCCACCCTGCATCCCGCCAGCTCGCGAGTGACGCTGCATGAGCACTGCGATCGAACGAGGCGAGTTGGCGAGTTTGGTGGCGCCGCTGATGGAGCCATTGGCATCCGCGCTGGAGGCCTTCGGCGTCGCGGTCACCATCATCGGCGTGATCGTCGCCACCGTCCGCTATGTGAGGGATCTGGCCGCAGGTCTCGGCGATCTCGCCTACGACCGCTACCGCGCCAACCTGGGGCGCGGGATCCTGCTTGGCCTCGAACTTCTGATCGGCGCGGATATCATCGCGACCATCACGTCGCCTCTCACCTGGGAGAGTGTCGGCTTGCTCGGGCTGATCGTGCTCATACGGACCTTCTTGAGCTTCTCGCTCGAGGCGGAGATCGAAGGCGAATGGCCCTGGCAAAGGCAGCAGCGCAACAGGGGCAGCGGGTCCGAAAGACCTTAACGATTAAGCCGGGGGCTCAAAAACTCCGACGCGAATGGCCGGGGTCAATACGAATGGTGGGCGAGCCAACTCCCCGCAGCGGGGTGTCTCGGCCGCTCCGTCGCGGCCGAGACTATCGGGGGCTTGCCGGCCTAGGTCTGTCAGGCCGCCCGGACGCTTGCGTCGAGCGGGATCTCGATATCGACCTCAAGCGTCGAGACCTGTTCGCCGCGGTCCATCTTCACGTTCACTTTGTCGCGGTCGACCTGAACGTGCTTCGCAATGACCGCGAGAATTTCCTCCCGCAGTTGCGCGACCAGATCCGAGTGACCGACCGAGGCGCGCTCATGTGCGAGCAGGATCTGGAGGCGTTCGCGCGCAGTCGGCGCCGAAGTTTGTTTGCTGAAGAAGCTGAAAATACTCATGCTGCCCTCCGTCCGAATATTTTTCCGAACAAGCCGCCGCGCTTTTCACCAGGGATGGTGATCGGAACCGTTTCGCCGGCAAGCCGGCGGGCGGCATCTAGGTAAGCGAGCGCCGGTGCGCTGCGGCTGTCGGCGATCGTGACAGGTGCACCGATGTTGGAAGCGCGCAGCACGTCCATGCTTTCCGGAACGATCCCAAGCAGCGGGATCGAGAGAATCTCGAGCACGTCATCGACCTTCAGCATGTCGCCCCGCTCTGCGCGGTTGGCATCGTAGCGGGTGAGCAGCAGATGCTTTTCCACCCGTTCGCCGCGTTCCGCTCTCTCCGTCTTGGAGTCGAGAAGGCCGATGATGCGATCCGAGTCGCGAACCGATGAGACTTCCGGGTTGGTGACGATGACGGCAACGTCGGCATGGCGCATGGCGAGCGTGGCGCCGCGCTCGATCCCGGCCGGGCTGTCGCAGATGATCCAGTCGAAGTGCTTCTTCAGCTCGGCCATCACCTTTTCGACGCCCTCCGGCGTCAGGCTGTCCTTGTCGCGCGTCTGGGATGCCGGCAGCAGGAAGAGGGTTTCGAGCCGCTTGTCGCGGATCAGCGCCTGCGGCAGCTTGGCGTCGCCCTGTATGACATTGACCAGATCATAAACGACTCGTCGCTCCGCGCCCATGACAAGATCGAGATTGCGCAGGCCGACGTCGAAATCGACGACCACCGTCTTCTCGTTCCTCTGCGCCAATGCCGCACCGAGTGCGGCGGTAGACGTCGTCTTGCCGACGCCGCCTTTACCCGATGTAACCACGATTACTTTCGCCATCTTGCACTCCTGTTTCCCGGCCGGCAGCCGGCTCAGTTAAGTCTCTCTGCCATGATTGAATCGCCTTCCAGCCAAAGCTGCACCGCTTGCCCGCGAAGGTGTGGCGCCATATCGTCGGCCGTCTTGTAGACACCGTCGATTGCCAGCAATTCTGCTTCAAGCTTACGGCAGAAGATGCGCGCCGAGGCATTCCCCACGGATCCCGCCAGCGCCCGTCCCCGCAGCGTTCCGTAGATGTGAACCGAACCACCCGCGATGATTTCCGCGCCCGACGCGACCGACCCGACGACGGTGACGTCACCTTCGGGAAAGATCACCGATTGCCCGGAGCGGACGGGCTCCTTGATGATGATCGAAGGCATTGCCCTGACCAGCTGCGGCTCTGGACGAACGGCAGGCTCTGCCGCTTTGCCGTTGCCGGATTTGGCCGCTTCGGCGGTCGATTCGGCCGGCGGAACCTCGAAATCGGGGGCGGGCCGGCCGCCCTTCATGGCCGGCGGCATGCCCGGTTCGAACAGTGATGGGCGCCCGCCTTCGATGCCCATGATGCGCACGTTGCGTTTCGCGAGCTCGCCGATCAGCGCCTTCAGCTGCGTCCGGTCGATCTCGATGTCTTCCACGTCGAGGACGACCGGCCTGCCCAGGAAAAACCCCGCCGAGCGCGAGGCCAAGTCGTCGAGCCGGGTAAGCCATCCATCGAGTGGCAGTTCCGGAGAAAGCACGAGCGCCAGGAATGAGCGGCCCTTGATACGGATCGAGCGAGTATCTGTTAGCACTTTGGTCATCTACGTTAATTTTTGGTTGCCAAGATGTACGTGAATCGCGGTTAACAAATGGTTAACCAGGGCACCCTGCATGAAGCTGGAGAGCCGGATTTAACGGCCAAAAAAGACGCCTCCGACCAGCGACGGCAGGTCCGGTAAGAGTGATAAGTTGCCGGGCCGCGGTGATCTCGGGTGCGCTTGCGGGGTGAGGCGCCCTCACGTCGGGCCAGCGATCGACTTCGTCCCTAAATTCGACGTGCTTTCGAACCGCTGCCGGGCCGCCGCCGAATCGTCACCGCCGCGTCGGCGCTTGTTTACAGGGAAGATTCGCTACCTCTCCAACTCGGGCGAAGCCTACCTGCATTGTCAGTCTGTCGCGGCCATGCCGCCGAGCCCCAAGCATGTCCTGCTTAAGGGCCACGACCGCTCGCAGCCGTGCACTGTTACAGAAACGACAAGAAACTGACATTTGGCGTTCATGAAGCGTCGCTATGGCAGGTGTCATACCGATGACCGGTCTCCCCGAAAGAGGAACTGCTGCCAATGTTTCAATTGAAGAATGTAACCCGCCGATTCGGCACGAAAACAGCCGTCAGCTCGGTTACCTTCGACATCCCGCAGGGCCAGATGGTCGGCATCATCGGCCGCTCGGGTGCCGGCAAGTCGACGCTGCTGCGCATGATCAACCGCCTGGTCGATCTCTCCTCGGGCTCGATCGAATTTGCCGGCACGGAAGTGTCCTCGCTCCGCGGTGCGCCCTTGCGTAACTGGCAGCGCGATTGCGCGATGATCTTCCAGCAGTTCAACCTCGTGCCGAGGCTCGACGTCCTGACCAATGTCCTGCTCGGCCGCCTCAATCACCGCTCGACCGCACTCAGCATCCTCAACATGTTCACGCGCGAAGAGCGGATCATGGCGATCGGCGCGCTCGAACGCCTCGGCATCGAGCAGACGGCGCTGCAGCCGGCCGGCACGCTTTCCGGCGGTCAGCAGCAGCGCGTCGCGATCGCCCGCGCTCTGATGCAGCAGCCGAAGGTGCTCTTGGCCGACGAGCCGATCGCCTCGCTCGACCCGCTCAACGCCAAGATCGTCATGGATGCCCTGCGCGACATTAACGAGCGCGACGGCATCACCGTCATCACGAACCTGCACACGCTCGATACCGCACGGAGCTATTGCGAACGGATCGTCGGCATGGCGCATGGGCGCGTCGTGTTCGACGGGCAACCGAAGGATCTGACCGCCGCCGCGGTCGCCGAGATTTACGGCGCTGACACCGCAATCGAAGAATCGATGACCTCGACAAGCATCAACATTCCCGCGGCGCTCCCGCAGGAAAACACCGCATCGGCTAGCCTCAAGCCGCTGGCATTGGCCGGTCTCTGACGACCCGCCACGATCGAGCGCCCGCGTCAAGGGCACCTCTTTGCAACCGATATCGATCCGGCGCGGCCGGATAAACGGGAGACGAACCTTATGTTGAAGAAAGCTCTTTTGGGCGCTGTCGCGCTCTTCGCCCTCGTCGGCCATGCCCAGGCCGAAGACCTCAAGGAATTCCGCATCGGCATCCTTGGCGGCGAGAACGAAGCCGATCGCCTGCGTAACTTCCAGTGCCTCGTCGACAAGCTCCCGGCTGCAATCGGCGTCGAAAAAGTCTCGCTGTTCCCGGCCGCGGACTATGACGGCGTTATCCAGGGCCTGCTCGGCGGTACGCTCGACTACGCAGAGCTCGGCGCTTCCGGCTATGCCAAGATCTACCTCGCCAAGGCAGACGCGGTCGAGCCGATCCTGACGACGGTCCAGACCGACGGTTCGACCGGGTATCACTCGATCATGGTTGCCCGCAAGGACTCCGGCATTACCAAGCTCGAAGACCTCAAGGGCAAGAAGCTCGGCTTCGCCGACCCGGATTCGACCTCCGGCTATCTCGTCCCGCTCGTCACGCTTCCGGAAGCCATCGGCGCACCGGTCAAGGAATTCTTCGGTGAAACCGGCTTCGGCGGCGGCCACGAGAACCTCGTTCTCGAAGTCATCAAGGGCACGTTCGACGCCGGCACGACCTTCGGTTCGGGCATTGGCGAATTCAAGGACGGCTACACCTCGGGCAACCTGCGGAAGATGGCCGACAAGGGCATCGTCGACATGAACGACCTCGTCGAGCTCTGGAAGTCGCCGCTGATCCCGAACGGGCCGATCGTCGTGCGCACTACGATGAACGACGACATGAAGGCGAAGTTCAAGCAGTTCATGATGGACCTGCCGAAGACCGACGCCGCTTGCTTCTCGGCCATCCAGGGCGGTGATTTCATCGGCTTCACCGAAGTCAATGCCGATTTCTACAAGCCGATCATCGACGCTCGCAAGGCAACGATCGGCGGCTGATCGCCAAGGCATCAGATACGCGCTGACCATGTTGCAGCGCCGCACCGCGGCGCTGCAACGGTTTGAGCCGCTGCATGATTTTATCCTTAGATCGGGTTCGACTTGGGACTCATGCAGTAGCGGCCAGCGTTTGATTGTTCGGGATTGCCATCGGCACCCATCTCAGAAGGCCGGCACATGCCGGAAACCCCATGGCCACTTCCGTGCTTTCCCGACAGCTGAGCGAGAGCGGCGCTCTGGTTGAGCGTCACTGGCAGGAGCTCAATGCCCGCCGCCGGCTTTACACCCTCCTGGGCCTGGCGCTCCTCGTTCTGACGCTGTGTGCCTCGCTCTGGTTCGCAAACGACTCGAATGCCGGCAAGTTTTTCGATCGCCTGCCCCATTTCTTCGATTTCGTCGGCGATCTGGTCCCGCGCGACGCCATGGAAATCGTACGTGCCATGTTCGACCTGCCCTCGCCCTATGACGATGGCAGCTTCAAGTACAACTATACGGACGGCAGGCTTTACCTCACCGAGAGCCTCTACATACCGGAATATTTTCACAAGATGCTGGAGACGGTGAACATCGCCATCTTCTCGACAGTGGTCGGCGTCTTCTTCGGCTTCATCCTCTCGTTCCTTGCGGCGCGCAATCTCATGCCCAACCCCTGGATCAGGGGCCCGGTGCGCCGACTGATGGAGATCCTGCGCGCTTTCCCGGAAGTGGTCATCGCCGGTTTCTTCCTGGCGATCCTCTCGCTTGGCCCCATTCCCGCGATTGCCGCGGTGTCGATTCACACGATCGGCGCGCTTGGCAAGTTGTTCTTCGAGGTCGTCGAGAATGCTGACATGAAGCCGGAAGAGGGTTTGCGCGCCGTTGGCGCCAACTGGATCGAGCGTGTCTGGTTCGGGATCGTTCCGCAGGTTCTTCCGAACTTCACCAGTTACTTCCTGCTTCGCCTCGAGATCAATGTGCGCGCCTCAACCATCATCGGCGCGGTCGGCGGCGGCGGTATCGGCGAATTGCTGCGCCTTGCGATCGGTCAGGGTCACGAGGCAAAGACGATCGCGATCGTGATCCTGTTGTTCACGACGATCTTTGCCGTTGATCAGTTTTCCGCATGGCTCCGCCGCCGCCTTGTCGGCGATCAGGCCTTCCAGCTTGCCCAGTAGGATCGCACCATGACCGTCTCTACCAAGCCGAGCCTCCTTGAAATGGAAGCGATCGCCGCCCGTCACCCGCACCTGTTGCAGTCCTCTTCGACAAAGAGGTTGAAAACCGCGCTGATCGGTATCGGCGTGTTGCTCTACCTGGTTTTCAGCTGGTGGTTCTTTTCGATCGGCCATGTGCTTGCCAACGCCAATTGGGGTATCGCCGGCACCTATCTCGCCGACTGGGTCTCCTATGAGGTCCGACCGGAGATCGCGATTGCCGCCGATGGCACGATGGCCCTCTCCTATGCGCGCAATTCGCCGCTCGGCCCCAATCCCAACCCGGATTGGGTCACGCTCGAGAAGAAGACCGTGACCCGCACGATAGAGGCGCCAGCCGCTGCACAGGCGTCGAAGCCGAAGGGGAGTTCGTCCTTTAATTTCATGGCCCCGAATGCCGCGCTCGGCGATAACCAAACGGTCCAAGCACCGAACCGCATCGAAACCCGCAGCGAAGAGGTCGTCACGCGCGCACTCATCGCATTCGATCGGTCGACGAGCATCGAGGTCGCCAGCGGCGTCGTGACGGCGACGCACGGCGGCGAGACACTGGTAATGACCGTCGACGGCGCCGATACGGCAACGCCGCAAGGCCCGCTGCCCCGCTGGGCCAGGCAGAAGCGCCCGGGAGAAAAGATTACGCTCTCCTTCGGTCTCACAGGCTGGGCGGAGGTCGAAGGCGACGAAGTCTCGATCCGCAACCGTTTCTTCGGCTGGGCCAACTTCCTCTTCGATACTAACTCGCCGTTCTTCGGAAAGCCCTATGGCGAAGTGGCCTCTTTGATCTTCTCGGGCGAGCGTATCGATCCGGCGCGTTCCAACCTTTCGCTTGCTTGGAACAACATTCTCTATAATGCGGAGTGGCAGCATCTCGACGTCTGGACCAAACTGCTGCAGACGGTCATCATGGCTTTCGTCGGCACGCTCTTCGCATCGCTGATCGCCTTTCCGCTCTGCTTCCTCGCCGCGCGCAACATCACGCCGAACTTTTTCGCCAACCAACTCACCAAGCGCTTCTTCGATTTCTTGAGGTCGGTGGACATGTTCATCTGGGCGCTGTTCTTCACGCGCGCCTTCGGCCCCGGGCCGCTTGCCGGCATCTCGGCGATCTTCTTCACCGACACCGGCACGCTCGGCAAGCTCTATTCCGAAGCGCTCGAAAACATCGACGACAAGCAGCGCGAAGGCGTGAAGTCGGTCGGCGCGACGCCGATCGCGGTACAGCGCTTCGGCGTGCTTCCGCAGGTCCTGCCGGTCTTCGCCAGCCAGGCACTCTATTTCTGGGAATCGAACACCCGCTCGGCGACGATCATCGGCGCTGTCGGCGCCGGCGGCATCGGACTCAAATTGTGGGAGGCGATGCGCACCAACTCCGATTGGGAGAATGTCGCCTACATGGTGCTTCTGATCTTGGTGGTTGTCTTCATTTTCGACAGCATCTCAAACGCGCTCCGCACGCGGCTGATGGGACGCAAAACGCATTAGAATGGAGCGGGAGGCGGTGAACCGCACACACTTTTCCTCAGCCCGCTCTGACCCGAATTGCGTTTCGCACCGAAGTCATCATGATGTTGTCATGCAAATCGGTTAGCTGCGCATCGCACCCTGCGAACATCGACCCGCCGGACGGCGGGCCGGGCGATACAGAAAGTGAGACCCGTGCGTTATGCAATCTATTTCGCGCCGCCGGCCGATGACCGGCTGACGCAGACGGCAGCCCGTTGGCTTGGCCGCGACGCCTTTGTCGACGGGGCACTCAGTTGGCCGGAAGTGCCGGCGCTCGGGCGCGAAAATCAGATGGCGCTGACGGCAGATCCGCGCCGATACGGCTTTCACGGAACGCTGAAGGCGCCGTTCGAGCTCGCGCAAGGCAAGAGTGAAGCGGATCTGCTGGCGGCCTTTGACGAGTTCGCGGCGGAGATCGAACCCTTCGACGTGCCGCGGATCGTGCTGCACCAGATCGGTCCCTTTTTCGCTCTGGTCCCGGCCGAAGACTGCCCGCCGCTCCGAACCCTCGCGGAACAGGCCGTTCGCCGTTTCGAGTCGTTCCGGGCGCCGCTGTCGGACGCCGACATCGCTCGCCGCAATCCGGAAAAGCTCCCGCTGCGTCAGCGGGAATACCTTGCGGCGTGGGGTTACCCTTACGTCTTTGAGGAATTTCAGTTCCACCTGACGCTGACGGGACCGGTGCCGACGGAGACGCAAGGCGTGATGCGCGAGACGCTCACCGCCGCATTCGAGGAGTTCATCGGCAAGCCGCTCGACGTATCGACCGTTGCGCTTTTCATCGAGCCCCATCGCGGCGCGCCATTTACTGTCCATTCCCTACTGCCGCTTGGCGGCGCATCCGAACGAAAGATCGCATGAGATGAGTAAAGAACAGGTTTTGAGCAACGCCCGCATCGTCCTGGAGGACAGGATCGTCAGCGGTTCCGTCCTCATCCGCGACGGCCGGATCGCCGATATTTCGGAAGGGGCGAGCCGCACGGGTGAAGACTTCGAAGGCGACTACCTGCTGCCTGGCCTGATCGAACTCCACACCGATCACCTGGAGGCGCACTACTCGCCGCGCCCAGGCGTGCGTTGGCTGAAGATCGCGGCGATCCAGGCCCATGACGCCCAGGTGGTCACGTCCGGCATCACCACGGTCTTCGACTGCCTGCGCCTGGGCTCGGACGAGGACGGCGGCTTTCAGAAGGGAGAGATGCGCAGCATGGCCGACGCCTTGGCACAGGCCAAGGAGGAAGGACGCTTGCGTGCCGACCACCTCATCCACCTGCGTTGCGAAGTCTCGACCTCCGACGTCCTCGAACATTACGAGGATTTTCAAGACGACCCGCAAGTTCGGCTCGTCTCCCTGATGGACCACGCGCCGGGACAGCGCCAGTTCCAGACGATGGATCAGTACACGCTCTACTACAAGACGAAGCGTGGCCTCTCGGACGAGGCTTTCGCCGAGTTCGTCGAGCGTCAGCAGGCGCTTTCCGCCCGCTACGCGGCGCCTCATCGTACAGCGCTGGCAAGGGCGTGCACCGAACGCGGCATCACCATTGCCAGCCATGACGACGCGACGGTCGCGCATGTCGAGGAATCGATCGGCCACGGCATCCGTTTGGCGGAATTCCCGACGAGCTTCGAGGCGGCCGAAGCCTCGCACCGCGCCGGCCTGAGCGTTCTGATGGGCGCGCCCAATATCGTGCGCGGCAAGTCGCATTCCGGCAACATCGCCGCCCGCGACCTCGCGGAGCGCGGTGTGCTCGACGTGCTTTCCTCCGATTATGTGCCTTTCAGCCTTATCCATGCGCCGTTCATTCTGGCCGACGAGGTCGAGGCGATCGATCTTCCGCAGGCGATCGCCATGGTAACGGCGACGCCGGCGCGCACGGTCGGTCTCGATGATCGCGGCCGGATTGCCGTCGGACTGCGCGCCGATATCGCGCGTGTCCATCGCCATGAGGGCATTCCGGTCGTTCGCTCCGTCTGGCGCGAAGGACGGCGTGTCGCATGACGGGGGTCGGACAGGGGCGTGGAGCGCTCATCGTCGTCGTCGGCCCGAGCGGGGCAGGCAAGGACAGCGTCATGGGCTTCGCCGCGCACCATTTCGCGCATCGCCCGGACATCCTCTTCGTGCGGCGCGTGATCACGCGGCCATCGGATGCCGGCAGCGAAGTGCATGAAAGCGTCTCGGCCGCGGAATTCGAGAACATGAGCCGAAACGGCGCCTTTGCCGTTTCGTGGCAGGCCCATGGTTTGAGCTACGGCGTTCCAGTCGAGATCGCCGACAGGGTCACAAGCGGCATGACGGCGATCGTCAACGGCAGCCGCGCCGCCCTCCCCGCAATTCGCTCGGCTTTCGGCACCATCGCCGTCGCGCTCGTGACTGCGGACCCGGCAGTGCTGGCGAAGCGCCTGGCCGAACGCGGGCGTGAGAGCGAAGAGGACGTGTTGCGCCGCCTCACGCGGCAGACGCCCGACGTCGTCGCCGGACCTGACGTGACGGTGATCGACAACAGCGGGCGGCTCGACGTCGCCGGGCAGCGCTTCGTCGCTCTCGTCGAACGGCATTGCGCGGCGTTGCATCATACGGCCTGAGCAAGAACGAAAGATCGCGAACGTTCTCGAGAGCCCCCGGGCCCAACAGTCCGGGGGTTTTTGCGCTGCGCACGTCGACGGGCAACAAACCTTGCGCACCTAGACTAAAGCGTTGTTGGGACCAATACGACCGATGCCCCGGCGGACCTTGCTATCGCTGGTCGCCCTGCGCCAGCGCCTCCTCCGCCGCTTCCTCGATCTTCTTCACCATCGGCAGGTTCACCGCGGCTGTGATGACGGAATCGAGAAGGCCTGGGAAGCGACTGTCGAGGTCGTCGCTCCGTAGCGTGATCAGTCGGCTGGTGCCGGAGACCTCGGTGCGGGTGATGCCCGCCTCGCGCAATTTGGCCAGGTGGTAGCTGATATTGGTCTTGGAGCCGAAGTCCGTGAAGTTCAGGCACATCGTCGGGCGCCCGTCGCGGCGGGCGAGATAACCGACGATCGCCAGGCGTGTCGGGTCGCCGAGGGCGGCGAGCACGTTGGACAGGGTGATCTGATCGGCGGTGGGATGAGGCAGGGTCATGATCCGAACATAGCTGCGCCGGCACTCCAGTTCAACGCGGCAGGCTGTCCCGTCCCTTATGCTGGGGCGGCAGAACGCGTATATTGACATGGCGACCGGTCATGTTCAATAGTTCAATATATATTGAACAAAGGACACCCTATGGACAAGCGCCTCATCTGGCTCGCTGTTGGCTCCTTCACGATGAGCACGGTCGGCTTCGTCTTCTCGAGCCTTCTGCCATCGATCGCGGCCGACACGCACACGACCATTCCGCACGCGGGGCACCTGATCACTGTGTTCTCGCTTTCCTACGCCATCGGCGCGCCGCTGCTTTCGGCGTTGGCCGGGGCGGCCGACAGGCGGCGGCTGCTGGTCGTTGCGATGCTTGCCTTCGTGGCGGGTAACGGTGTCGCTGCGACAAGCGTCACGTTCACCACGCTGCTACTTGCACAGATCGTTATGGGAATGGCGAGCGGACTGTTTGCTGCCACTGCCCAGGCGACGGCGGTTTCGCTGGCCGGGTCGGAGCACCGCGCGCTGGCAATCTCGATCGTCGTGGGCGGCACGACGTTCGCAGTGGCGCTTGGTGCGCCCCTCGGCGCACTGATCGCCGCCTTCTGGGGCTGGCGCGGCACGTTCGCGGCGGTTGCCCTGCTCGGGCTCGCCTGCGCCACCGTGCTGTGGCTCCGCCTGCCGCGCGGCCTTAGCGGAACGAAGCTGACACTTTCCGAGCGCTTCAACGCCATCGGCCTCCCCGGCGTGGCCTCGTCGCTGATGGTAACCTATCTCTACCTTGCGGGCGGGTTCATGATCATCTCCTATCTCGCACCGCTGGCGATCGACGGGGCGGGGCTTTCGAAGATTGCACTGCCGGGCCTGCTGCTTGCTTTCGGCGTGGGCGCGGTGATCGGCAACCTTTCCAGCGGCTTCTTAGCCGACCGGGTCGGCGCGACCCGCATGGTGGTGCTTTCTCTGTTGTCGGCACTGGTGGTGTCGCTGGCGATTGCCTTCGGGCTGCACCTGCTGCCGCGCAACCTCGCCGGGCTGCTGCTGATCGGCATCATGGTGCCATGGGGTATCATCGGCTGGGCGTTTCCGCCGGCACAGGCCAGTCGCATCGTCGGCTTCGCGCCGGAGGTGGCGCATCTGACGCTGTCGCTCAACGCCTCGGCGATCTATCTCGGCATCGCGAGCGGCACCGCAATCGGCGGGCGGGTGCTGGAAAACACGGCCGCAGCCGACCTCGGCTTCTTTGCCGCGCTGTTTCCGGTGGCCGCGCTCGCCGTGCTTTACGCAGGCCTGCGCTCCTACCGGCGGCGCTTCGCCACGGGCCTGGCCGAATAGGTTCAGCCGCAATTAAGCCGGTGCGTGGCATCGACGCTTTCGCGCTGGCCGACTCAACGCAGTCGGCGACCGCCGATCTCAGTGGAATCGCCGAGCGGCTCCAATTTCTCCGGCCGCCACCCGTACCGATAGAACCGGCCCAACGTATTCCGGCCGAGCTTGTCGACGCGCTCGCCTCCTCGCTCGCACAGCATTTGAACGGTCTCAATTCGAAAGCCGTGCCGGCTGGCTGCGACCCCGCGGAGCGGATTATCCTGCTGCTGCCGACATGTTCAACTATGTCCGCGGTCCCCGGGGGTCGGCTATCGCGTCATTCCCACGGCAGTTGTGCCCCTGGCTGATGGCCAGATCTCGGGCGATGTGCTGCCGGGATCTACCATGCTGTAAGATCACCCTATCTTCTCTGTCATCAGGCCGATCGGGCACCCTCGTGTCGCGATGACGTGAATTTCTGCTTGCCCACGGACATCATTATGTCTATACATTATCGCAAGAGAAGGGCGGAAACTTATGGACGGAAACAAGAACGCGAGTTCAGGCAGAACCGGCCTTTGGCGCAATGCGCGCCTTGCGACGCTTCGCGAGGACATGGGACCGCTCGGCATTATCGAGAAAGGCGCCGTCGCCACCCGCGGCGACCGGATCGTCTACGTCGGCGCAGAAAAAGACCTGCCCCAGAACCTTGCCCAAGCCGACGAGGCAACCGATTGTGAAGGCCGCTGGGTGACCCCGGCGCTGATCGATTGCCACACCCATATCGTCCATGGCGGCAACCGCGCGCGTGAATTCCAGCTTCGGCTCGAAGGAGCCACCTACGAGGAAATCGCGCGCGCCGGCGGGGGCATCGCCTCGACGGTGAAAGCAACCAATGCCCTTTCGGTCGAGGAACTGGTGGAAGCGGCACTTCCAAGGCTCGACACGCTGCTTGGCGAGGGGACCGCGACGGTCGAGGTAAAGTCTGGCTATGGCCTGAATATAGAGGCTGAACTGAAGATGCTGCGCGCCGCGCGCCGGCTGCAAGAGTTGCGTCCCGTGCGCATCGTCACGAGCTATCTCGCCGCGCACGCAACGCCCCCCGAATACAAGGGCCGCAACGGCGACTATATCGACGATGTCGTGCTGCCGGGCTTGAAAGCCGCGCACGCCGAGGGCCTCGTCGACGCCGTCGACGGCTTCTGCGAAGGCATCGCCTTCTCTCCCAGCGATATCGGCCGTGTGTTTGACGCCGCGAAGGCGCTTGGCCTCCCGGTCAAGCTTCACGCCGAGCAGCTCTCGGATCTCGGCGGCGCCAAGCTCGCAGCCTCCTACGGCGCGCTTTCGGCCGACCATCTCGAATATCTCGACGCGGAAGGCGCGGCGGCCATGGCAAAGGCCGGGACGGTCGCCGTGCTCCTGCCCGGTGCCTTTTATACGCTGCGGGAAAAGCAGTTGCCGCCGGTTCGGGCCCTGCGTGATGCCGGAACGCGCATCGCCATCGCAACGGACTGCAACCCCGGCACCTCTCCGCTGACGTCGTTGCTTCTGACCATGAACATGTCGGCGACGCTCTTCCGGCTGACCGTCGACGAATGCCTCGCGGGTGTCACGCGCGAAGCCGCACGCGCGCTCGGAGTTCTCGACGAGACCGGCACGATCGAGGTCGGCAAATCCGCGGACCTCGCAATCTGGAACATCGATGAGCCTGCCGAACTTATCTACCGGATAGGCTTCAATCCGCTGCATCAGCGCATCTTTGGAGGCGAAAGAATCGGCCAATGACCATCGTACTTAAGCCAGGCTCCGTTCCGCTCAAGGATCTGGAGACGATCTACTGGACTCAGGAACCGGCGCGCCTCGATCCCGCATTCGACGCCGCCGTTGCCAAAGGCGCCGCGCGCATCGCCGAGATCGCCGCCGGCAATGCCCCGGTTTACGGCATCAACACCGGCTTCGGCAAACTGGCGTCGATCAAGATCGACAGCGCCGATGTCGAAACGCTGCAGCGCAACCTCATCCTGTCGCATTGCTGCGGTGTCGGTGCGCCGCTACCGGAAAACATCGTCCGACTGATCATGGCGCTGAAGCTCGTCTCGCTCGGCCGCGGCGCTTCGGGCGTTCGCCTCGAACTCGTCCGCCTGATCGAGGCGATGCAGGAACGGGGCGTGATCCCGCTGATCCCGGAAAAGGGGTCGGTCGGCGCATCGGGCGACCTTGCACCGCTTGCACACATGGCGGCCGTGATGATGGGCCACGGCGAAGCCTTCTTCGATGGCGCGCGCATGCCGGGCGGAGCCGCATTGGAAAAGGCCGGGCTTTCGCCCGTGACGCTCGCCGCAAAGGAAGGCCTGGCCCTGATCAACGGCACGCAGGCGTCCACCGCTCTGGCGCTCGCCGGCCTCTTCCGCGCCCATCGCGCCGCACAGGCGGCGCTCATCACCGGAGCGCTTTCGACCGATGCCGCGATGGGATCGTCGGCGCCATTCCATCCGGATATTCATACGCTGCGCGGCCATCGCGGCCAGATCGACACCGCCGCCGCCCTTCGACAATTGCTCGAGGGATCCCTCATCCGGCAGAGCCACATCGAGGGCGACGAACGGGTGCAGGATCCGTACTGCATCCGCTGCCAGCCGCAAGTTGACGGCGCCTGCCTGGATCTCCTGCGTTCCGTCGCCGCATCGCTGACGATCGAGGCCAACGCCGTGACAGACAATCCGCTCGTCCTTTCCGACAATTCCGTCGTCTCGGGCGGCAATTTCCACGCCGAACCGGTGGCCTTCGCCGCCGACCAGATCGCGCTTGCGGTTTGCGAGATCGGCGCGATCGCGCAGCGTCGCATCGCGCTTCTTGTCGACCCGGCACTCAGCTACGGGCTACCCGCGTTCCTGGCCAAGAAGCCGGGACTCAATTCGGGCCTGATGATCGCCGAAGTCACCTCCGCCGCACTGATGTCGGAAAACAAGCAACTCGCGCATCCGGCTTCCGTCGATTCGACGCCGACATCCGCCAACCAGGAAGACCACGTATCGATGGCCTGCCACGGTGCGCGCCGCCTGCTGCAGATGACCGACAACCTGTTCTCGATCATCGGCATCGAGGCGCTGACGGCCGTCCAGGGCGTCGAGTTCCGGGCGCCGCTCACAACCAGTGCCGAGCTCCTGAAGGCAGTGGCTGCCGTACGCGGCGTGTCGCCGACAATCGAAGAGGACCGCTACATGGCCGATGATCTCAAGGCGGCCGGCGAGCTCGTCGCGTCCGGCGCGCTCAACGCCGCCGTCTCCGATGGCATCCTTCCGAAGCTGGATATTTGACATGGCCGTTTTCGAAGTCCATCGGGGCACTTCCCCCGTCATCCTTGGCTTTCCCCACACGGGCACCGACGTGCCCGCACTGATCTGGGAACGGCTCAACGACAACGGTCGCATCCTCGCCGATACGGACTGGCACATCCACGAGCTCTACGAAGGGCTTCTGCCGGAAGCCACGACTGTGCGCGCAACCTTCCACCGCTACGTCATCGACGCCAACCGCGACCCGGAAGGTGCGAGCCTCTATCCCGGCCAGAACACCACCGGCCTCGTGCCGGAAACGGACTTCGACGGCGTGTCGATCTGGAAGGACGGCGAAGCGCCGACCGAAGCAGACATTGCGACGAGGCTCCGCGATTTCCATGCTCCCTATCATGCGGCGCTCGCCGCCGAGATCGAGCGCGTCACGGCGATCCATGGTGTGGCGGTTCTCTACGACTGCCACTCGATCCGCTCGCACATCCCCTTCCTCTTCGAAGGCAAGCTCCCCGACTTCAATATCGGCACGGACATGGGCAAGACCTGCGCTGCCGAAATAGAAAAGGCGACGGTAGAAATCGCCGCTTCGGCAGAGGGTTATACCAGTATCCTGAACGGCCGCTTCAAGGGCGGCTGGACGACCCGCCACTATGGCCGGCCGGAAATCGGCGTGCATGCGATCCAGATGGAACTTGCGCAATCCACGCATCTGACGACCGAAGCGCCGCCCTTCTCGCTGGACTCCGCCAAGGCCGACCGCCTTCGCGTCCATCTCAAGGCCATCCTGAAACGCATCGAAACAACGGCATTCGCCCTCAAACTGACAGGGAGTGAGGCATGAACGTGAACAATCCGCGCCACAATATCCGCGAGGTGCGCAGCCCGCGTGGCACCGAGATCAGCGCCAAGAGCTGGTTGACCGAGGCGCCGCTGCGCATGCTGATGAACAATCTCGACCCGGACGTTGCCGAGAATCCGCACGAACTCGTCGTCTATGGGGGCATCGGCCGCGCCGCCCGCACCTGGGCGGACTTCGACCAGATCGTCGCGACGCTCAAGGATCTCAACGAAGACGAAACGCTGCTCGTCCAGTCCGGCAAGCCGGTCGGCGTCTTCCGCACCCACAAGGATGCGCCGCGGGTGCTGATCGCCAACTCCAACCTCGTGCCGCGCTGGGCGACCTGGGACCATTTCAACGAGCTGGATAAGAAGGGTCTCGCCATGTACGGCCAGATGACCGCCGGCTCGTGGATCTATATCGGTTCGCAAGGCATCGTCCAAGGCACCTACGAGACCTTCGTCGAGGCCGGCCGCCAGCATTACGGCGGCAACCTCAAGGGCAAGTGGGTGCTGACCGGCGGCCTCGGCGGCATGGGCGGCGCACAGCCGCTCGCCGCGGTCATGGCCGGCGCCTGCTGCCTTGCCGTCGAATGCAATCCGGACTCGATCGATTTCCGCCTGCGCACACGCTACGTCGACGCCAAGGCCGAGACGCTGGACGAGGCCATGGAGATGATCGATCGCTGGACCAAGGCGGGCGAAGCAAAATCCGTCGGTCTGCTCGGCAATACCGCGGAAATTCTGCCCGAAATGGTTCGCCGCGGCATCCGCCCAGACATGGTCACCGACCAGACCTCCGCCCACGATCCGGTTAACGGCTACCTGCCGAAGGGCTGGACGATGGGCCAGTGGAAGGAAAAGCGCGTCAGCGACCCGAAGGCGGTCGAAAAGGCGGCACGCGCATCGATGCGCGAGCACGTCGAGGCGATGATCGCCTTCCAGAACATGGGCGTCCCCACCTTCGACTATGGCAACAACATCCGCCAGATGGCCAAGGATGAGGGCCTCGAAAACGCCTTCGCCTTCCCGGGCTTCGTGCCGGCCTACATCCGCCCGCTCTTCTGCCGCGGCATTGGCCCGTTCCGATGGGCGGCGCTGTCGGGCGACCCGGAGGACATCCGCAAGACCGACGCCAAGGTGAAGGAACTGCTGCCCGACAACAAGCACCTGCACAACTGGCTGGACATGGCCAAGGAACGTATCGCCTATCAGGGCCTGCCCGCACGCATCTGCTGGGTCGGCCTCGGCGACCGTCACCGCCTCGGCCTGGCCTTCAACGAAATGGTTCGCAAAGGCGAGCTCAGCGCTCCGATCGTCATCGGCCGCGACCACCTCGACTCCGGCTCGGTCGCTTCGCCGAACCGCGAGACGGAAGCGATGAAGGACGGTTCCGATGCCGTTTCCGACTGGCCGCTCCTGAACGCGCTGTTGAACACGGCCTCCGGCGCGACCTGGGTCTCGCTCCACCACGGTGGCGGTGTCGGCATGGGCTTCTCGCAGCATTCGGGCGTCGTCATCTGCTGCGACGGCAGCGAAGACGCCGACCGGCGGATCGAACGCGTGCTGTGGAACGACCCGGCAACCGGCGTCATGCGCCACGCCGATGCCGGCTACGACATTGCGCTCGACTGCGCCAAGGAGAAGGGCCTGCGCCTGCCCGGCATTCTCGGGAACTGACGAGAAATGCGGGAGGCCGCCGCGGCCTCCCGCTCTCCTTTGCAGGCGACTGCTACGGCATGGAACCCGCCCTGCGACGCGCGCCGTCAAGGAACAAGAGCAAGGCACAGCCTGCAATCCCCGCAGCCGCACCAAGCAGCGCGGTTCCGGAATAGTCGCTGATGCGGGTGCCGAGCGCGAAGAGCGCCGCACTGAGAGCCCCGCCCAGAAAGATGTTCACCGCGATCAACGAGCTACCAAGCCCCGGTCGGTCGGCGATCAGGTCTTGCAGATAGGTGATCGGGATGCTGATCAACGCTGCCGCGCCGAAGCCGCTGATGAGCGTCAGTGCGTAAATATGCCATGGCCGGGACGAAAAGCCGAGCAGCGCCATGTAGACCACGTAGATTGCCGTTCCGAGCGCAAGCGCGTCGACGTGGTGGATGTGATACTGGATCCGTCCCCATACCAGAATGAAGATCACCTCCAGCAGCGCCACGGCGCCGACGACAATACCGATATCGGTGGGCGAGCCGCCGGCAGCATCGGTGACGATCAGCGGCAGCACGGCCGCGTTGACATGCAGCGTGGAGCAGATGAGCGCCACGGCGACAATGCGGGCAAGGACGCGGGGCGAAAGGATTTCGGCGAGGGACGCAAGATAGGAAAGCCGCTTGCTGAAGATGGGATCGACGCCGCGTCGGGCCGGCAGCAGGAAGAAGACAAGCAGCAGATTGGCGAGACAGCCGAGGCTGGCCAGCAGATAGGCAGGCAGCAGGCTGCCCCGTGCCGAGAGCACAAAGCCGACCAGTCCCGGAACCAAAACCCACGAGAGCGATATGGCCGCCCTCACGCCGGAGTTGACCGCTGCCGCGTCCTTGCCGCCCATGCTGTTCGCGGCGGTGCGGACATTGGCGAACAGGAGCGAGTTCAGTGCGCCATGGACCGGCAGCAGCGCCAACGTGGCGATAACGAAACTCGTCTTTGCCGGCAGGGCGTAGACCAGGCCGTAACCGATCGCGCCAGAAAGGATCACCGCCAGCATTAGCTTCCGGTAGTTGCCGACGCGGTCGGCAACTATGCCGACAGTGACGCTGACGGTGACGTTCACCAGCGCCGCGACGAAGATCAGCGCCGAATAGAACCCGTCGCTCAAGCCAAGCTCGGTGATCCCGACTACCGACTGAAAGGGCGAGGTCGCAGCACCGGAGAAGCCGAAGAGGAAGATGGCAAGCACGCTCGTCCGGATGACCGGGTTACGCATGGCAAAGAGCAACGAGGAAGACATGGTTCGATCCGCGCGTGCGAAGTCTTGTGAGAGGCCGCCGCCAAGACAGGCGGTCGTTCGGAAGGTTGGTGAGCTTCGGCTCAGGTCCAACGGGCCGAGAACCGAGCCCTCGGCTTGAAATCGAAATCGCGGTCGAACGGGAAGATCGGCCGCTGGCGTCGTTCGCTCGCGAGATTTTCGATGTCCTGATTGACGACACCATCGGTGAGCGCCATCAGGTTGGGATTGGCAATCGGCGCAAGTTCCGGCGAAAGGTAACCGGACTTGACGACGAGGAGGCGCACGCTTCCCGGATCGAGGCCAAGGCGACGGAAATCCTCGATGTTGTGGTATGGGCGCCGGCGCGCCGACAGCACCACCTCGATCCCGTCGATGCGGACGACTGCCTGGCGCTCGGCAATCGGTCCCGGATCGTCCAGCCGCATGACAATAGCCGTGACCTCGGCCACGGCGCTCGACGGATCGAGACTGCCGCCGAGCCGCAATGCGAGCGTCGCGCCTTCACCGGCCGCGAAACAGGCATCCACCGCCGGCCGGTCAGCGATGCCGGCAATCAGCGCATCCCGCCATCCGCGCGCGAGAAGAGCCCTCAACACGTCAGCGCGGTCGCCGACGCCGCCTCCCGTGGGATTGTCTCCGGAATCGGCGAGGATGACGGGCTTCGTTGTCGTCTCCTCGGCAATGGCGAGCATCGCATCGAGCGGACCGGTGACCTGGCCGAAGCGGAAATTTTCCCGTTCGTTCCAGTAGCTTCCGGCGATTTCTTCTGCCGCCATCGAGGCGGCTGCCTTGTCCGATCCGGTCACCACGGCGCAAGCGGTCGCCCGCGGCTCGTCGGCCCAGACGTAGCCAACCATCAGGTTGGCATCGAGAATGCCGGGACGCTGATCGAAGTCCGGCAGGCGCCGGTAAAGGCCGCTGGCAGGCTCATCCTCCGTGGACGTGCATTCTCCCGGCAGCAGCAGCGGCACGGGCGCCCAGGCGACGCCGGGACGCGTCCCCGTCCGCAGCGCTTCCACCAGCATCGACCAGGCCCGAACCATCGTCTCGCGCGTATCGATGTGCGGCGCGGTGCGGTAGCCGGCAAAGATGTCGATCTGGTCGATGATCTTCTGGCTGACATTGCCGTGGAGATCGTAGCTCGTTGCGATCGGGCAGTCCGGCCCGACGACCGCGCGGGCGGCGGAAATCCAGTCGCCCTCGGCGTCGTCCATGCTGTCGACCTTGATCGCTCCATGCATCGCGAGATAGAGGCCGTCGAGCGGCAGTGCGGCGCGAAGTCGCTCGAGGAACTCGGTCTTGAAGGCGTCGTAAGCCGCACGCGAAACGGGGCCGCCGGGTACGGCCCGTGCATGAAGGAGCGGGACATGCTCGAAGCCGTCGGCGTCGAGAAAATTGAAATAGTCCGCCTTAAGGAGTTCGGCCCCCCTCAGCACCCGGAAGTCGTCCGCCGTCATCAGGACAGGCGAATAGGTGCTGCACTCCGTATGGATTCCACCGACGGCGATCCGCATGGCTTCAAACTCACAAAATCGGGCTCAGAGGGGCGATTGCGGCGAAACGCAGCCAATCCTTTTGCGCCTTCGGCGTCCAGGCCGCTTCGGCGATGGCGGAAAGGCGCGGGAAGACGAGACGGTTGAAATAGCCTCGCGAGAGGAAATGCTCCGACCAGATGCAGGCCTGCACGCCTCTCATGCGGTTCTTTAATTCTTCCGGGAATTCGCCTTCCGCCTCATAGGCATAGGTATGCGCCGGCGTAGCGGTGCCGGCCCAGCTCGCGCCCGGCTCCTGGAACGCCTCGGCCTGCGCCATGTCAAGGTAGTAGGCCTGGCCGGGCGTCATCACGACGTCGTAGCCTTCGCGCGCGAGCTCGATCCCGACCTTGGGGTTCTCCCAGGCCATCAGCAACGTACCCTCGGTGCCGACGCCGCCGCCATGGGCGACCTCGTTCCAGCCGACGAGCTTGCGGCCGCGCGCCGTCAGCATCTGCTTCACTTTCCTCAGGAAGTAGGACTGCAGCGCAAAGGTCCCGGAAATGCCCTCCTGTTCCATGAGCTTGCGCGCCAATGGCGACGCCAGCCACGAACCATTGGCCACCTCGTCGCCGCCGACGTGGATATATTGGCTCGGGAAAAGCTCGACCATTTCGTTGAAGATCTTTTCGAGGAAGTCGTATGTCAGCGGAATGGCCGGGTTCAGCGCGTTGTTGGGGTAGCCTTGGACGGAATGATAGCTTTCCGGGGCCTCCTGACCGTCGGAGAGCTCCGGCAGGGCGACGAGCGCGGCCGTGCTATGGCCGGGAATGTCGATCTCCGGCACGACCTCGACATTGAGCGCGCCGGCATGGGCGACGATCGCCCGCACCTCGTCCTGGCTGTAGAAACCACCCACCGGTTCGGCGCCATTGCCGAGCTGCGGCAGCATCGGCTCGTCCGGCCCGCGCAGCACGCCGAGCGTCGTCAGCGTGGGATAGGCCTTGATCTCCAGCCGCCAGGCTTCGTCGTCGGTCAGATGCCAGTGGAAGATGTTGAGCTTGAACCAGGCGAGGATATCGATGAGCCGCACGACATCGGCAGCCGGATAGAACTGGCGCGAGACATCGAGATGGCAACCGCGCCAGCCGTAACGCGGCCGGTCGGAAATCGTGCCCGACACAGGAAAACGGAACCTGCCCCCGTCCCTGCGCGCGCCGTCAAGCAATTGCGCAAGCGTCGTCAGCCCATACTGCCGGCCAGCGGCCGCGCCATATTCGAGCCGGATCTCCCGCTCGGAGAAAGCCAGTGCATAGGCCTCGGGGCCGAGTTCGGGCTTCCCGGCGAAGACGATCGGACGACCCTGGGGGGATGAGGCGAGCGTGAAGGGAGCGTGGCCTGCCGAGAAGAGACGATGGAAGAGGGAGAGCACCGTGTCGACCGCCCTGATCTCATCCTTGCTGCTCCCGGGCGCCGGATAGAGAACGACCGGAAATCCATCGCCCGGCACGGCGTCGATCTCGGCCGGCCAGGGCTGCAAGGCGAAGGGCAGGTCGAGACTTCCTTCCGGCAGGCGCTGCGGCGGAGGTTCGCTCGTTGCTCCTTCGAGGAGAAGATCGGAAACCGCCACCGGCACATGCCGGCCGTCTGAGAGTGTCAGATAGGCGGACTTTGCGCCATCGGTGCAGTGTTTTGCCTGCCTGTGCAGCCCGCTGACGGTAAAGGTCCAGCTTTCGTCCGCGCCAAGGACAAATCCCTTTGGCGGTGCGAATTCGTGAAAATTGGCGTTGCGGCGCAGAAAGACGGCGTTTTCGCAAGCGGCCGCATCGATGACGCGGGTCAGCGACGTGTAGACGAGGCGAAAGTCGCTGAGGGGGGACTGGGAGAGATTGGCCAGGGTGAAGGTGAAGCGTCCGAACGGGCCCCCATCACGTTGCCAGGCAGATTCGAGGCGATAAGAAACCGGCTGCATGAGCGTCCTCCCGGTATGGCTTTGTCAGTAATGGCTGGATTGCGAAAAGGTGCGTGCGAGTTCGGCCTGGCCTGCGGTGAGCCCGCAATCGACCGGCAGGCAGACGCCGGATATGGCGCTGGCCAGAGGACCTGCCAGGAACTGGACGGCATTGGCGACGTCTTCCGGATTGACGATGCGCTGCAGCGGATACCAGCGCTTCGCCTCCTCGAAGACCTGCGGGTTGGCCGCCGCACGTGCTTCCCAGGCTTGAGTGCGCACAGTGCCCGGCGCCACCGCATTGGCGCGGATCCCGAATTTGCCGTACTCGACCGCGATCAGCCGGGTCAGATGCAGGAGACCGGCTTTGGCAGCGCTATAGGCCGGATGGCCGAAAACATTCATGCCGTTGACGGATGCGATGTTGACCACCGATCCCCGGCTCTCCTTCAGCATGTCCTCGACGGCGCGGAAACAAAGAAATGCCGCCTCGAGATTGAGCGCATTGTCCATGCGCCAGATCTCCGGCGTCGTGTCGTGCAGGCTGACGGCGCGGGCAGCACCTGCATTGTTGACGAGCGTGCGTACCGCTCCGAGCGATCCGGCCGTCGCCGCCATCGACGCAACGCTCGCGGCATCCGTGACATCGCAGGCTATGGCTACGAAGCACTCTTGCGCGCCGAGGTCACGCGCGACCGTCTCCGCCGCATCTCCGTCGATGTCCGCAAGCACGACCACCTCATGGTCATCGGCCAGGCGACCGGCGATCGCGCGACCGATATCGCCCGCTGCCCCGGTGACGATCGCGACGGACTTCTTCATACGGCGCTCCTGTGGCACATCAGTCTCCGAGAAGCTGGCGATCGTCGCCATCCCTGTGCGCCACCAATTGCTGCTTGATGCGCCTCAGCGTCGCCGTCGCCTGTGGCTGGACGCGGTAGGCGACGAGACTGGCGATGATATCAAGCAAGGCCAGATAGGCGATGCGCGTGGATGTCGGCCGATAGATGTTGTTGCCCTCCGGCAGGTCGACCGGAACAGTGATGTCTGCGGCAAGCGCGACGGGGCTGCCACTCTGGGTCAGCGCGATCGTCGGGACCCTGGCTTCGCGCGCGAGCGTGAAGGCACGCACGAGCTCCGCGTTGCGCCCCGACAACGAGGAACCGATCAGCACGTCCGTCGGCTTGGCCGCCGCGGCCATCATCAATTGCATGCTGTGGTCGGAACTCGAGGTGATGCGCAGGCCGAGCCGAAAGAGCCGGTTCTGCAGTTCGCTGGCAACCATCGACGAATTGCCGCCCGAACCGAAGGCGTAAATCATTTCCGCTTTGGCCAGCCGCCCGGCGGTCTCTTCGACCGCGGCGAGATCGAGCGAGCGGTGCAACAGGAAGAGGGCGTTCTGCGCCTTGGTTATGATGTCCTGCGCGACATCGGCCGGCTCCTGGCTCTTCGGCTCGGGCTTGAGGTAGCGCATGCCGATATAGGCCGTGCGGGCCAGTTGCACCTTGAAGTCGGAAAAGCTCTCGCAGCCGAGACGCCGGCAAAAACGGGTCACCGTCGGCGGCGACACATCGGCCTTGCCCGCAAGCTCGATGATCGAGGCGTTCACGGCAAATTCGAAGTCATTGAGCAGGATATCGGCAATGCGGCTCTCCGACTGAGACAGCCGCCCCTTTTCCTCCTGCAGTGTCGCGAAGATGTCCATCGAACGCCCACCCCTTATGATCAGGCGTCCTTCGGCTTGTAGGCGACGCAGTCGATCTCAACCTTGCAGTCGACCATCATCGAAGACTGCACGCAGGCGCGCGCAGGAGGATGAGCGCCGAAATACTCCTGATAGATCTTGTTGAAGCTCCAGAAATCACGCGGGTCATCCAGCCAGACGCCGACCCTGACCACGTGTTCGACACCGTAACCGGCCTCCCTCAAAATGGCCAGAAGATTGCCGATCGCCTTATGCGTCTGCGCGACGATGTTGCCGTCGATGATCTCGCCATTCTCCATGGCGACCTGACCGGAGACGTGCAGCCAGGCATCGGCCTCGACGGCTCGCGCGAACGGCAGCGGCTTGCCACCCGCTCCGACCTGCTCCGCGCCATAACGTTTGATGGACATAGGGACCTTCGTGCAAATTATTTTCTTTATCCGTTGACAAGTCACCACAGAATACGGAATTTGACCAGACAAAATCCGGGTTTATGAAAAGAATTTCAATCCAAGGCGAAACGATGCGGGATCCCTTCCAGAATCCGTTCCCCCTCTCCGATGTTGCCCGGCATCAAATCTGGGACATGCTGGTGACGCGGGATATCGACGCTTTCCTGGCTGCGGACTGGTCGCTGGTCGCGGAAGATTTCGTCGAGGACGGCTTTATCGGCATCGACGGAAGGCGCGAGGAGAGCCCGGACAATTGGCGTCTCTCCTTTCCCTCGCTTGCCGCCTATCGCGAGGAATGGCTGCGCCAGGCGAAGGACTTCGCCGGCCAATCCTTCGCCGAGGATCCGCGCGGGGCGATCTTCGCGACGACCACGCTGGAAGACATCGAGATCAACGGAGACCTGGCGCTGGCGCGCAAGAAGTTCGACGGCGGATTGAAGAAGGCCGATGGCAGCGTTGATGTCATGAAGTGGCAGACGGTCTATTATTGCCGGCTGCATCAAGGCCGCTGGAAGATCTGCGGGTTTACCGGCTACCTGCCCAACCCGATGGGATCGAACTAGGCGAAAAAGGCGACAGCATTGCGAATCTTCACGGCGGCCCTGGCGACCGAGACCAACACCTTCTCGCCGATCTGCATCGATAAGCGGGCCTTTGAGGCTTCGCTATATGCCCCGCCGGGCAGCCATCCGGAGACACCGACGCTTTGCACCGCACCGATCACCGTCGGTCGCCAAGTCGTGGCAGAAAAAGGCTGGCAGTTGATCGAGGGGACGGCCGCCTGGGCGGACCCGGCGGGTCTCGTAAACCGGCAGACCTATGAGTATCTGCGCGACGAGATCCTCGGTCAGTTGCACGCCGCCCTTCCGGTGGACGCCGTCGTCCTCGGCCTGCACGGCGCCATGGTTGCCGATGGCTACGAGGACACCGAGGGCGACCTGCTGACGCGTATCCGCGAACTCATCGGACCGGACGTGCTCCTCTGCTGCGAACTCGATCCGCACAGCCATCTGACCGAGAAGCGCGTCGCCGCGGCCGATTTCTTTGTTTTCTTCAAGGAGTTTCCGCACACCGATTTCGTCGATCGCGCCAAGGATCTGTGGCGGATCGCCGTCGATGCAATCGAGGGCCGCGTCAAGCCGGTCATGTCGGTCTTCGACTGCCGGATGATCGACGTGTTTCCGACATCCCGCGAACCCATGCGCAGCTTCGTCGACAAGCTGATGCGGATCGAGCGGGAGGACGCTGACGTGCTCTCGCTCTCGGTGGTGCACGGCTTCATGGCGGGCGACGTGCCGGAGATGGGCACGAAGATGATCGCGGTGACCGACGGAAACCGGGAGAAGGGCCAGGCGCTTGCCCGCGACCTCGGCATGGAACTCTTCGCCAGACGCGGCACGTTCCGAATGCCGGAGCTCGACGAGCGCCAAGCGGTCGCCGACGCGATCGCCGCGACCGCCGGTCCGGTGGTGATCGCCGACATGTGGGACAATCCCGGCGGCGGAACGGCGGGTGACGCAACCGTGGTGCTGGAAGAACTGCTCGCTAATGACGTCACCGACGCGGCCGTCGGCACGATCTGGGATCCGATGGCCGTGCAGATCTGCATGGCGGCAGGTGAAGGCGCAGAGATCCCGCTACGTTTCGGCGCAAAATCCGCGCCTGGTACCGGCAATCCAATTGACGGGACGGTCAAGGTCATAAGTCTGGTGCGAAATGCCGAAATGCGGTTCGGAGAAAGCTTCGCACCCTTCGGCGACGCCGCGCACATCCGACATCGCGGCATCGACATCGTCCTGAATTCCACGCGCGCGCAGAGCTTCGACCCGAGTCTGTTCTCCGTGATGGGAATTGATCCGCGATCAAAGAAGATCCTGGTCATCAAGTCGACGAACCATTTCTTCGCATCCTTCTCGAAGATTGCGTCGAAGATCCTCTATTGCTCGGCGGGAACGCCCTACCCCAACGATCCGGCGAAGACGCCCTACAGGCGTGCGCGGCGCGACATCTGGCCCATGATCACGGATCCCCACGCGCCGGAACGAGGCGCGGCCTGAACCGCCACCCCGAGGTCACCGGCCCCCTGTTTTCGCTCAGCGAGACCAGATTCACCCCATCCGCTCCGAGGCATAGCTTCCCGGGCTCGGCGGGAAGACGACGACGCGGTTGCCGTTGATGAAGCAGCGGTGGTGGATATGGGCGTGGACGGCACGCGCCAGCACCTGGCTTTCGACGTCGCGGCCGATCGAGACATAGTCCTCGGCACTTTGCGCATGAGTGATGCGGGCGATGTCCTGCTCGATGATCGGACCCTCGTCGAGGTCGGCGGTAACGTAATGCGCCGTCGCGCCGATCAGCTTCACGCCGCGCTCATAGGCCTGCTTGTAGGGGTTGGCGCCCTTGAAGCTCGGCAGGAACGAGTGATGAATGTTGATGATCTTCCCCGACATCTTCTTGCAGAGCGCATCGGACAGCACCTGCATGTAGCGGGCGAGCACGATCAGCTCGGCGCCAGTCTGCTCGACGAGTTCCATCAGCTGCGCTTCCGCCTTCGGCTTGTTCTCCTTCGTCACCTTGATGCAGTGGAACGGGATGTCGTGGTTGACGACCACCTTCTGGTAGTCGAAGTGGTTGGAGACGACGCCGACAATGTCGATCGGCAACGCGCCGATCTTCCAGCGGTAGAGCAGGTCGTTCAGGCAGTGGCCGAAACGCGACACCATTAAAAGCACCTTGGTACGTTCCGACTGGTCGTGAAGAGCCGTTTCCATTGCGAATTTCGCGGCTATCGGCTTCAGCCCTTCCTCAAGCGCCGCGCAGCCGACGCCTTCTTCCGAAATGAAGCTGATGCGCATGAAGAACAGGCCCGTTTCGAGGTCGTCGAACTGCGAGCTGTCGATGATGTTGCAGCCCTGTTCGGCGAGGTAGCCGGAAAGCGCAGCCACGATGCCGCGGGTGGATTTGCAGGATACTGTCAAAACGTAAGTGTGCATCATTCGTCCTTGCTGTCGCGTGTCTGCTGCATGATTCCTTAAGTCGGAATCGATTTAAGGAATCATGCAGCCATTCAAGGTGCTCCCAGCGACCTTTGCGCGTCCGATTGGGCGCGCGGCGCTGTAGGTCTTTGTTTTCACGCATGTCGTTGTTCCAAACCGCTGCACACTTTTTGGCGACATGCATTGGGCCCTACTGCGATGCTTCCCTGGGCGGGCCAATTAAAGGATAAAACCGAGTGCGATACCAAGTGCTGCAGCGACGTTTTTGCGTCTGAAAAGGCGCTCTCGCGGTCATCCTGCGCGCAAGGAAGTCCCCTCCTGCGCATCGAGCTTGCCGAGGAATTCCTCCAGCTCCTGCGGCTCGATCCCGACCATATGCGGATTTTGCGGATAGGCGCCGGAACGAACGTCCTCGGCATATTCGCGGAAGGCCGCGATGCGCTCCTGCTGCAGTCTCGCATATTCGGCGGCAAAATTGCGGTAGACCTTCGCGTGACGAGGGTAATGGCCGCGATTTTGGCCGAGCACGTCTTCCGCGAAAAGATATTGCGCATCGCATCCGGCGCCAGCGCCCATCGAAAGCATCAGCAGCGAGCTCCGCTTCGAGATCGCCGCAGCCACCTCTGCCGGGACGACCTCGATCTCGGCAGCGAATGCTCCCGCCTCTTCGAGCGCCCTCACCTGCCGCCAGATCTCAAGTGCGCTTTCCGCGGTCTTGCCGACCGCGCGGAAGCCGCCGGTCCAGGTCGCCTTCGAGGGGATGAGTCCGACATGGCCGCAAACGGGAATGCCCTCGTCGCGCATGCGTCGGACGATCGAAAGGCTCGCGGCGCAATAGACGGCATCACCGCCTGCTTTTAGCGCCTTGAAGGCCGCGCGGATATAGTCGTCGGCCGTGACATGGTCGCCATATTCGAGACCCGGGAAGGCGAAGACAGACGGTGCTGCCTCCCTGAATTCCGGGCCGAGCAGCGCGGGAGGGACCGAGACGAGATCGATGCGTGCCCTTTCGGCGGCTTCCGCCTCTTCAAGCGTCACGACCCGCAGCATGGTAAGCTGCCTCTGGCCCTTGATCGACAAAAGATCGGCAACAGTCGGGCGGCGGTGTCTCATCGAGATCTCCCTTGAGGAACGCAAGATTTGATTGTTGCGGCTTTCACGCCGCCAGCAGCTTCCTGAGCTTGGTGCCCGGAGAAGCGAGCGCCTCTGGGTCCGGGCGACTGCCGGCAGCGATCAGCATTTCGGCAAGGCGGATGTCGCGGGCAACGGCATTGCCGGGGCCGATGCCGCTTGCGGCGATCAGCCGGCCTTCGCCATCCAGATGAAAGAGAATGAAGGCCCCCTCCTCCATGTCGCGCCGAACCGTCGCCGCCGCGCCGTCGGCAAGGCCGGCGATCTGCAGCGTCAGGTCGTATTGATCCGACCAGAACCACGGCACACTGGAGACGGCATCTGACCCGCCGATCAGGTTGATGGCGACCAGAGTTCCCTGGTCCTGGGCGTTGCGCCACGCCTCGAGCCGCACCCGCCGCCCGCCGTAATGCGACAGCGGGAAGGAGCAGCAGTCGCCAGCAGCATAGATGTCGGGATCTGACGTCCGCAGCGTCTCGTCGACGGCAATGCCGTTGTCGATCGCAAGGCCCGCAGCTTCCGCCAGTTCCGTGTTGGGCACCGCACCAATGCCGACGATGACGAGATCGGCGGAGAGACCGCCGCCATCGGCAAAATGAATGCGCGCCTCGCGCTCGCCACCATCGAGCGCGGCAATCTTCGCGCCACAGATGATTTCGACGCCTTCATGCCGATGCCTTTCAGCGACGACGGTGGCTATCTCTTCCGGCACGCCGCGGGTCAGAAGACGCGGCTGACCCTCGACAAGCGTGACCTCGGCGCCCAGCTTGCGCGCCGTTGCGGCCAGTTCGAGGCCGATGAAGCCCCCGCCAATGATGGCGACCTTTCGGCCCGCCGCAAGCGCTGGCCGGATCGCGAGGGCATCGGCATGGGTTCTGAGGACCCGGATACGCGCGGAGTTTTCGGACGCGCCTGGAAACGCCCGCGGACGTGCGCCGGTTGCGAGCAGCAGCCGGTCATACTTGATCGATCGGCCGTCTCCGAGCCGCACAGCCTTGTCCTCACGGGCGACCCTCTCCACGACAGCATTTGTCAGCACGGTTATCCCGGCCTCCTCGTAGCGCTCGGCGCTCGCGACGTATTTCGGCCCCTCGGCGCCTGCAAGCCCGGCCTTCGAAAGCGGCGGCCGCTCATAGGGAAGATGCGGTTCGGCGCCGATCAATGTGATTTCGCCGTCGAAGCCTTTTTCCCGCAGCGCAAACCCCGCCCGCGCACCGCATTCGCCGGCGCCCACGATGACGATATGTGCCATGCCTTCTCCTCCCTCCGCCGGCTCGACGTTAAGGCAATTGTCGTCAGGAAATCGCGATGAAGACGCTGCCGGCCTCAACCTTTACCGGATAGGTCCGGAGGTTGACGCAGACGGGGGCGCCCCTGGCCTGGCCGGTCTTGTAGTTGAAGCGGCCGTTGTGCTTTGGACATTCGATGATGTCGTCCATCACCAGGCCATCGGCGAGATGAATGTGCTCGTGGGTGCAGAGCCCGTCGGTCGCGAAATATTCATCATCGGGGCTGCGATAGACGGCGAAGGTTCTCCCCTCGTGATCGAAACGGATGACGTCTTCTTCATCGATCTCGTCGGCCGCACAGACCTCGACCCAATTCGCGCTCATGGGTTTCCTCCATTCAATGCAAGGTTTTTGAAGGGTTGTCGTTTTCCACGCTCACTCGGCGGCGTTGATGACCCGATCGCTATGGAACTCTTCGCGATAGGGCTTTGCCGTCGGCGGCAATTCGCGCTTCAGGAAGTAGTCCTCGTTCTTGAGCTGCCTGAGGAAGGCCGGGATCATTTCCAGATAGCCGTGCAGCATGGACGGGTTTGCCGCCGGCAGGTCGTGCCTGATCATCGCGTGCAGCTTCGGCAAGGCGTGATAGGGCACCATCGGAAACATGTGATGTTCGACGTGGTAGTTCATGTTCCAATAGATGAAACGGCTCACCGGATTCATGTAGACCGTGCGGCTGTTCAGCCGGTGATCGGTGACGTTGTCAGCAAGCCCGCCGTGCTGCAACAGGCCCGTCAAGACATGATGCCAGGCGCCGTAAAGCCGCGGCAGGCCGATCAACATCAGCGGGAGAATGGAGCCGAGATAGACCGACAGGGCGATCGTCGCGACATAGATCGCCAGCCAGATGCGGGCGACCAGGATCGCCTTCGGCCGCTCCATTTCCGGAATGAAGGTCTTTTCCGCGGCGCTGATCACGCCGAAAGCGTTTCGCACCATGTCGACCATCGCGTGCCAGACGTCGATGATGCCGAAGAAGTTGAGAACGAGCCGGAGAAGGTCCGGCGGGCGCATGATCGCGATTTCCGGGTCGCGGCCGACGATGACCGTATCGGTGTGGTGGCGGGTATGGCTCCAGCGCCAGGTCACCGGATTGCGCATGATCATGAAACAGGCGATCTGATAGACCACATCATTCATCCACATCGTCTTGAACGCGGTGCCATGACCGCATTCGTGCCAGCGGCTGTCGGATGCCGAGCCGTAAAGGACACCGTAGGCGAGGAAAAGCGGCACGGCCGCCCAAGTATCCCAGAAGTGAATGCCGAGCCCGCCGAACAGCACCATGCTGCCGAGCCAGAGGAAGGTGTCGCAGATGGCCGGCCCATCCTCGCGTTTCATCAATTCCTTCATCTGCTTGCGCGGAATATCGGTGTGATACCACTCCGCCGCGGAAAGGCCCTTGGCGACCGCCGCCGTGGCATCGCGCCCGAGCAGGCTGTAATCTCTTTTCGTCGCGACCGTCGTCATCTCTTCCTCCCGAAGCGCACTCCCGCTTGCGCCCCAAATTCGATGAAGGGAGCGTATGTTGACTTTTGACAATTCTCAATGCAGTCATGATATATTCTCTCAAATTCCATCATAACGACAACCTCATGCTTGAGGGGATAATTTCAAGGAGGGACGCCATGACGAGGAGACCGACGATCGCGGATCTTGCGCAAGCCGCGGGCGTGAGCGTTGCCACGGTCGACCGGGTCTTGAACGGGCGTCATCCGGTACGCGAGGAAACCGCGCGACGGGTTTTTGATGCCGCCAAGGCGATCGGCTATCACGCCGTTGGCCTGCTTCGCCAACGCGTGTTCGAGGATCTTCCGCAATATCGTCTCGGCTTTCTCCTGCAAAAGCCGCAGCAATCTTTCTATCAGGCCCTTGCGAAGGAGATCGAGAACGCGTCGCTGTCGCTGACCCATGTCCGCGCCCTCCCTCATGTGGACTTCGTTCCCAACTCCACCCCGGCGGGCATCACTGAAAAGCTGAAGGCGATGGCGGCGCGCAACCAGGCGATAGCGCTTGTCGCACCGGACTATCCGGCCGTCACGGCAGTGATAGAGGAACTGAAGGAGCGAGGCATTCCGGTTTTCTCGCTGCTTTCCGATTTCGCAGCCGGAGTGCGTGAGGGTTATGTCGGCCTGAACAACCACAAGGTTGGGCGAACCGCGGCCTGGATGATCGCCAAGGCAGCGAACCGCCCCGGCAAAGTCGCAGCCTTCGTCGGCAGCCACCGTTTCCACGGGCACGAACTCCGCGAGATCGCCTTTCGCTCCTATTTTCGCGAGAACGCGCCCGAATTCGAAGTGCTCGACACGATGGTCAATCTCGATACCGCCGAAATCACCCACGAGGCGACCCTCGATCTTCTGCGGCGGCACCCGGACCTCATCGGTTTCTATGTCTGCGGCGGGGGGATGGAGGGCGCGATCTCGGCGATCCGAGAGGAAAAGCTCGAGCGCAAGCTGCTGGTGGTCGTCAACGAGCTCACACCGGAATCGCGCGCAGCTCTCGCCGACGAGGCAGTCACGATGGCGATCGCCACACCCGTTCCCGCACTCGTGCGGGAGACAATCACCCTGATGGTCGGGGCAATCGATCGAGGCGCGGCCGGTGTGCCGGGACAGACCTTCCTGCCTTTCGACATTTTTACGCCGGAGAATATCTGATCCTGTCGGCGGGGGCAGGTGAAGTTCAAGGACGAAGTATGACTTGCCAGAGCAAAGCTACTGTAGTCATGCGTGGGGCCGTTTGAATGCGACGCGCTTTAGTCGCTCGCTTCTATCCCGGTTTTGGCGGGATACGCGGCTTGCCCTCCATTTGAGTGTTCTCCAGGCTCGTTTGGTCTCCCCGTCAGATCATCAAGAAAATCCTGGCACCAGCGCGTAACGTCGTGTTCCAGCAAGTGATCCATCATCGTCTTCCAGCGCTGCTTCCGTTCTTCCAGCGGCATGCTCAGCGCTCGCGCCATGGCGTTCGCGGTACCCTCTATGTCGTACGGGTTGACGAGCAGCGCGCCGTGCAGCTTGCGAGCAGCTCCGGCGAAACGCGAAAGCAGAAGCACACCGGGATCGTCCGGGTCCTGCGCGGCCACATATTCCTTTGCAACGAGGTTCATCCCATCTCGAAGCGGGGTCACGAGGCCGACTTTGCCAAGCCGGTAAAGCCCAGCAAGAATGTGGCGGCCTATCGAGCGGTTGATATAGCGTATCGGGACCCAATCGACGGCACCGATCGCGCCGTTCACCCTGCCGGCCTGTTCGGCAACCATGCGCTGCATGGCTTCGTACTCCGGCACTTCGGAGCGGGACTTCGGCGTGATTTGTAGATAGGTCACATGCCCATGCTGGGCTGGATTGGCCAGGATAAAGCGCTCAAACGCGTCGATGCGCTGCGTGATCCCCTTGGAATAATCGAGGCGATCGACACCGATGATCAGGCTGCGATTTCCAATGCTCTCACGCGTTCTTTTAACCGTCTTGTTGGTCGATGCCTTCTTGGCGAATTCGGCAAAGGCGGCAGTCTCGATACCGATTGCATAGGCGTCGCCCTTGAATACGCGGCCATAGGCGCTGAAGCGACCTCCGCCGAGCTCATCGCCGATGCCCTCCCGCCTGAGACAGCCGGCGAAGTTCTCAAGGTCATGGTCGGTCTGAAAGCCGACGACGTCGTAGTGGGACAGGCCGCGCATGATCTGCTCATGAACCGGCATCGTGAAGAGCACGTCCGCGGGCGGCCAGGGAATGTGGAGGAAGAAACCGATGCGGTTCTTCAAGCCCATCTCGCGCAGCTCTGCCGCGAGAGGGATTAAGTGATAGTCGTGCACCCAAATGACGTCATCGGGTTTGACAAGCGGGGCAAGGCGGTGGGCGAAGAAGCGGTTGACGCGGAAATAGCCGGCCATTTCCTTGCGGCCGTACTCGGCGAGATCAAGCCGGTAGTGGCAGATCGGCCAAAGAACCCGGTTGGCAAAGCCCTGGTAATACTCCTCAAAATCCGTGTCGGTCAGATCCGTCAGTGCATAGGTAATGTTGCCCTGCTGCAGTTGTGCAAGCGGCTGCGGCTCGTGCTCACCGCTCGATTTCCCCGACCAGCCCATCCATATGCCGCCATGCTCTTCAAGGGCGACCTTCAGCGCAACCGCCAGCCCGCCGGCGGGCGCAATACCACCCTTGTCCGGAACGGGTACGCGATTGGAAACAACGACGAGACGGCCCATGCCGACCTCCTTTCGTGCAAGAAAATAGGTCAGGTGCTCAAATATTCAGGCGACCAACACATATTCAGGGAACCAATGCAGCGATGATGCCGCGCAGAGCTTCGGCAGAGGGAACGGTGCCGACCGCTTCGCTCGCAGGCGACGGCGGTCCGACACGGATCGAGTAGCCGCCGAGCCGGTTAACCGTGCGAAACATCGCTTCGTCGGTCACGTCATCCCCGACGGCGATTGCGCGCCTCCCGGCAAAAGGTGGCTGCGCGAGAAACGCCTCGACTGCGTCGCCTTTGTCGGCACGGGCCGGACGGATTTCGATCACCATCTTGCCATGCTGGATCGTCCAGTTTGGCCCTGCCCGGATCAACGCCCGCTCGATCAGCGGTTCAAGCTGGAGTTTTTTGTCCGGAGCAAGCCGGTAGTGCGCGGCGACCGCCGCTCCCTTGTCCTCGATCAGAACACCGGGCCAGTTAGCCGTATCGGCGACAAGATCGGCCTTCAACTGCTCAAATTCCGACGTATCGGCGGCTTTGTGCACCCGGCCGTCTGCATCGCGGCGTTCGGCACCATGAAGACCCGCGATCGGAAAGAGGAATGGCGAAAAAAGCTGCTCGGCATAGCCAAGGTCGCGACCGGTCACGAGTGCCAGGGCACCTCCGAGTTTTTTCGACAAGGCATCGAGGTTCGCAGGCAAAGAAGGCGGAACGACTACTGCGTCCGGCGTTGCGGCCAGGTCAAGCAACGTACCATCGATATCGAGGAACAGTGCCCAGCCTTGCAGATCCGTTGTGAGAGCGGCGAGAACGAAGTCCTCTGCTGAAGCCGCGTCGGGTTTCGAGGCTCTGAGAAACTGCTTCCTATGTGACATGACCCCATATTTAGGTCACAGTCCTCAATCGGCCAACCCTGAGTTTCCACAAAGCGGAAACTTGCTGTCTAAGTGGCGGGACGAGGCAACGCGGTGACTCGCCTGTGATCCAGGCTCTGCGTTCACCATCAATCGACCTCTTTCGAGACTTGGCGCCGCGACGTCGGAACATCGCCCGGCCGCTCACGTTTATCACTCACTCCGGTCTCGGATCAGTTCAGGTGAAGCGTCATACGGGAGGGTTGCGTGGGCAGATCCGCGAACGAGAAAGAAAACGGCGTCCTCCTCACGCATGGGGCCGACGATCTACCGTCGGTCATCGTCGATGACTACAATATCGAACTGCGAAGCTCCGACGGCTTCCTGGGGGACAAGGCCAACAAATATGCCTTTCAGGAAAAGCTCGATGCCTGGCGCAAGCGAGTACGCAACGGTGGCACCGATCCACTCGGGAAGACGCCAACCCGCGAGCTGTCGAAGAAACAGATCGATGCCCTTCTCGTTGGTGACGACAAGGAGGCAGCCGCCATCGTGATGGGAGCGGTTGACGATTTCGCCGGCGAGCTTGCCGATGTTCTCGACAAATTGCTGCACCAGAAGAGCTGGAAGAAAACTGAACGCGTCGTGGTGGGCGGCGGCTTCAGTGAGCGAATCGTAGGCGAACTCGCAATTGCCCGCGCGATGGTGCTGCTGAAGGCCAAGGGCATCAAGATAGAACTCAGTCCGATCGTCCACGATCCGGATGATGCGGGGCTTATCGGTGCGGCGCACCTCATCCCGCCCTGGATGCTCAAGGGGCACAAGGCGATCCTTGCCATCGATATCGGTGGCACCAATATTCGCGTGGGCGTAGTCGAGATGCGCGAGAAGGAAGGCTCTGACCTTTCAAAGGCCAAGGTCTGGAAGTCGGATATTTGGCGACATGCGGACGACAAGCCCAGTCGGACCACGGCGATTGAACGTCTCATCTCCATGCTCGAAAAGCTTATCGCCAAAGCGGACAAGGCAGATCTTGTCCCGGCCCCCGTGATTGGCGTCGCCTGTCCCGGCGTGATCGACGCCGATGGATCGATCGCGCGCGGCGGTCAGAACCTGCCAGGCGGTAATTGGGAAAGCGAGCACTTCAATCTGCCCGCCGAGATCAAGGAGGCCATTCCGCAAATCGGGGACCACGAGACCTTCGTGATCATGCACAACGACGCCGTCGTCCAGGGCCTTTCGCAGATGTCTTTCATGCAGGACGTCTCCGGTTGGGGAATTCTGACGATTGGCACGGGCTTGGGCAACGCCCACTTCACCAACAAGGGCGAACGCGATGCTGATTGAGCCACCCCTGCAACAAATCGCGCGTTCGACCCGAGGCAGTAGTGTCTCGACTGGCGAGAGCGTACACCGATCATAGGAAGGATGGCACTGATGAACCGAAGTGGGCTCTATCTCATTATCGCTGTTCTTGCCGTCGTTGCGATCGGGCTCGGCATCTACGTCTACCGCGAAGAAAACAGGGCGGGCATCGAGATCCGGATTGGCCAGGATGGTGTCTCGGTGGAAGAGAACTGACGGCGTTTCCAGTGTTTGACGGACCGGCGACAGTCATGGGCGGCGAGCAGCCTCAATTTCAGCGACAAGGAAATCGATCGCCGCGAACACGTCCATCGGCTGCCAGTTTGCCGGATTGCGGTAAGTCGGATAGAGCCCGAGCGTTGCGGCCGTGAGTTGATCGACCGAGGGTCTCGCCGAGGCGCGCCGCGTCAAGGCAGCCTCAGCCGCGCCGCTCGCCCGATCATCCGTCAACCCCCACCCCGCATAGAACGGTACCGCGTAGCAGCGCACGGGTATCTTGCGCAGCAAAGCGTCGAAGCCGACCTGGCTCGAAACAGTCCAGACCTCGTCGACAACGTCGAGAATCGAAGCAACCGACACGTGGTCAGCCAGGAGAACGACGCCAGCCGTCCTCGCAGCCCGCTCCGTCATATAGCCCTTCCGGTAACCGGCCATCACGTCCGGATGTGTACGCACGATGCATTGAGCGCCGCTTGCCAAGGCATCGTCGAGCATCCTGTCGAAGGAGTGTCGGCTCCCGAGCGCACGCTCCACCGAGACGTCACCGAAGACCTGGTCGACAAGCAGAATGCGTCTCCTGGTGCTCTGTTCGATCGACGGTGCTTTGTGCGGCAGGTTGTTGTATTTCGACAGCCTGTGTTCGGTCATCCGCTCGCGGATGCTTTCTCCAAGGCTGTCCCAGCCGCCTCCGGCCGTAGCGGCGATCAGCAGTTCCAAGCGCGACGCTTTTCCCCCGTCGACGGGAAGCGCCCGGTCGTCCACGATGATCGAGACCGGCGCCGCTCCCTCCTTGCCAAGGCCGACCGAGCGCAGGAAGCCATCTTCGAGATGCCAATGCGGCAGTCGCCGCAGGCGGGCAACCGCCATCGCACTTTTCGCCGGAGTGCGTCCGCCCCAGGAGACTATTCCCTCGATCCCGGGCGCGAGTGTGGAGCCGAGCGGCATTCCGCCGAAATAGTGGTCGAGCCATGGAAACGCGCTGCGGACAAAGAACGTCGCGCCGAGCCTGGTCCCCTCCGGCGGATACCAGCTCTTGTCGGTCGCGCCAGACAAGCTGTCCATGGCTTTTAGCACAAGCACCTCATTTCATGGCGCCCCGGCGCCGATTGCGTCCTCATTTTCTGACCAAGAAACAGTTTAGACCTAACAATGCAATGGCCGAGCGAGCGCCAGTTGCGGCGGAAGAAGCATTTTTTCGGCCTTTCCGACCGACTCGATTTTCCGGTTCAAATCAACGGCAGGGCTCGGCACGCCAGCGTTCAGGCTTCTCGCATGTTCGATCTCAGTCCCACGCGTTGAAGTATCAGACCATAGTCCCATGCGTCTCAGACTTAGTGCCGATACCCAGTTTTCAGCGCTGCGGTAGTTTCTGCAAATCATGAAAAGGGTGTGGAGTTTCTGTTTTGACTAAGATCTTTGTCGTGGCGATGTCGCTGGTAATGGTTGGCTTCTGGGGTTCCGTCGGCGTTCTGATTTACTCTCTGCTCACGTGATCCGATTAACGAGTATGTCTTATTTTGTAGCGGAACCGGCCGCGGCCCCCTATAGTTTCCCCTGGTAATGGAGGTTGCCAGAGGAGGATCACATGAGCGACACCACTTTCGGGTTCCTGTTAGCGGCTGAATTGTCAGCGTTATTTTGGGCCGCGGTGCTCATGACGGCCTTCTCGGCCTGGTGATCGCCCTCTCAGTTTCATCACTTCGTCGATGACCTCTGTCGCGACACCCACCCGTTCGTGCACGGAGGTCTCTTGCTCCGACGTTTTGCCGCACTCCACGGCGGCGAGAAACTCGCCGGCGAGACCGGCGTGTTACCTTGGAGACTCGACCGTCCAACTCCAATGATGTTTTCATATCACGAGAACTGTTCTTGGAATGCAGCCAGAGGCTGAGAGACAATGGCTTACGATCGGCATGAGAGGCGTTCGCGCCGCATTCAGATGATCAGGTTTTTCGGTGCGCTGTTGCTGCCGGTCATTTTGCTCGGCTCGGCAATCGCCGCGGCCGAGTGGATGGGAAGCACGCTGTAGAGTTGTCGGCGCGCAGCGCGTTCGCCCGTCGGATTGGCCACCGAAACGCGGCGCATCCATTTGGGTGCCATAGCTCGCACATCGGTGGTAAGCCGTTTTGGCGAATGGCAGCTTTCCCGCTCTGGTGGTAAATTTCCATCCAGCCGTTTGGAAAAGCTGACGGTCAGAGGCCTGCGCCGTCGATCTTGAATCGCTGCAGGCCTCGCCCAACCCTTCCCCGTGGTCACCATTCGACATGAGCGTCATCCCGCCTATCGTGGACGTGGACCGACTTCAGCAAAACCCCATCGTCCGCAGGCGGGGTACGCGCACCCGATGCTATCTCCGTTTCGCCAGCATGGTACGGAACACCATAACCGCGAGACCGACCAGGATTGTCGCGGCGATGAAGAGGAACGCGGCGGCAGCAATCGCCGGGCTGATGTTCTCCCGGATGCTCGAAAACATCTGTCGGGCAAGTGTGCGCTGATTGGGACCTGCGACGAAGAGCGTCAGCACGACTTCATCCAATGAGGTGGCGAAGGCGAGCACCGCCCCCGAAAGCACGCCCGGCATGGCAAGCGGCAGGGTGACATGACGGAAGACCGTGGCAGGCGACGCGCCGAGGCTTTCAGCCGCGAGTTCCACACGTTCGTCAATGCCGGCGAGCGCCCCCGTGACGCTGACCAGCACGAAGGGCACGGCGACGACGGTGTGGGCGATGATCACGCCTGCATAGCTGTTGGTCAGGCCAAACCGGGCGAGCAGCACCTGCATGCCGACCCCGAGCACGACAGCCGGCACGACCATCGGCAGCAGGAAAAGCGTGCGGACTGACCCGCGAAACAACAGCAAGCGGCTTCGCAAGCCCAGCGAGGCGGCCGTGCCGAGCACGGTCGCAAGGAGCGTCGTGCCGCTTCCGACAACCAGGCTGTTGATGATCGCCCGACGCCAGGCGTCCGCCGTGAACAACTCCTCGAACCAGCGCAGCGACCAGGACGGGATCGGATAGGTCAGGATGACGCTCGAGGTGAAAGCGAGCGGCAGGATAGCGATGAGCGGCGCGACGAGAAACAGGATCGCAAGCGACGCGAAGGTGAATTTGGCGAGCTTCATCGGCATGGTCAGCGCCTCCCCGGCTCGTCCGCGGAAAACCGGGCATAGACGCTGTAGAGCAGCAGCGTGGCGACAAGAAGCACGATGCCGAGCGCTCCGGCCATGCCCCAGTTGGCCGAGCCCGTGGCGTAGAAGGCAATGATCGACGAGATCATCTGGTCGCCGGGACCGCCGATCAGGGCCGGCGTGATGTAGTAGCCGATCGCCGAGATGAAGACGAGCAGGCCGCCGGAGGCGACGCCGCGCAGGCTCAGGGGCAAGAGCACGCGGAGAAACGCCCGCCAGGGCGGCGCTCCGAGCGAGGCGGCGGCGGGCATCAGGTTCACCGGAATGGTGATGAGCACCGAGTAGATCGGCAGCACCATGAAGGGCAAGAGCACATGGGTCATGGCGATGACGACTCCGGTGCGGTTGAAGATCAGCGCCAGCGGCGCATCGATCAGGCCGAGGCCTCGCAGCAGATCGTTGATGAGGCCCTGTTCTTGCAGCAGGATGAACCAGGCGGCGGTGCGGACAAGCAGCGAGGTCCACAGTGGCAAAAGCACGGCGCCTAGCATCAGGTCGCGCTTCCACCCGGAAAGTGAAGCGGCGATGATCGCGTAGGGAAAACCGATGCAGGTGCAGGCGAAGGTAACCAGCGCGGCGATCCAGAAGGTGCGAACCAGAATGACTCGGTTGACGGACTGGTCGGCAGGCAGATGTTCGATCTGTCCGCTGGCGTTGCGGCCTAGGTCGACGGCGGCAAGCAGGTTACGGTCAGTGAGCGGCGAGAGCGCGTCGGCGATGGCCTGCCAGAATTCCGGCTTTTCCCAGCGCTTGTCGATGGAGACGAGGTCAGCCGGCGGATTGGCCGTATCCTGCAGCGCGCTCGTCGTCTTCGACATCAGCGTGCGGAAGCCGGAGCGGGCGCTGTTGAGACGGCGCACCATGTCGCCGAGCGCCTGATCGTCGCCGACGGCTTTCAGATCGTCAGTCAAGGCTGTCTGCATCGCGATGCTCGGCGGCGACTTGCGGTCCCAATCGCCAATCACCTCGGCGGTCTTCGGCAGAAGGCGCAGCACGGCAGGATCCGAGATGGCCTGCGACATCATGCTGAACAGCGGCCAGACGAAAAAGCCGATGAGGAAAAGAAGCAGCGGCGCCACCAGAAGCAGCGACCGGCCGGTACGCGACCGAGCACTCATGGCGCGATAACCCGGCAATCGCCAGCGGAAAAGGCCGCAAAAACCTTCGTTCCCGGCGGAAATTCGCGCGAGCGGCGGCCGAGCTTGGCGATGAGCGGATGAGCCGCGGTCTCCAACTGCACGCGCAGGTGGTCGCCCTGATAGACGGAGTCGGTGACTTCCATTTCGAGTACGTTGCGCGCATCACCGCGCGTCTCGCTGAGATCGACCCGTTCCGGACGGATAGAGAGATAGACCGGCTGCCCCGACGCGACGGCGCCAGAAAGAGCGGAAACGATATGGGCACCGGAGGCCAGCCGCACGGTCGCCTCCTGCCCCTGTACCGTCTCGACGACGCCTTCGACCAGATTGGTCTCGCCGATGAACTCCGCGACGAAGCGCGTCGCCGGTTCGTCATAGACTTGCCGTGGAGTGCCTATTTGTTCGATTTTGCCCTTGTTGAAGACTGCGACGCGGTCCGACATGGTCAGCGCTTCCGACTGGTCATGGGTGACGAAGACGATCGTCAGGCCGAGCCGACGGTGCAGATCGCGGATGTCGAGCTGCATCTGTTCGCGTAGTTGCTTGTCGAGCGCGCCCAGCGGTTCGTCCATTAACACCACGCGCGGCTCGAAGACGAGCGCGCGGGCTAACGCCACGCGTTGCTGCTGGCCGCCGGAAAGCTGGGAGGGGCGGCGGTCCGCAAACGCCGAGAGCTGCACCATGTCCAGCGCCCGCTTGACACGCTCGGCGATCTCCGCCTTGCTGATACCGCGCATCTGCAGCGGAAAGGAGATGTTTTCGCCGACCGACATGTGCGGAAACAGCGCATAACTCTGGAACACTACGCCCATATCGCGCTTATGGGTCGGCACGCCGTTGATCGCCGTCCCGTCAAGCAGGATCGCCCCCGAAGTCGGTTGCTCGAACCCCGCGAGCATCATCAAGAGCGTCGTCTTGCCGGACCCGGAAGGCCCGAGCAGGCTGACAAACTCGCCTTTTCCAATGCCGAGGTCGAGATTTTCGACCACGCAAAGCGGGCCGTAGAATTTGGTGATGCGGTCAAATCGAATGAATTCGGCCACGGAAGACTCCATGCTAAAGGCGAGGGATGCGTGATGCGGAACGCACCCGGCCATGCAGGAAGAGCGCCCCCGGGGCGCTCTTCGCCACGGATGTTCTTACTGGGCCAGCCAGGCGTTGAAGCGCTGCGTCAGCGTTTCTGCGTTGTCGATCCAGAAATCGACATTGAGTGGAATCGAGTCCGTCATGTTCGCCGGATCGGTCGGCAGGTCCTTGGCGAATTCCGCGGGAACCTTGGCCGCCGCTTCCTTGTTCGGCAGACCATAAGCGACGAATTCCGGCAGCTTGGCCTGGTTCTCGGGTAGGCTGGCGAAGGCGATGAAGTCCTGCGCGACATCCTTGTTTTCCGCGTCCTTGAGCACGACCCAGCTGTCGACGGCGTAGATGCTGCCCGGGAATACGACCTTGAAGTTCTTGCCTTCGGAGCGGTTGATGCCGGTGATGCGGCCGTTGTAGGCCGAGGTCATCGCCACTTCCCCAGAGGCGAGGAACTGCAGCGGCTGCGCGCCAGATTCCCACCAGACGATGTTCGGCTTCAGTTCGTCAAGCTTCTTGAAGGCGCGCGCCACGCCCTCTTCCGTGGAGAGCACGTCATAGAGTTCGTCCTTGGAGACGCCGTCGGCCAGAAGCGCGAATTCGAGCGTGTACTTCGGACCCTTGCGCAAGGAGCGCTTGCCTGGGAACTTCTCGACGTTCCAGAAGTCGGCCCAGGAGGCCGGGCCTTCCTTCAGCTTGTCGCCGTCATAGGCGATCGCAGTCGACCAGACGATGGCGCCGACGCCGCAGTCATTGACGGCGGAATCAAGGAACTTGTCCTTGCCTCCCATCTTGTCCCAGTCGATCTTTTCGTAGAGGCCGTCGGCACAGCCGAGCGCCAGCTCTTCCGCTTCGACCTGCACGGCGTCCCAGTTCGGCGCACCGGCCTTGACCTTCGACTGGATGACGCCGATGCCGCCGTCCCAGGCTTCGTCGAGCACCGGCTTGCCGGCCTTCTCGGAGAAGGGCTTGAAATAGATGTTGCGCTGCGCGTCCTGATAGTTGCCGCCCCAGGAGACGATCGTCAGGTCACGCGCGAACGCCGGCGCGGTAAGGCTTGCGGACAAGACGACGGCGGCTGCCGCCAGAATTCCGGATTTCAGGATTGTCTTCATTGCATTCCCCTTTTCATTGTTTGCAAGGATCGGCTTGAACCGATCCCCGATGACGATCTGATACGGACCTTGAACCTTCGCCCTCGCCTTCGGCGCACGTGGCGATCGCTTTTGGTTTCTCCGGTCGTACGCCGTTTCCCCTGGGCGTCGGCCGAATGATGCTTTGCGATGACTGGCCGTCAACGGGATTCTTCCCGTGATTGACAGCTGTCAAACGTGTTGCCCTCCATTGATGTGGATTTCCGCGCCGTTGATGTAGGACGACGGATCCGTGCAGAGGAAGTAGATGGTTTCCGCGACTTCGCGCGGTTCGCCCAGCCTTTCCATCGGCACTTCCGCTGCCACTAGCTTGTCCGTTCCCGGCGAAAGGATCGAGGTATGGATTTCCCCGGGCGCAATCGCATTCGCTCGGACGCCGCGGCGTCCGAATTCATACGCCATTTCACGTGTCAGCGCGGCAAGGGCCGCCTTGGAGGCGGCATAGGCGACGCCCGCGAACGGATGGACGCGCGATCCGGCAATCGAGGTGACGTTAACGATCGATCCCTTCGCCGCTTCCAGTTCCGGCATGAGCGCACGCGCAATCAGCGCTGTGGAGACGAGATTGACGTTGAGCACCTGCGTCCAGACGTCGGCATCCGTATCGAGCACGCCGAGACGGCCCCTGCCCGGCCCCTTCGGCGAGATGCCGGCATTGTTGACCAGCGCATGCAGTCTGCCGTTTGGAAGGCGCTCACGCACGGTCGCGGCAAGGCGATCGATCTGCGTCAGGTCCGCAAGATCGGCCTGGATGTGGCTTTCGCGGGCAGACGGCCAGGCGCATTCCTCGGAAAATGGCTGGCGTGAAACGGTGAGAATACGCCAGCCCTTCGACTGGAAGAGCTTGACTGTCGCATGGCCGATGCCGCGGCTTGCCCCCGTCAGCAACATGTAGCGGCGTTCTTCGGTCATGCGAGCGTTTCCCCGTTGCTGCTTGATACATCGTAATGAGCGAGTGGTGAAATGCAAGCCTCCTTCGCGCGGATTACGCCCGTCGCACCTCGCGCTTCTCGCCGCGAAGGATCCTCTCGAGGACGGGCTTGCCGCCGAGCAGGATGTCGTCGACGATCGCCATGGAGGCGGCAGCGGAATCGTGCCGCTTCAAGGCCTCGATGACGGGATAGTGGTAATCGATCATTGCCCGCCCGCCGGGCAGGTAGGCATCGGAGATGGACGGTCCCATCTGCAGCCAGAGCCGCCGCAAAATGCCATTGAGGACCGGCATTCCGGCAATCTGCGGCAGCATGAAATGGAAGGCCTGGTTCAGTTCCGTCCCCTTCATGCGGTCGCCTGCTGCAATCGCCTGCTCGTTTTCACGCACAATTCGCTCGAGAATCTCGATCTCGGCGCTCGTCGCTACCTGCGCGGCCGTTTCGGCCGCCAGCCCCTCCAGCTTAACGCGAATGGAGCGAATCTCGCGATAGCGGCTCTCGCTCATGAGCGGGATACGGATGTCGCGCGGCGAGCGAAAAACGATCGCCTCGTCATTGACGAGACGCAGGATCGCATCCCGGATTGGCGTGACACTGGTGCCGAACTGTTCCGCGAGATCGCGGATCTTCAGCCGGTCTCCAGGCTGGAACCGCCCTTGCATCAGCGCATCGCACAGAGCGCCATAGACGGCGCTGTTGAGGTTTTCATGTTCCAGTGTCGTAAATTCAGGCATGGACGGATCCAGGAAATCCAGTAATAAGATACTTGATGCATCTTTTTTGACGTGTTTCAAGTTCGCACCGCCTTCGGCACGCCTGTTCCGCCGAGCGAGGCATTCTTCGGGCCATCCCTGCTTCCACCCGTAACTAGCCCTGGCGAAACGGAAACAGTCGATCGGACGCAGCAAGCAGAGCGCAACGGAGCAAGAATGAAGCAGCAATCGTCGCCCCCGAAAACGGACGCCATGTCGGCCACCTGGGTCGCGACGTCACTCGCCGTCGCCGAGTCTACGGTTGCCGAGATTTACGGCCTGACGGGAACGGCGAAGCAGCTTTCCAGCGAGCGCGACGAAACCTTCCTCTTCACCGGCGAGAACGGGACTGGATACGTCCTCAAGATCGCAAATGCGGCCGAAGATCCGGCGGCGCTCGAATTCCAGAACGGCGCGCTCTTGCATCTGGAGATCGCCGCGCCCGAGGTGCCCGTGCCACGGCTGGTGCGCACCAAGGACGGCGGGCAAAGCCACACGCTCGCAACCGTCGACGGCCCGCGCATCATGCGCCTTTTGAGCTACCTGCCCGGGGAATTGCAGTATCGAACGCTGCCCACAGAGGCACAGAGCCGTAATGTCGGCCGGGCGCTGGCGGAACTCGGGCTGGGGCTCAAGGATTACCGTGGCCACCCGCCGGACGGCAAGCTGATGTGGGACATCTCCCACACGCTGGACCTCGCCGCCGTGGTCGACTACGTCGCGCCCGAGCGCCGCGCGCGGGCCGAAGCGGTTCTGGCGGAATGCGACCGCGCTCTCCCGGCGATCACGGCGCTCACGCGGCGGCAGATCATCCACAACGATTTCAACCCGCACAATATTCTGCTCGATCGGGCGGAACCGACCAAGGTCGTCGGGATCATCGATTTTGGCGACATGGTGCATGCGCCATTGATCAACGACCTCGCCGTCGGCCTCTCCTATCATCTTGCGACGGACAACTGGACGGCGCGCGCGGGCGCCTTCCTCGAAGGGTTTCTTTCCGCACGCAGCCTGGAGCGCGCCGAAATCGAGCTTCTGCCGCTTCTCGCCCGCTGCCGCCTGGCGATGTCCGTCATCATCGCCGAATGGCGGTCCGCGTGCTTCCCGGAGAACCGGGACTACATCATGCGCAACCACACCACCGCTTGGCGGGGTCTCTGCAATATATCCGATCTGACACCGGCCGGGCTGAAACGGCTCGCGCCCAAACTTTCCGAGGACTGAATCGTGTCGATGGTGAATGCTTTCTCGCGCGAAGATTTCGAACGGCTGGACGAGACTGAAAAGGCGCTGATCGCCCGGCGGGAGAAGGTGCTCGGCCCCGCCTACCGTCTGTTCTATGAAAAGCCGCTGCATATCGTGCGCGGCGAAGGCGTCTTTCTTTATGACGCGGCCGGCGAACGGTACCTTGATGCCTACAACAACGTCGCCTCGCTCGGCCATTGCCATCCGCGCGTAGTCGAGGCGATAACCAGGCAGACGGCGCTACTCAACACGCACACGCGCTACCTGCACGAAGGCATCGTCGACTATGCGGAGACGCTGACGGCCACCTTTCCCAAGGCGCTTAGCCAGGTCATGCTTACGTGCACGGGAAGCGAGGCGAACGACCTCGCCGTGCGCATCGCCCGTTACGTCACCGGGGGTACCGGCATCATCGCGACGGAGCTCGCCTATCACGGACTGACGGGCGCGGTAGCCGAGTTCTCGCCCTCACTGGGTGAATCCGTGACACTGGGCCCGCATGTCCGCACAGTACCGGCGCCCGACAGCTACCGGCACTCCCCCGAGGAGATGATGGAAAAATTCGGCCGCGACGTGCGCGCGGCCATCACCGATCTCAAGCGTCACGGGATCAAGCCCGCCATGCTAATCACCGACACGATCTTCTCCAGCGACGGCATTTTCGATGGACCCAAGGGCTTCCTGAAGCCTGCGGTCGATGCGATACACGAAGCGGGCGGCCTGTTTGTTGCAGACGAGGTCCAGCCTGGTTTCGGACGGACCGGCGAAGCCATGTGGGGCTTCGAGCGCCATGGCGTTTTGCCCGACATGGTGACGATCGGCAAGCCGATGGGTAACGGCTACCCAATGGCTGGAATTGTCCTCCGTCCGGAAGTGATTGCCGAATTCGGCACGCGTGCGCGCTATTTCAACACGTTCGGCGGAAATCCGGTTGCGGCCGCGGCTGGAAAGGCCGTGCTCGATACGATTCGCATTGAAGGCCTGCAGCAGAATGCGCTGGAGGTCGGTCGCTACCTGATGAACGGACTTAAGAACCTTTCGGGCACCTATCCGGCAGTCGGCGACGTTCGCGGCTCTGGCCTGTTCATTGGCGTTGAAATCGTGGGCGACCCGGTGGCAAAGCAGCCGGATGCGGCGCTGACGACGCGCATCGTCAATGGGCTGCGAGAGCGCCGCATCCTCATCAGCGCCTCCGGCCCCAACGCCAATGTACTAAAGATCCGCCCACCCCTTGTGTTCTCCCGAGAGAATGCGGACGCGCTGGTGGATGCGCTGGGAGATGTGATGAGAGCGCTTCAGGGGGCCTGAGATGGTCAAACCATCATCACCTACACCGATCGCTTTCCGTGCAGGTCATCGGTAACAAGAGGGGTGATTTATGAAGATTCTACACCCGTGATTCCAATCCGCGCCACCGATATACCCGGCCAGCAGAAGCGGACGTTACCGGAGGTGACCGATCGCCTCAGAGAGAAGCCTTTATCCCAGGCCACAATCGGAAGATCGAGTGCTCGGACACACAGTTTGTGCGGACCAACACTGTGAAGGATGAAGCCCAAACTCTGGTTAAGGGGCATCCATAATGCGTGCGGCAGTGATCGTGTGAGCGGCCCCCTACTCCTTCACCGCGCCCGTCATGGACGAAACGTAGTAATCGACAAAGAAGGAGTAGAGGATGACGACCGGCAGTGAGCCGAAAAGCGCACCCGCCATCAGTGCACCCCATTCGAAGACGTCGCCACGCACGAGCTCGGTCAACACGCCAACGGGGACGGTCTTGTTCTCCGACGACTGGATGAATGTCAGCGCATAGATGAATTCGTTCCAGGAAAGCGTAAAGGCGAAGATGCCCGCCGAGATCAGCCCGGGCACGGCAAGCGGCAAGATGATCTTGACGAGGATTTGCCAGCGCGTCGCGCCGTCGACCAGCGCGCTCTCTTCCAGCTCGAACGGAATCGAGCGGAAATAGCCCATCAGCAGCCAAGTGCAGAAGGGGATGAGGAAGGTCGGATAGGTGAATACCAGCGCCAGCCTGGAATCATAGATCCCGAACTTGAAGACGATGAAGGCGAGCGGGATGAACAGGATCGACGGTGGCACCAGATAGGCGAGGAAGATCATCAGTCCGACCGGCCGCGAGCCGGTGAAGCGCACGCGCTCGATCGCGTAAGCCGCGAACACCGAGGCCGCGAGCGACAGGACCGTGGCGCCGACGGCGACGAGCATCGTGTTCCACAGCCAGCCCGGATAGGACGTCTCGAAAAACAGATACTTGATGTGGTCGAGCGTCGGTCCGACGACCCAGAACGGGCTGTAATTGGTGTAGTCCGTCAGCTGCGCATTCGGCTTCACCGCGGTGATTGCCATCCAGTAGAACGGAAACAGCAGCACGAAGACGAAGACTGCCAACGGCAGGTAGAGCAAGGCGATCCGGCGCGGCAGCCGGTTAAGATAGCTCATGCCCTCCGCATGGTCGGTGAGGACATCGTCCGGGATTTTCGCGGTTGTGTTCAAGGCAAATCTCCTAATCCTGGCCGCCCTGCTGCCATTTGCGGCGCTGCAGTCCGAAGAAGCTGAACATGATCGCGGCAAGCAGGAAGGGGATCATGGCAACGGCGATCGCCGCCCCTTCGCCAAGCTGGCCGCCCGGGATGCCGCGCTGGAAGGAAAGCGTCGCCATCAGATGGGTGGCGTTCACCGGTCCGCCCTTGGTCAGCACGTAGATCAGCTGAAAATCGGTGAACGTGAAGAGCACCGAGAAGGTCATCACGACCGCAATGATCGGCGTCAGCATCGGCAGGGTCACATAGCGGAAGCGCTGCCAGTTGGTCGCGCCGTCGAGCGAGGCCGCCTCCTGCAGCGAAGCGGGGATCGTCTGCAGGCCGGCGAGCAGCGAGATGGCGACGAAGGGAATGCCGCGCCAGACATTGGCGACGATCACCGAAATCCGCGCATTGGTCGGATCGCCGAGGAAGTTGATTGGTCCGTCGATGAGCCCGAGTTCCATCAGCGACCAGGAGATGATCGAGAACTGCGAATCGTAGATCCACCAGAAGGCAAGTGCCGAAAGCACGGTCGGCACGACCCAGGGCAGCAGCACGATCGCCCGGAAGAAAGACTTGAACGGCAGGTTTTCGTTGAGCAGCAGGGCAAGCCACAGACCGAGGATGAACTTCAGGACCGATGCGACCGAGGTGTAGAGCAGCGTGTTGAAGACCGAGAGCCAGAAGACCGCGTCCTCGGCAAGGAAGATATAGTTCTCAAGACCGATGAAGACGCCGTCGCGGCCGATCCGCGTGTCGGTGAATCCGAGCCAGACACCGAGCCCGAGCGGATAGGTGAGGAAGCAGACGAGGAACACCGCGGCCGGCAGCATGAACAGGAAGCCGAGCACATTGTTGTTCTGCATGAGCGAAGCCATGAAGGATGGCGGCCTTCCGGACGGTACAGTGGGCATCGAACTTCTCCGCGGATGATCTCGCAGTTTACGCCGGCAAGAGTCGCCGGCGTCGTTCCGGCTTCGGGCGGCTCGCTCAAGAGCCGCCCGAAACTGGCTAGACGCGATAGTAACGGTTTGCCCGCCGTTCGGCCTCGGTGACGGCGTCTTCCGGCGTCATCTGCCCCGTCACGGCAGTGGCAAACATGTCGACCAGCACGTAGTCCGCCATGACGCCTGCCGAAGCATAGCCGAGCGGTCCGGCATAACCGTTCGGACGCAACGTTTCCGACGCGCGCGCATAGGGCGCGTGGATCGGATCGGAAGTCCAAACCGGGTTGTTGGCGAAGGCCTTCAGCGGCTGGCAGCAATAGGCACTCGACCCCTCGATCCAGGCGTTCATCTGGTCGCCTTCCATCATGAACTTGATGTAGGCCTTGGCCGCTTCCGGATACTTGGTGTGGTTGAAAAGCAGCAGCGAACTCGTCTGATGCAACTCGACGCTCTGGCCGACTGGACCGATCGGGAAGTTGGTGGTGCGGATGTCGGCTGCCAGTTCAGCAAGCGCCGGATCCTTCTTGGCCGCGTAATAGAGCGAAACGCCGTTGGCCGTCAGAGACACCTGGCCCGCCAGGAAGGCGCGGTTGTTGTTGATGTCGAGCCAGCTTTCCGTACCCGGAATGAAAGTCTCGTAAAGTGCCTTGGCATAGTTGATTGCGGCCAGCGTCTCGGGGCTGTTGATGGTGACCTTGCCGCTCTCGTCGACCATCTTGCCGCCGTGGCTCCAGAGCAGCCAGTGGGCATAGTTGTTGCCGTCGCCGACAGCCTTGCCGTGCGGGAAGCCGGCCGGCGTCCCCTTGGCCTTCATGGCCTTGCAGAGTTCGAGGAAGCCTGCCGTGTCCTTCGGGAATTCGCTGAAGCCTGCGGCCTTCATATGGCTGTCGCGATAGCAGATGGCGTTGCCGATCGCCGTCAGCGGCATGGCGATGAACTGGTCGCCGTGGCTCGCATAGCCCTTCACGCCGTCATACCAGCCGCCATATTTGCCGCCGAGATAGTTCGCCAGCTCCGTCAGGTCGACGAGCTTGTCGGGATATTGATGTGCATCGTCGAACCAGCACATCACCATGTCGGGACCCGAACCGACATTCGCCGCAACCGCGGCCTTCGGCCGGATATCTTCCCAGCTTTCCTTGTCGATACGAACCTGAACACCGGTTGCCTCGGTGAACTTCGCGGTATTGGCAAGCCAGGCGTCCTCGTCGCCCTTGACGAAAGGCGTCCAGCGCAGAAGTCGCAGGCTTGCGCCCTCCTCCGGCTTGTAGCTCGGCTCGGCGGCCTGCGCGAAGGTCGGGCGGATGCCGAGCGGCGAAAGGCCCGCCATGCCGGCAAGGGCAGCCGAGGCTGCGAGGAAGTCACGTCTCTTTATTGGCATAATACTCCTCCTTGAAAAGCGGGAGCACATCCTTCCGGCATTCACCGTCCCGCTTGGCGAATGCGGCGGCAGTGATGCCCAGCCCCTGCCGGACATCTCCGCGCGACGGCTACCGAAGGCTCCTCTTTCCCTCGGCGGCCTCTCCGTGCGGCATCAACCGAACAAGCGTTGTCCGCTCTCGGAGTCGAACAGGTGAACATGGGCGGCATCGATCGACAGGCGGATCGTGTCGCCCGGTTTCGCGTTCACTCTTTCGCGGAAAACACAGGTGACGTCGCTGCCTCCGAGCCGGACGATCATCTGCGTCTCGTAGCCGGTCGGCTCTATCACCGCGATCTCGGCGGGCAGTCCGCTCGGATCCAGGGCCATGTATTCAGGCCGAAGCCCGTAGACCAGTTCCCGTCCGTTGGCTGCCGCGGCGGGGCGCGCCACCGGGAGCGCCGTGCCGTCCGCCGTCACGAACGCATCGCCGTCGGCCGGATCGAGCCTGCCCTTGATCATGTTCATCGCCGGCGAGCCGATAAAGCCGGCGACGAACAGATTGGCCGGGTTGTCATAGAGATCGAGCGGGGCGCCGATCTGTTCGACGATGCCGTCATGCATCACGACGATCTTGTCGGCCATGGTCATCGCTTCGATCTGGTCGTGGGTGACATAGACGGTGGTCGTCTTGAGGCGCTGATGCAGTTCCTTGATCTCGGCGCGCATGGCCACGCGCAGCTTTGCATCGAGGTTCGAGAGCGGCTCGTCGAAGAGAAATACCTGCGGGTCGCGCACGATCGCCCGCCCCATGGCGACGCGCTGGCGTTGGCCGCCTGAGAGCTGGCGTGGGTAGCGGTCGAGCAGCTTCGACAGACCGAGGATTTCCGCCGCCCCGCCGACGCGCTTGTCGATATCCGCTTTGGGCGAACCGGCGAGCATCAGCGAGAAGGCCATGTTGTCGGCAACCGTCATATGCGGATAGAGCGCATAGTTCTGGAACACCATGGCAATGTCGCGGTCCTTCGGCGGCAGCGAATTGACCACGCGGTTGCCGATGCGGATTTCGCCCGCGGAGATGTTTTCAAGTCCCGCCAGCATCCGCAGAAGCGTCGATTTTCCGCAACCGGAAGGGCCGACGAGGATGACGAACTCACCGTCCTCGATCTCGATATTCACGCCTTTGATGACGGGAAAGGCACCGAACGATTTCCTGACATCGACGAAGTCCACGGCTGCCATATGCGTTCCTCCCAATATCTGCCATGCTGGTCGCTTGCGTCCGGTCATCCCCTGCCCGTCCGCGAGCGACCTTTGGAATTTCTCCTATCCGCGTCCGACCAGCGGCATCTTCGTCGCCATGACGGTCATGGTCAGCACATTGGCCGTCAGCGGCAGGCTCGCCATGTAGACGACGGCCTCGGCGATGTGCGCGACGGGAATGGTCGGCTCAGGCGCGACTTCTCCATTGGCCTGCAGCACGCCCGTGCTCATCTTCTCGGTCATGTCGGTCGCCGCGTTGCCGATGTCGATCTGGCCGCAGGCAATGTCGTGGGCCCGCCCGTCGAGCGCGGTGGATTTCGTCAGCCCCGTGATCGCGTGTTTGGTCGCTGTGTAAGGGGCGGAATTCGGCCTCGGCGTCGTCGCGGAGATGGAGCCGTTGTTGATAATCCGTCCGCCGCGCGGGTCCTGGGTCTTCATCAGCCGGAAAGCATGCTGGGTGCAAAGGAAGGCGCCGGTCAGGTTCGCCGCGACGATGTCGCTCCACTGCTCGAACGTCACATCCTCGAGCGGCACCGGCGGCACGTTCGAGCCGGCATTGTTGACAAGCAGGTCGAGCCGACCGAACTCGTCCCGGATTGCCGCGAACAGGGCCGCGACCTGGGCCGGATTGCCGACGTCGCAGGTGATCGCCCGCACGGCGGCGCCGGTCTCCCGCGCAATTTCACCGGCCGCGCGTTCCAGCACGTCAGGCCGGCGGCCGGTGATGACGAGGGTGTAGCGCTCGATGCTCAAGGCCTTGGCTATCCCTCGACCGACGCCGGTGCCGCCGCCGGTCACGAGCGCGATCTTTCCTTCGCCCGACCTTTTCGCTTGCGCCATGTCAGATCCTCCCTCCGAGTTCGTCCTCGATATGGATCCGGATGATTTCGTCGAAATTGCTTTCCGCCGTAAAGCCGAGCTCGCTTGCACGGCGGGCATCGAAATCGGTGGCCCAGCCGGAGACGATCGAGGCGATGATCGGATCCGGTTCGCGGCGGATAAGGCGTACCGCCTTCTCGCCGGCAACCCGTCCGAGCGCGGCGATTTCCTCGCCCACCAGTGCCGACAGTCCCGGCATGGTCAGGTTGCGCCGCGGCCCGATGCTTGCGGTGTCCATGCGCGCCGCATGGACGAAAAAACCGACCGCCGAACGCGGGCTTGCGAACCAGTGGCGGACGTTCTCGTCCACCGGCAACACCGCCTCCTGCCCGACCAGCGGCTCGCGCAGAATGTTCGAGAAGAAGCCCGACGCCGCCTTGTTGGGCTTGCCGGGCCGGACGCAGATGGTCGGGAGACGGATGCCGATGCCGTCGAAGATGCCCCGACGCGTATAGTCGGCGAGCAGCAATTCGCAAATGGCCTTCTGCGTGCCGTAGCTCGTCAGCGGGGTCGTGAAAAATTCGTCCCCGATCTTTTCCGGGAAAGGCTGGCCGAAGACGGCAATCGACGAGGCAAAGACGAGACGCGGGAAGTAGGGTCCGTTGCGGTTTTCGTGGCGGATCGCCTCAAACAGCGAACGCGTGCCGTCGAGATTAACGCGGTAACCTTTGTCGAAATCGGCCTCGGCTTCGCCGGAAACGATCGCCGCCAGATGAAAAATAACGTCCGGCCGTGACGCAATGAGCCGTTCTGCGCCGCCCTCGGAAGAAAGATCGACTGCCGGCGCGGTCGAAGTCGCGGAAAGTGTCGCGGGTACGGGTGCCTCGACCACGTCCACCAACGTGAGCCGGGTGATCTCGTAGCCGAGGGCATCCGGCTCTGCGGCGAGTTTCTCGACCAGCTTGCGGCCGATCATTCCCGCTGCACCTATGACCATGACATGCATTCGCGTGAACCTCCGTATTCCGCCCGGGACATTCCGGGTTCAGCGTGTCTTTTCACCCTTGCCTGTCGGCTTTTCCGCTCGGCCGTGCTCGACGAGCAATTCCTTCGTCGTCTCGTAGATTCGCATGAGATGATGGCGAAACGCCGCGACGACGGCCTCACGGTCGCGCCGGGCAAGCGCTGCCACGATCTCGCTGTGATCCTTGTAGCTGGCGTCGATCGCGCCGGGCCGCGACATGGCACTGCGCCGGTAGTTCATCATGTAGGTGTAGAGATCAGTGACGAAGTCTGAGAGCAGCGGATTGCCGCAAGCCCGATAGATCGCCACATGGAACTCACGATCGCAGATCAGGAATCGCATGGCGTCGCCGCCGCCGAGCCGCTGCGCTTCGAGCAGGCTCTCCAGCTTGCGGAGCGTATCCTCGTCGATGTTTTCGGCGGCGTCACCTACGACCTTCAGCTCGATATGCAGCCTCGCGGCGTGAACCGCCTCGAGATCGTAGCTATCGATGGCGTTCGGCGAGGCGATCGTCACGGTCACGTCGCTGAGGTCGACATTGGCGACCCGGCTGCGGCTACCTTGGGAAACCTCGATGATGCCACGCGCGGCGAGCGTCTGGATGGCGCCGCGCACGGTCTCACGGCTGACATGGAGCACATTGGCGAGTTCGCGCTCGCCCGGAAGCTCGTCGCCGGGATGCAGCATGTTGGTCGCAACGAGAACCATCAGCTTGTCGGCAATCACGTCACGCGCGGTGCGACGTTCGAGGCTCCGCCCGATCTTCGGCATTTGCGTGAGTATGGGACTGCCATTCACTGCGTCTCACCTCCCAACTGATCCACTGGTTGGTCCACCGGATCAGTCATACAAATAGACCCCGCAAAGAAGGAGGCCGTCAAGCGCAGTTCGTCGCGGCAGCGCGTCAAAAATGCGCGGCTTCTTGTGCGGCGCACGCGGATTGCAAGACGTTTCTTGCGAGGAATGAATGCAGAGACACCTTGCCCGCTTATACGGCTAACGCACTGTTTCGCCGCCAGGTTCAGCCGTGATCGTGCCCTTCACGATCGCTGCGTGATGGGAGATCGAGCCCGAAGGTTTTCGCGAGGTCATCCACCTGCTGGGGGCTGAGATACCGCGGATTGAGATTGCGCAACAGCAGATAGAGCTTTGCCGTTTCCTCCAGCTCTTCGGTGGCGAACACAGCCGCCTCGAGGCTGTCGCCGGCCACGACCGGGCCGTGATTGGCAAGCAATACCGATGCATACC